>JAFZGK010000005.1 GCA_017555445.1 Bacteroidales bacterium
AGCTTCCTCAACGCATGGAACACTTATCAGCAGATGAACGGCATGGAAGTCACTACAGAGCTCGACTTCTCTAAGGATCCTCTCTTCGGCCTCGAACTCGCTGACCGTGAGACTCTCACAACAAACAAGGGAGAAGGCATCAAGATGGAGACAGGTTTCTTCTACAAGGGTGAGATTCCGCTCATCAAGGTAATCGCTGTTGTTGACTATGGTCACTGGAACTTCATGCCTGCAGCGCAGGTGATGTGGGACTATTTCAAGATGTTCTCACGCGATCCTCAGACCAAGAAGCTTATCTATCATGGAAAGTAAAAGCGCACCGCACTTTCTGTTCAAAGCGGTACAGCACTGATATTTATAAAATGAGTGGTCCGGCAGCTGTTATCTGTCGGGCCATTATTTTTATGATTTCATTGAACATGTTATGAATATTTATTTGATTTTGGTGCAAAAATCAAACAAATTCCCTCACCCGGACCTCCCGCAGATTGTCCTCAGACCCCGATTTCATCACATAGCTGTGTAAAAATTTTTTACGCGGATAACTCTCCCGAACTTTGTGGCTGACAAAATTACCGCAAGGTAAAAGTTTAATTATTTATAAACTTTTGATATATTTGCATGAGATGAAAGAAGAAAGGAAGATTTGGGCGTATAAGAATTATTTCATCGATTTTCTTGACACATTGAAGGAGCGCCAGAAAGATAAGGTATATTATGTGCTGGATATGCTTAAGACTCAGGAACGTCTGAACGTCAAGTTTGTCAAATATATTAGAGAAGGATTGTTTGAGATAAGAATTTCTTCATGCGGGGAGGCCTTGAGGATATTCTTCATTTTTGATGAAGGCAATCTTGTCGTTCTCTTCAATGGATTTGACAAAAAGTCAAGGACGACTCCTTCTGCTGAAATCGACATGGCGTTGAAATTAAAAAAGGAATACTATGAGTGGAAAAGAGAACAGACTGACAAGCATTGACGAACTGCTTGATCAGAGATATGGAAAAGTCGGTACCGAAGAGCGGGAACAGTTCCGTAGAGAGGCTTATGCATATTGCGCAGGCAAGGTCATATATGAGGCCAGAAGACGCGAGAAGATGACTCAGACCCAACTGGCAGAGAAAATAGGTACAAACAAGACATATATATCAAAAATAGAGAATGGTCTTATAGAACCTGGAGTAGGGACCTTCTTCCGCATTATTGATGCTTTAGGACTGAGGTGCGAAATCACAGAGGTTGTGGAAAGCAGCATGTGATGTTCTTCAGACTGCTTGAAATATAAAACTTACTGATTATTCGGCAGAATGCGACAGCAACCTGTCTGAAGACGTCAAGGCCAAGTTGAAGGATATGAACGTGAAGATTATCTAACTTGCTATTTATTTTTCCTGGAAGATCTGACGATTTCCTCTTATCTCTATATGAGGAACATCTCCTACCATCTCCGTCTGAGAAACGACCACTCCCGGAATGCTGTTGCGTAGAAAGTCGAAGATATCCGTATATATGTTTTCCACAGCTTCGGTCATCTCTACTTCTGAAACTGAAAAAGCAAGGTTTTTACGGGAGACCTGACCGAATCCGACGTCTACCATTTCCTGTTCAGTACCTTCCCATTCGGCTGGCATCTGTTTTACAGTGCCGCAAGAAACGGCTGCAGACAACAAGAGAATATATAGAATCTTCTTCATTTGAATCATGTTTTTACACAGTTATAAATTTTGTGGCAAAGAACGACGCACCGTCAGTCCAAGAAGTCAGCAAACACGATATTATAAAAACAATGATGCTGACTAACGGTCATTGATGACAGGTCAGTCAGCATCAAGCGGTTATATAGCCAGATTTACTTCAATGCACTGTCAGCGTAGTTGATGCGGACTCCATGCATGGAAAGTACATTGTTGAGTCCCATCATTCCCTGAGGGTTCTTTTCTCCTGCAAGCTTACCATCGAGGACGTCACGACTCATCTGCATCATATCCGCAACGCGCTGCTGTGTCTCGCAGTTGCGTCCCATATAGTGACCGGGGTAAAGCTTTGTTATATTATGCTTCTTCATATACTCAAGAGTCCTCTGGCATGTCATGAGAAGGGTTGACCAGTTTGTGGTAAGGAGAAGGTTACCTGAACCGAATGCGTCTCCGCTGAAACCATAACCGGCAGCCTTGTCCATGAATGTGGTAGAACCAGGAGTATGTCCAGGAGTGAATACAACTTCGATCTCACGACCGCCAAGATCGATAATCTCACCATCAACAAGATACTTGATCTCGCCTTTGTAACCATGCATCATTGATTCAACATTGACCATATCGGCTGCATTGATATAGATCTCATCAAAATAATTCACAGCAGAGCCTGTATGGTCAGGATGAACATGAGTTGCAATCAGAGTAACTGGCTTTGATGTGATCTGAGCAATGATCTTGTCATAATCCTTGATCTCTGTGCCAGCGTCAAGGACTATGGCACGGTCTTCACCTTCAATGATGTAGATAGCCTCGTTTGCCATGACATGTCCGTTTCCATGCCATGTATGCTCGTCAATCTGACGGATCTCAAGATCCTCTCCCTTATAGACTGTCTTTTCTTCAAAACCTGGTCTGGGACCCTGTGCGCATGCTGCAAAGGCTGCACAGACTGCAAATGCAGATAATAAATACTTTCTCATTGTGCTATTGTTTTTGTGTTTATGCTTTTCTGAACTCGCTTGGCGACATACCTGTCTTCTTTCTGAAAGCAGTAGCAAAATATTCCGGACTCTCAAAATGGAGTATATAAGAAATCTCTTTTACTGATGCTGTCGTTCCACGAAGCATCTCCTTTGCTCTATGAAGCTTAAGATTAATGAAATATTGAGCAGGTGAAAGTCCTGTATATTTCTTGAAGGCATGACGGAATGTCGTATAACTCATGTTCAGATACTCTGCTACGTCAGGCATGCTGATATCTGATTCGACAGAATCCTGGAGATATGCTCTTGCCTTGTCGATGATTTTCGGAAATTCACTGCCCGGTTGAAGTCTATTGTTACGACTGGTCATGAACATCAGACCAAGGAGATGATTCACCACTCCTGCCAGCAATTGTTGAAAATATGGCTCCTGTCTTGTAGCCGTACGGATCGCTTCCCTGTACAATTCTACTACAGTTTCGCTATAACCTATATTGTACACCGGCTTCTCCACCGAGAAGAATCCTGCATCGACACGATGATCTATGTTAGCTCCACTGAAGCCAATCCAATATTCTTTCCAACCTGTAGACGGATCTGGACGATACGAGTGCCATTCTCCTGGAAACAGAAGAAACATATCTCCTGTTTTTATATTATATTGACCTCCTCTGCGCGTATTCAGGACTCCTTCTCCATCAACTATATAGAGAAGCTGATACTCAGACAGCACCCTGCCATTATCAGGTTTGAAAAGATACTCCTGATTATGATTCTGAGGCGGATAATCCTCTCCTGCACCAACTTTCTGATATCCTACAGAACATACAGTAAGTCCCCATTGTTCATCACGCTCATTCTGCGCTATATATTTTATAGGCTCCATGATTTTTGGTTAGTTATTTACGTGGTCAAATAAACAATCGGCAACAAATAGCCACTACAAGTTTAAATATAAATTCCGAACAATCTATCCAAAATGTCATTTAATTTATACTGAACACCAAAAAACATACGACATACTACTTCCATTCATGATAAATTTGCGTAGTAAACCCACACAAAATCACGCTAAAACATGGAAATTTCTAATTATTTAGCCGTTGACCTCGGCGCAACAAGCGGAAGGACAGTTCTCGCAAGTTTTGACGGCCAAAAAGTAAAGATGACTGAATTGACAAGATTCAGCAACCCAATGATTCCTATAGGCGGTCATCTATACTGGGACATAGCTGGACTGTACAATGAAATATTAATGGGCCTTAAAAAAGTGGCCGACGAGGGAATACAGCTCAATTCAATTGGAATAGACACGTGGGGCTGCGACTTTGCTTTCTTCGGAAAGGACGGACAACTCCTGGGACTTCCTCATTGTTATCGTGACAGTCATACAGAGGGGGCTCAGCAGAAATTCTTTGAGAGAATGTCTGCATCAGAAGTCTATAGCCGGACAGGTATCCAGTTCATGGACTTCAACTCACTCTTCCAGATGGACACAATCAAGCGTAATGGCGGGTCAGCACTTGAGGCGGCAGACAAGGTTCTTTTCATTCCTGACGCACTCATCTACATGCTCACAGGCAAGGCAATCTGCGAATACACCGTAGCCTCAACTTCCCAGATGCTCAATCCTGTCACAGGAGACCTTGACGAGGACATCCTCAACACCCTCGGCATACCACGCGAAAGATTCGGCAAGCTTACTCAGCCAGGTACAGTAGTCGGACAGCTTACCACTCAGGTGCAGGAGTTCACTGGCCTTCCGGCAATCGATGTGGTTACCGTCGCAGGACATGACACAGGATCGGCAGTAGCTGCTGTCCCTGCCGAAAATGAGGAATATGCATATCTCAGTTGCGGAACCTGGTCACTTCTCGGCATCGAAACGCCGCAGGCCATCATAACAGAAGAAAGTTTTCATCATAACTTCACAAACGAAGGAGGAATTGAAGGCACCACAAGATTTCTGAAGAACATCTGCGGACTCTGGATATTCGAGCAGTGCCGAAAGGAATTCAAGAACGCACCGGAAGGAGTAGCAGAACTTGTAGCACTTTGTGAAACCACCGATTTCTCAAGCCTTATCGACCCTGATGCTGCATGTTTCAGCCACCCGTCATCGATGAGTGCTGCTATCAATGATTATTGCGTCAGGACAGGGCAGGCTGTCCCTCAAAGTCCGGCAGAATACTGCAGGGTAATCTTCAGAAGTCTTGCGCTGAGATATCGTCAGGTGGTGGAAATCCTCGAAAGTATGGCTCCGTTCAGCATAAGAAAACTTCATGTTATAGGCGGAGGCTCCCTCAACAGACACCTCATGCAATATGCTGCCAACTCCCTCAAGATGCCTGTAATCTGCGGACCGGTAGAAGGAACAGCTCTTGGAAACATTCTTATGCAGATCAAGTCTGCAGGCAAGGTGGAGACACTGCCGCAGATGCGTGCAATCTCAGCTGCATCTGTCGAACTGAAGACATATATGCCGGAAAACACTTCAGAATGGGATAAGGCATATGAGCAGTTCATCGACATTCAGAACAGATATAATAATCACTAAACCACATAATAACATGAAAGAAGCACTTATCCATCAGGCTTATGAAATCGCCAAGGAGCGATATGCAGCCCTCGGAATTGACACAGAGAAGGTTCTTGAACAGCTTCAGAACTTCCATTTGAGCATGCACTGTTGGCAGGCAGACGACGTAAAAGGTTTTGAGGTGCAGGCTGGTGCACTCTCAGGAGGTATCCAGTCTACAGGAAACTATCCTGGAGCGGCAAGAAATATTGACGAACTCCGCGCTGACGTCTTGAAAGCAAAGAGTCTTATCCCAGGTAACCACAGACTCAATCTCCATGAGATCTACGGAGACTTTCAGGGCAAAGTGGTTGACCGTGACGAAGTTACTGTAGACTATTTCCAGAGCTGGATAGATTGGGCAAAGGAACACGACACAAAGCTCGACTTCAATTCGACTTCATTCTCACATCCAAAGAGCGGCAATCTTTCTCTCTCAAACCCTGATGAGAGCATCCGTGCGTTCTGGGTAGAGCACTCAAGACGTTGCCGTGATATCGCCGATGCGATCGGCAAGGCTCAGAACGACCCTTGTATCATGAATACTTGGGTACACGACGGCTGCAAGGACGTGTCTGTTAATCACTCGCTCTATCGCGCCACCCTCAAGAAATCCCTTGATGAAATCTTCGCAGAGAAGAAGGAGTGGATGAAGGACTGCATCGAAGGAAAGGTATTCGGAATCGGTCTCGAGAGCTTCACCGTCGGTTCACACGATTTCTACACTGCATACGCTGCAAAGAACAACATGATGCTTACCATCGATACAGGTCACTATCATCCTACAGAAGTTCCTGGTGACAAGGTTTCTGCCGTGCTTCAGTTCGTACCTGAACTCATGCTTCACGTAAGCCGCCCTGTACGCTGGGACTCAGACCATGTCACAATCATGGATGACATGACTCAGGACCTCTTCTCGGAGATCGTACGTGCGGATGCACTCGACAGAGTTCATTACGGACTCGACTTCTTCGACGGATCGATCAACCGCATCGGCGCATACGTGATCGGTTCACGCTCGGCACAGAAGTGCATGACAAGAGCTCTCCTCGAGCCAAGAGAACTCATCGGCAAGCTTGAACTTGAGGGTGACACATTCCAGGTGCTCCAGCTCATCGAGGAAGGCAAGACAATGCCATGGAATGCAGTCTATGACGAGTTCTGTGTACGCAACAACGTGCCTGTAGGCAACGACGTCATTGCCGTGATCAAGGAATACGAAAAGTCAGTTCTTTTAAACAGATAGTATCATGAACAGAATAGTATTGAACGAAACATCATACTACGGCGCAGGTTGCCGTGTTGCAATCGCTGATGAAATCAAGAAAAGAGGCTTCAAGAAGGTGCTCCTCGTAACAGACAAGCCGCTTATCCAGTTCGGAGTGGCTGCCAAAATCGAGGAAGTGCTCAACGATGCGGGCATTCCTTACGAAATCTACAGCGAAATCAAACCGAATCCTACAATCAAGAATGTTCTCGACGGACTTGCTGCATTCAAGGCATCCGGAGCAGACTGCATGGTAGCTCTCGGCGGTGGTTCCTCTATCGACACAGCAAAGGCCATCGGCATCATCAACAACAATCCTGAATTCGCTGACGTACGCTCGCTTGAAGGCGTTGCCCCTACAAAGAACAAGGCGGTCCCAACATTCGCTGTTCCTACAACAGCCGGTACTGCCGCAGAGGTGACCATCAACTACGTGATCACAGACGAAGAGAACCGCAAGAAGATGGTGTGCGTGGATCCTAACGATATTCCTATCTGCGCTGTCATCGACTGCGAGCTCATGATGAGCATGCCGAAGGGTCTTACAGCTTCTACAGGACTTGACGCGCTTACCCATGCCATCGAGAGCTATATCACTCCTGGAGCATGGACAATGAGCGACATGTTCGAATTCAAGGCCATCCAACTCATCCACGAGCACCTTTATAACGCAGTTCAGGACGGAAACGACGTAAAGGCCCGTGAAGGCATGGCAGAGGCGCAGTATATCGCCGGAATGGGATTCTCTAACGTAGGTCTCGGTATCGTTCACTCGATGGCTCACCCTCTCGGAGCATTCTATGACACTCCTCACGGCGTGGCTAATGCCCTCCTTCTTCCGTATGTGATGGAATATAACGCAGATTCTCCTGCCCGTGCAAAATATCTCGGCATCGCAGAAGCTATGGGAGTAGACACCAAGGACATGAGCGTTGACGAAGGTGTTGCAGCTGCAATCAAGGCTGTCCGCGACCTTTCAATCAGCGTCAACATCCCTCAGCACCTCAGCGAAATCGGAGTAAAGAAGGAAGACCTTCATGATCTTGCTGTCGCTGCATACAATGATGTCTGCACAGGAGGCAACCCTCGTCCTACCTCAGTCGAGGATATCGAAAAACTTTATAACATAGCATTCTGATGAACATTCTTATAGGACTTCTGATCATTGCGGTCGGAGCATTCTGCCAGTCGAGCAGTTATGTTCCTATCAACAAGATCAAAAAATGGAGCTGGGAAAGCTACTGGCTCATTCAGGGTGTGTTCGCGTGGCTTATCTTCCCTGTCCTTGGAGCGCTTCTTGCCGTACCTCAGGGACATGGACTGCTTGAGCTCTATGCTTCATACCCGAAGGAATCACTTCTGACAATGGTCTTCGGCGTACTTTGGGGAGTAGGAGGTCTGACATTCGGACTCTCGATGCGCTACCTCGGTGTCGCACTCGGACAGTCGATCGCACTCGGAACATGTGCAGGACTCGGAACAATCATGGGTCCCGTTCTGCTGAATGTATTCTTCCCGGAACTTGATGCCCTCTCGTCACTCACTGCTGCAGTTATCATCGGAGTTGTTGTAACCCTTATCGGTATCGCAATCATCGGTGTTGCCGGCGGAATGAAGTCTGCAAGCCTCTCGGAAGAGGAAAAGAAGGAAGCTGTCAAGGATTTCAACTTCCCTAAGGGACTGGCTATCGCCCTTCTCGCCGGATTCATGAGCGGATGCTTCAATGTCGGCCTCGAATTCGGAAAGGACATCAACTTCGGAGAACTCACACAGCCTATGTTCCGCACTCTTCCGGCGACACTTCTAGTAACTGTCGGAGGATTTCTGACAAACGCGATCTATTGCCTTTATCAGAACAGAAAGAACAACACTTTCTCTGATTACATGGATGGAAAGCTTTGGGCTTCGAACATACTCTTCTGTGCTCTCGCCGGTCTGCTCTGGTACAGCCAGTTCTTCGGACTGTCGCTCGGACGCAGTTTCTTCGAAGCAGGAAGCGCAATGGACACACTTGCGTTCTGCATCCTGATGGCGCTGAATGTGACCTTCTCCAACGTATGGGGCATCATCCTCAAAGAGTGGAAAGGATGTTCGAAAAAGACTATCTTTGTACTTGTGACAGGAATAGCTGTGCTTATCCTCAGTTCATTCCTTCCTGAATTGTTGAAATAGTTCCTATGAAATCGATATTGGAAAATCGTCCCGGACTCTCGGCCGCCGTATGGCAGGTGGCCGAGACAGCCGGTTATCTTTGGGAGAAAGGCTGGGCGGAAAGAAACGGAGGAAACATCACCGTCAACATCACAGAACATATTGACGATGAAATCCGCAACATGCCTGCAATCAGTGAGGTAAAGCAGATCGGGACCACACTTCCCCACCTTAAAGGCTGCTGGTTCTATTGCAAAGGCACTCAGAAGCGCATGCGCGACCTCGCCCGCGATCCGATGGCAAACGGATCGATCATCCGCATCCTTGACGACTGCGCAAGTTATGAGATCGTGGCTGACAATCCTGTCATGCCGACATCGGAACTGCCGTCTCACCTGAGCGTACACAATTATCTGCTGGCCAAAGGGTCACCTTACCGTGCATCGCTTCACACCCATCCGATCGAACTTGTAGCAATGACTCATTGCAGAAAGTTCATGGAGAAGGATGTGGCCACCAGACTGCTCTGGTCTATGATTCCTGAGACAAAGGCCTTCTGTCCGCGCGGACTCGGAATGGTGCCTTACCTTATGCCAAGCGGAGTGGAACTTGCGGAAGCCACAATCAAGGCCATCGATGATGACTACGACGTGGTGATGTGGGAAAAACATGGAGTCTTTGCAGTTGACACCGACATCATGTCTGCATTCGACCAGGTGGATGTGCTCAACAAGGCGGCACTCATCTACATCGCATCAAAGAACATGGGCTTCGAACCTGAAGGCATGACCGATGCCCAGATGCAGGAACTGACCGACACATTCGGACTTCCGAAGTAAGAATCATTCGTATAAAACGGAAAAGAGGAAAACCCGACAAAGGCTTTCCTCTTTTCTTATATCCGATACAGATGTCTTACTCAACGCAACGGATGGTGACCGGTCCTGCGAGACCGTTTGCCATACGTCCTTTGCCGACAAGCGAACTGTAATATACATCTCCTTCGCTTCCCAGCTTGGCCTTTGAATTATATTCTGAAACCTTGACCTTGACAGTCACAGTGTTTTCACCTGACACAAGCATATCAGTGACATCAAATCTGAATGGTCCGAAACTGCGTGCTCCTGCAGGTCTTCCGTTCAAAGCGACCTCAGCAGTATAATAAACATCACCGAGATCAAGGACGTACGAACCATCCTGGCCGTCAAATGTAAAGGATGTCATATATACTGCTTCATCTGCACTGTCTGCAAGCGCCTCAACTTCTCTCCAGTCTGTCAAGACCATATCTTCAACAACAACTTCACCGGCTGTCACATCCCATTTGTCAAGACACATGAAGACCTCGCCTTCTGAAGGTTCAAAAGGTTCTGCAGCATCCGCGACAGGATTCTCTGAAAGATAGAGGAATCTTGAAGTCTGAGGAGCTAAGGTAACAGAAACGACACCGCTTTCATGACGGAGAGCTTTTCTGACAGAACCATCTTCCGCATCAAGCCAATATGCATAAGCCATATCAATGCTCAGGTCGAACTGTTTCCATGAATCACAAGGATTCCAAAACATCTGTATGATTCCTCCGTCCGGAAGAATTCTACGATACTGTCGGATACTTTCGCCGCCATCAATAATCCTGACAGGTCCTGAAACAGGCCATTCATCAAGAGAAGTGCACACATTTCTACCCCTTGCAACCTTGCGCATCAGACTTTCTGTCTTTTTATCGTTCTTTTTATAGTCCTTAAATGATGGCTGCATTGTAGGGAGTGAACCTGATATGAGTATGTTTGTGTTTTTCTGTCTGCTCAGATGCAATGCTGTCTCCTTCTGAATATATGGAAGATCATGGAGTAAAAGACCCTCATAATCATTACCACGAATATGGAGACGACCATCCTCTGAAGCAGTCATATGCTGCAATGATTCATCGTTAACCCAAGCCCAAGTCAAACCTTTCTTCTCGATAGCATTAAGAATAGGCCATATACTCTGAACCCATTTTGAGTGCTGCTTTTCCGAAACTTCTCGTGAAGCAAGAAGTGGCTCTGTCGCAGGGAGATAACCAAAATATAGAATCTCTTCCGGATTTGCCACATCTACAGGATATTCCAAAAACGGATAGTACACCAATACATCGGCATCAGCTTTTCCGCTACGCATCATATACTGCGCTCTCTGAGCATAAGCGTTTACATCTGCAACCTCCTCCCAGAACACATTCTCCTCATAAAGGTCAGACGAAAAGTCAGTGCCGATCATGGAGTTGTAGAAAGGCTGCCAAGGCTTTCCTCCTGCAGTGTATTTATAAGGTGTTCCATGCCATATGATCTGATTGACACCGCTTGAAAGAAG
This sequence comes from Bacteroidales bacterium, assembly GCA_017555445.1. The sequence continues at coordinate 11,030 of JAFZGK010000005.1, forward strand.
CTTATCCACTGTAAGACGAAGCTTTTGCGGGGTCATCATGAGACCTCTGTTGATATGGACACCTGACTCTGAGGACACTACAGGCTTGTCATAAAGCATGGCTCCTGAAGTGATCATCTTTATTCCGCCCTCGCTTCCTCCGTCGAAAAGCATGTTCTCGACTTCAGGAATAGAAGCATCCGCGGCAGCCCTCATATAGTCAAGAGGAAGCCCGTACGGCTGGGTCTTGTGCATCAGCCCCCTCTTTTCCGCCCAATCGGCAGAACCTTTCAAGAGATGAGTCCTGATGAGGTCGCTGACAGTGAGGTCATAATCATAACGGAGTCGCCAGTCCTCTTCCGAGAAGGTGAACTCAGGGCTGTCATGCTCATTATCATACATGTTGTTGTATCCGAACCATATGTTGGCAGGAAGCCATGGAGTCGGGTCATATCCTCTTCGGGAACGGAATGTCTCAATGAAATCAGATGTAAAATGTCTGTCCACCTTAAATTCATAGCTATCATTGAAGATGCTTCTGAAAGGACGTCCATAATATCTGTCAAGACCTGTTTCCGTACCAAAATAATGTTCATAGCTCTTTACGACAACATTGGAATCAAGGTGATCAAGTACATTTCCTGCACCTGCCTTGGCAACAATCATATTAGTTTCCTGTGACGGCACCGACCATAGGGAGATCAGCACCCTGCGAAGCCCCTCTCCAGCCTTGCCGTCCTTGAATTCCACCACATCGGAAGACAAGTTTCCGATGACAGATACATCGTGTATCTTGATCGGAGAATCTTCAGACACTGCAATCTGTGCATCCAAAAGGGCTACGAGAGTTGAAAACTCACTGTCCTGACGCTCAGGGCGAGGTATTTCCACCTTGCCTCCGGAAGCAGGAATATCGGTCATTCCGAACTGGAGGGAACGATTCTCTTCAGCCTCAGAAATGTGAGAGCCTGACGCAGGCCAGCCGCTTCCATGAGTAAGATCGACAGTCAGTCCAAGGCGTAACGCCTCCTCCATCACAACTGACAGGTTATCATAATACGGAGCCGTATCAAAGCTCATTATCTTTCCCATACGTGGCATAGGAGGGGGTATGACCAAGGCAAAAGCCTGTATCTCGACTCCTCCTATGTGATGGTCTGCAAACATCTGAAGTTCACGACGGAGTTCTTCCGGCTCAACATCACCTCCCGGCCACCACCAGCGGATGAAGGGAGCATAAGAGACCGATGGCTGACGGAACTCTTCAATGGAGAAGTCCACTGGAGTCAGCCAGTCGGTCTTTTCTTGTCCTTGAACATTGAAAAAGCCTGCTGGCAGAGCCAGCAGACTTATGACAATATGATGAAATCGTATTTTCATGTCTTTAAACTATGAGACTAAATATCTCCCTCATAGATATATACAACATCATCGCAATCGATCTCCACTCTTCTCTTTCCATCATCGAGGGTTGAGAATCTGATGATCTGAGTGGTGAGATAGAATGACACAGCATTACCTGTCTCTGTATACTCGATGACGCGTGATCCTTCATCCCATACAGCACCCCATGCTGCATATATATCGTTAAGGAATCCCTTCATATAACCCTCGTCAACCAGATAAGTACCGTCCGCATAATCGAACTTGCCAGGGAACTCGAGATGGAAGAGAAGACCCTGTCCTGTATAGGCGGCACCGTCCATTGCGAGCGTTCCATTCGCAAGCTCGAGAGCAGTACGGTCAGCAGCCTCATACTTCTGGATGAAGGTAGGGAGATACTTGTATTTAGGGAGCTTAGGGAAATCGATGGTGCATCCTGAAACGAACTTGAACTCAGAACCGTCTTTCAGTCTCGATGTTGTCGAGAATCTGTATGCCGTATTATCCTTAGCCACATATACATATCCGTCAGCAATGCCTACAGGAACAGCCTTGCCGTCCACAACATCATAGATGGTCGACTGTGACGCTACATAAGAACCGTCTGACTCCGAACCCGCTTCTACAGGAGAATAGATGGATGTGTCAAGGAAATACTTGCTGCCATAAAAACGGTAGCTGATGACCTTTCCTGTTCCGGAATAATTTCCGTTGGAACCGCTGACACCTTCCTCTGCAAGCTCCACTGTAAACGTATACAGTTCGTCATTGAATCCCTCAGCCTTGGCAACCAGAAGATTGTCAAGATGATATGTGTTTTCAAGAGTGAAATCCTCTTCTTTCTGGCAGGATGCCAGTCCTGCGACAGCAAGGACTACCATTGCCAATATATGTTTGATTTTCATAATCTTACAATTTATTATTTTTTATCTGAAAATTTATATGTACCCTGACCGATTTCATGAACCTCACCCGAGTAAGGAAGGGTAACGGTAGCATGTGAACCGACAGGAATAGTGACAGTAAGGTCAAATGACTTCTTGGAATTCTTCACTGAAGATGTCACAACACCATAAGGCGTCTTATACGAATATGTTGCAGAATATTCCTTCTCAACAGGTATCGGCCTTACCTCGATATGCCTGTATCCAGGAGCCTCCTCCACATTGTTAACGCCAGCCAATGTATTTCCAAACCACACGAGACCGCCGCCGAACATTGGATGATTATGCGATCCGTTACCATTCCAATTCTCCCAGGTAGTGGTAGCACCGGCTTCAATCCACGCACCAAAGCTTGGGAATGTCTTCTTATCCAAAGCCTCATAAGCCAGATCGTTCAGGCCTACCTGACCAAGAACCTCAAAAAGATATCTGGAACCGAAGATTCCTGTAAAGAGATGTCCGTCATGATCCTCAACCATTTCTTTTCTGAGAGCCTCGACAACATCAGCCTTACGGTCCTCCGGAACACCCATCCTAAGAGCAAACACATTAGCTCCATTAGGTCCATAGGTTTTATCTTCTGCTCTGTAGTATCTGTTGTGGAAGGCGTTATAAAGTTTCTCCCGAAGCTCAGAATATCTTGTATGATCGTCTGTAAATCCAAGAATTTCAGCACTCTTTGCAAGGATGTCCACGCAATGCCAGAAATAGAACTGATGCAGGACCCCACGATCCGGATTTCCGAACGGACTACACCAGTCTCCAAGAGAGCCCATGATGCCGCAGTTGGCCTCAATGTCCGGATCCTTCGTTGCATCTATCACATAGTCAGGGCCTGTAAGATTCTCCATAAACCTCACATATTCCTTCATTGCGTGATAATTATCTGCAAGAATGCTTGCATCGCCATAATGGAGATAGAACTCCCACGGAATTATACCGATCGCCGCTCCCCATGATATTCCGCCTGCACCGTTGTTTGTAGGAGCTACGTTAGGGACATGTCCGGTCTTCACGTTCTGACAGTCGTTCATGTCACGCACCCACTTTCTGTAGAATGCAGCTGCATCGAAATATTCCATAACGGCTGCTGCAGAAACCTGTCCGTCACCTGTATAGCCCGAGCGCTCTCGGTGAGGGCAGTCGCTGGCAAGTCCGCCATGGCTGTTGTCAAGCTGGCTGCGGTGCCAGATGTCCAGAATCTGTCCGAAAAGATCGTTCGATGATGTAAACTCCGCCACCTTAGGAAGATTTGTGCATACCCATTCCGCTTGAAGCATCTCAGGCTTGAGATCCTCGAGTCCTGAAACATTCACCTTGCTGAAGGTGTAGAATGTGAATCTTGGAGCATACTCCTCAACGAGATTTCCATCAAATATGTATTTGTCATACATGAGAATCTGGTCATTCTCATATTTAACAGAAAGCGTATCACCCTTCTCGCCTCTGAAGTCCATGAATCTCACCCAACCGGTGATCTCGACACCGAAATCGACATCATAGCTGCCGTCATCGAGTCTTATAACAGAAACCGGCTTCAGCACATCATAAATGACATCTCCCGGAGATGTATGAGCGGTAAGTTCTCCTGCAGGTGCCTTTCTGATGGCTGCATTCTGCCAGTCGGAGTCATCGCAGAGGACTGTAGCCCAATCCTTTGTCTCCCTATTGGCATCATATACCTCTCCCTCGAACAGACCGTTCACGAGAATCGGAGACTCCTTGCTCTTCCAGGTACCGTCAGAGCAGATGATATCCTTGCTGCCGTCTTCATAGCCGACTTCGATCTGACAGAGGAAACGTGAAGATCCGAAAGGTATCTGATACTGACCTACTGCATTGTAGAAGCCCTCACCGACTATCGCACCGGCAACATTATCTCCCTCGACGATAAGGTCTGTAAGATCGTATGCTGTGTAAAGAACGCGGTAATTCCTGAAGAGATCATCAGATGTAGGGCCATACTGACCTACCAGCGGACGCTCTGAATAGTTGGTCTGGTTCGGCACAAGAACTTCATCACCGAGTTTCTGACCGTTGAAGTAGAACTCATAATATCCGAGTCCCACCACAAAAGCCTTTGCAGAAACCGGCTTTCCCGAAGTCTTGAAGGCCTTGCGCAGAAGCGG
>JAFZGK010000097.1 GCA_017555445.1 Bacteroidales bacterium
AGGTTGTCAAGGATCTGAGCTGCGCGACCCATTGATGACCAAGCTTCCTCGTCACCACCTGCACCATGGAGGAGGTAAAGAACAGGATACTTAGTCTTTGTGTTAGCCTCATAACCGTAAGGTGTGTAAACAGTAAGACGACGGTTGATGCCGAGGATCTTGCTGTCATACCAAGGATTGCTTACAGTACCTCTCTTGTCAGTAGCCTTATAGTTCTCAGTAAGTTCTCCATCAACGAGAAGCATGCTGAGGTAACGGCTACCGTCACGCTGTACCATTACGTTCTGAGGGTCGTTTACTGAAACACCGTCAACAACGAAGCTATAAGTGTAGATTTCTGGAGCTGGAGTAGGAATAGTAACAGACCATACATTTCCTTCGCCTCTAGTCATATCGATTGTCATACCGTAACCAGGCATCCATGAACCAGAGAGCTTTACTGTTGTAGCATAGTCAGCTCTGAAGTTGAAAGTGATAGTCTCACCCTGGATATCAGGAGAAACCACTCTAGGACCACCAAACATGAAGTTTGTAAGTTCCTGTGCCTGAAGAGCACCTGCCATCATAACGAGAGCAGCGAAAATAGAAATAATCCTTTTCATAAAATGTAGTGTTATTAGTTTAGTTCAGCTAATATAGTAAATTTATGATTATGCATCAAAATTTATGAATAAACTTAACACCTTCATACACAAAAAAGGCAGTTCATTTCTGAACTGCCTTTGTGCTCCCCCAGGGGCTCGAACCCTGGACCCCAACATTAAGAGTGTCGTGCTCTACCAACTGAGCTAGGGAAGCATTTGTTAAAAGAACTGTTCTTGTGATTCGTTTGGGGCTCGAACCCAAGACCCCAACATTAAAAGTGTTGTGCTCTACCTACTGAGCTAACGAATCAATCCGTGTCCGTTTCGCTGGGTCTCAATTGAGCTCCTCTCGAATTGGGACTGCAAAGGTACATTTTTTTTCTTTGTCTGCAAATTATTTTGCAACTTTTTTCCGTTTTAAAGCCATAAACACACAAGAAATTACACTCTGCCGCCTTCCTGTGACTGCCTTCAGGCCGACGGATCCGGCATTGCCGGTTCAGAGTGTAAAGTCCTTGTTCTTCTGAACTGTCATCAGAAGGCTATACCAAGCTTGAAACCGAGGTTGTTGAGTCCCTTGATGTCATGTGCATCATTCTGGTTTGTCGCAAAGCTGTAATATGCTGCAAGGTGGAAACCGAAGTCATCCTTAGGGAACGGGAATACTGTGAATCCGATCTCAGGAGAAATGTAGAATCCCCAATTGTCCTGTCTGTTGACAAAGGTTGACATGTAGGTACTCTGGGTTGCATATTCGGTACCGATCTTGGCTTCGATGTAAGGCTGGAACATGGTTGTCATGAAACGGAGTCTTACTGTAGCTCCAAATGGCACCTGATAGATGGACTTGTCAAGGTCTGTGGTGAGAGCTGACTTGTCTTCGAATGTGTAGGTCTCCTTAGGGATGTATTCGTTGTTTGTATTGAAGCTTGCAAATCCGCCGAAAGCTACCATCGGACTGATGTAGTAACCTCCTTCGAGGTAGGCACCATATCCCTGGGCTGTCTCCACAAATTCATTTCCCAAAGTTCCGTTGAACTGCCAGCCGCCATTCACGTATGTCCTCTTTCCCATCTGGGCATCCGCCTCAGCTGACATAAGCAGGAATGCTAATGAAGCTGCGATTATATATATGATCTTTTTCATATCTCATTCTTTTTATTGATTAACTATCTTGAAGTTGATGTCCGCGAAAGATATGGCGACTGAGCGAAGGCCTGGTCGATGGATGCTTTCATTCTGTCGACATCGTAATTTACGCTTGAGCTTGCAGGACCGCCGATGTAGCATGACCATACGATCTCAAGAGGGGTTCCGGCCTGCTCTTCACCTGTAAGGTTGACCATGTCCGTGATAAGTGCGTTTGTAGTATATGTGTAGGTCACAGGATATGGATAATTATATCCGAACCAGTTGCCCCAATATCCTGAAGGCCAATATCCCGGATAGTCAAGCCACCAGTATGGGTCCTTGAAGTACTGGACATATCTTTCGGTCTTTACGATATATGTAAGCTGGATTCCGAGATCCGCATCCGGATTGGACGGTGTATAGATATATCCCAACTTTTCCATATTTACTCTGAACTGCTGGATAAGAGCAAGTGCATTATTTGACTGCGAATACTGCGGTTTGTCGCTCTGGCCGATGATAAGGAGGCTGTCCACCAGGTCAAAGGTCTGGAACTGTGTGAAATTCACATTCTTTGCAGGTGCAGTATAGACGAGATACTCCATGTCGCTGTCCTGCGGATATGGCTCCTTGTGGCATGCAACCGCCATGAGGGCCAGTGCTGAGAAAAATAAGATCTTCTTCATGATTTTCTATGTTTTAATGATATTTACAATGAACTTCCTTCTATGACATTCGAATTCTCATATGGAACGATGTTTCCCTGAATCCAGACTGTATTGGAATTGAAGTTAGGGTAGATTGTCGCTGTAGCACTGTTGGTGTTCGGATACATGTATATCTCCACCTGAGCGTTGATTCCTACACCCATTACATTCATTGAATAGGTAATTGTACCTTTGTTGTTCCTTGTAATGCTTCTGTCTGTAATCATACCGTCCACTGTGACACCACCGACACCGTTAGGTCCAGATGCGAAATTGCTTGGGGAGATCTGCACCACAGCTCTGTTTCCTTTCACAGCGATGAAGTTGGTGGTCGAATTGACAAAGGTATTAGCACCGTTCTTGAATGTGACACTCTGCGCTTCGAGCACAAAGTCCTGATTCTTTATTGCCGCTGCAGCCTGCACTGATGCAAGGGAGTCTGCCAGGGCATTAAGATGTCTTTCCTGCTCCGAACGTGCTCTGAACTCTGCCATGTCCTTGTGCCAGGCATCATGCCTCTTCTGACGGGCAGTCGCAGGAGGAGGATTGTATCCTGACTGTGCGTTTATGTCGGGAGCCATCATTGAAAGCCCGGCGACAATGACCATAAAGGTCAGTAAGATTCGTTTCATATACTTTTAATTTTTAAAGTTTCAATATTAGCCGAGGCAAAGTGCGGGCCATAACTATATTTCAGAATAATTTTCGTAACTTTGAAGATTGTTATAAAACGGACGGATATGGACAGGATTGACGAATTGTTCCCAAGATATGACGAGGTCGGAAAGGCCATGATACGCAAAGCCTATAACATTGCTGATGAGGCGCTTAAGGAGCGCACACGAAGCAATGGGGTTCCCTTTATCGAGCACCCGGTGGCAGTTGCTGTGATTGCCTGTGACGAGATCGGTCTTTCTGCAGAATGTATTGCTGCTGTCTTCCTGCACGAATCTGTAAGGTTCTGTCCTGATCTGGATATTGAATCTGCCGGATTCGGAAAGGATGTCTATACCATAGTTGACGGACTCAACAAGATTTCTACTATCAATCCGAAGGACACCCGCCTTGAAGCTGAGAATTATAAGAAGCTTATCGTTTCATATTCCAAGGATCCGCGAGTTACTGTACTCAAGATTGCGGACAGACTGGAAGTGATGAGGTCATTGGAGATGTTTCCGAAACCTTCACGCGAAAGAAAGGTTCTGGAGACAATGATGCTCTACATTCCTCTTGCACATCAGCTTGGCCTTTACAACATCAAGAGCGAGCTCGAGGACATATATTTCCGTTATGCAGATCCAGAGCAGTACAGAGCTATCACAAACAAGCTCAAGAGCACAGAAGGAGACAGACAGAAGCTGATGACTCAGTTCATCGAGCCTCTCAAGCAGAAGCTCTCGGATGAGGGAATCCAGTACAAGCTGAAGGTCAGAACGAAGACTGCTCTCTCCATCTACAAGAAGATGCAGAAGCAGAAAGTGTCGTTCGAGGGCGTATTCGACGTCTTCGCTATCCGCTTCATCATCGACTGCGAGGAGGACAAGGCTGTCGAGCATGCACTCTGCTGGAAGGTATTCTCATATGTGACAGAGGAGTATGAATCTGATACGAAGAGACTGCGCGACTGGATCTCCAATCCTAAGCCCAACGGATATGAATCTCTTCATATCACTGTAAAGAACCGCGAGGGAAGCTTCCTGGAAGTGCAGATCAGGACTAAGAGGATGGATGACATGGCGGAAAGCGGCCTTGCATCCCATTGGTCATATAAGGGAATCCGTCACGAGGCTACTTTGGACAAATGGCTTACAGCAGTGCGAAGGGCTCTTGAAAACCCTCTCGGATCAGATGGAGACCCGATGACTTCATATTATGAGGATGAGGTGCATGATCTCCCTACCCGCGAAGTCTTCGTCTTCACACCTTCAGGAGAACTCCGCAAGCTGCCTGCCGGCGCTACTGTTCTTGACTTCGCGTTCGACATACACACCAATCTCGGTATCAAGTGTACCGGCGGCAAGATCAACGGAAAGGCAGTAAGAATCACAGAGAAGCTAAAGACCGGAGATATCGTGGAGATCATGTCCGGCAAGAATCAGAAGCCGTCATCTGACTGGCTCAATATAGTTGTGACCAACAAGGCGCGAAACAAGATCCGCCAGAAGCTGGACGAGGCCGAACTCAAGAAGGCAGCAGACGGAAAGGAACTTCTCGGAAGACGCCTGAAGAACTGGAAACTGGAGCTTGACGACAAGACCATGGCCACAATGCTCAAGAAGTTCCAGTTCAAGACAGTCAATGCATTCTATGCAGCTATCGGCGAGGGTGATCTTGATGTCGCTGATGTAAAGAATGTGCTCACCGCTTCAGAAAACGAACAGGCCGTTGCCCAGGAACAGGAAAAGAAGGCATCAAAACCTGGCGTGACAGAAAGCAAAGGCAATGACGACATTCTGGTCATTGACGCGAAAAATGTACGCGGAATCGACTACAGGATGGCGAAATGCTGCAATCCTGTGTTCGGTGATGACGTATTCGGCTTCGTGACCAGGACAGAAGGAATCAAGATACACCGTATGTCATGTCCGAATGCATCCAGACTGATTGACATGTATCCTTACCGCATTCAGAAGGTGAAATGGAGCGAGACTCCAAGCAGCGGAAACTTCCAGACAGGCTTGAGAGTGATTGCAGCACTGGAGGCATCAGTCATCAATGAGATAATGGACATCGTCAACTCATTCAGAGCATCACTCAGACAGTTCAATGTGACTGAAAACGACCGTCAGGGCACATATGATATCAATATGAAAATCGCCGTACCAAGCAACCTTGAGCTTGACAAGGTGATATCACAGATACGTAACCTTAAGAATGTCATTAAAATAAACAGAGTATGATCAATCTGGAGGAAAGAGTAGAGAAAGCAGGTAAACTGTTCAAGGAAGGAGGATACAACTGTTGTCAGGCCGTTGTTCTGGCCTATTGCGACGTCTTCGGACTTGACGAAAAGACAGCTGCTTCGATAGCGTCCGGATTCGGAGGCGGCATGGGAAGGATGCGCGAGGTCTGCGGCGCCGTAAGCGGAATGACATTCCTCAGCGGACTTATATGCCCTGCCGATGATCCATCCATCAAGACAGCAAGGACTGGTAACTATGCACTCGTTCAGGACATGGCGGAAGATTTCAGGAAGATCAACGGATCCATCGTATGCAGAGAACTGCTTGGCCTCGTACCTATGGGAAGCGGTGCCGGCATTATAAAGGAAAGTCCGGAACCTTCCGACAGGACAGCAGAGTACTACAAGAAGCGTCCGTGCGAAGAACTTGTGAAGATAGCTGCAAGAATCGTAGGAGAAAGAATCTTAAATAAATAGGATTATGATTGCCTTTTATGGCGAAACTTTATAACTTTGTGTGATTTAAAACTTACCAGATGGATTTCAGCCACGCACATAAAGCACATCCTTGGCACGGAATAAGCCTTGGAAATGAAGTCCCTGACCAGGTCAGGGCATTCATCGAGATCGTGCCTACAGACACAGTAAAATATGAAGTGGACAAGGAGTCAGGCTATCTTTCGCTTGACCGTCCTCAGAAATTCTCGAATATAGTTCCATCACTCTACGGATTCCTTCCAAGGACATATTGCGGTCCCAAGATGGCTGAACTCACCAACAAGGCACTCGTACGTTTTGATGTCGAAGGTGACGGTGACCCTCTTGATATCTGCGTTCTGACTGAGAAGGACGTGACACATGGAGACGTCATCGTGAATGCCCGTCCTATCGGCGGTCTCAGACTTCTGGACCACAATCAGGCTGACGACAAGATCATAGCCGTCCTCAAGAGCGATGCAGTCTATGGAATGATGACAGACATCGAGCAGGTACCATCTGACATCATCCGCCGACTCATCCACTACTTCAGCACATACAAGGACATTCCGGGCGAGCATACAAGCCGAATGCAGTTCATCAGCATCTACGGCCCTGACGTAGCAAAAGACGTCATTCTCCGCTCGATGGAAGACTATCAGGATTACATCGCTACAAAATAAAAAATCTCCGAATCGTTGATTCGGAGATTTTTTATTTCGGGAGTATGAATTACTCTGCCTTACCGTTAGAACCGAGTACGTTCACGATCTTGTGGATGTACTGCTTCTTCATGTTGTCACGTGCAGGACCGAGGTACTTACGTGGGTCGAACTCAGCTGGCTTGGTAGCGAATACCTCGCGGATAGCTGCAGTCATAGCAAGACGTGAGTCTGAGTCGATGTTGATCTTACATACTGCTGACTCAGCTGCCTTACGGAGCCATGGCTCAGGAATACCGATAGCTGCCTTGAGAGCACCACCGTACTGGTTGATAGTTGCAACCTCCTCCTGTGGAACTGATGAAGAACCGTGGAGAACGATTGGGAATCCAGGGAGCTCCTTCTCTACGCCCTCGAGAACGTCGAATGCGAGCATAGGTGGAACGAGGAGACCAGTCTCAGGGTCAGTTGTACACTGCTCTGGAGTGAACTTATAAGCACCGTGTGAAGTACCGATTGAGATAGCGAGTGAGTCGCAACCAGTCTTTGTAACGAAGTCAACAACTTCCTCTGGCTTAGTGTAAGTGTGGTGGTCTGAGCTAACCTCATCCTCAACACCTGCGAGAACTCCGAGCTCACCCTCAACTGTTACGTCGAACTGGTGTGCATAGTCAACAACCTTCTTAGTAAGAGCTACGTTCTCATCGTATGGGAGGTGTGAACCGTCGATCATAACTGAAGAGAAGCCCATATCGATACAGCTCTTGCAAGTCTCGAAAGAGTCACCGTGGTCGAGGTGAAGAACGATCTGTGGGTTCTCCCAACCGAGCTCCTTAGCGTACTCTACAGCACCCTCAGCCATGTAACGGAGGAGAGTCTGGTTAGCGTACTGACGTGCGCCCTTAGAAACCTGAAGGATAACTGGAGACTTTGTCTCAGCTGCTGCTGAAACGATTGCCTGAAGCTGCTCCATGTTGTTGAAGTTGAATGCAGGGATGGCGTAGCCACCGTCGATAGCCTTAGCGAACATCTCTTTAGTGTTCACAAGACCGAGTTCTTTGTAAGAAATCATAATCGTATAATTTGTTTAAAAATCGTTTACTATTCACAAAACTCCGCAAAATTAATTAATTTTGCCGAATATTAAAACAATCGGTTCGAATCTTATAACACAAATTATATGAGCAATAAGGTAGTCATATTTTCGGCACCTTCAGGCGCTGGCAAAAGCACTATAGTAAACCATCTTCTAGGACTTCATCCGGAGCTCGAATTCTCCATTTCAGCCACTTCACGCGCACCTCGCGGCGAGGAAAAACATGGTATCGAATACTATTTCTTCACATCTGACGAGTTCAGACAGATGATCGCAGAAGACAAGTTCGTGGAGTATGAGGAAGTGTATGCAGGATCGTTCTACGGAACTCTCCGCTCTGAAGTTGAAAGGATCTGGGCCAAGGGACATGCAATCGTCTTCGACATCGATGTTCAGGGCGGCGTGAACCTCAAGAGGATCTTCGGAGACCAGGCCCTTTCTGTATTCATCCAGGCTCCATCAGTGGAAGTTCTCCGAGAAAGGCTCAATGGTCGTGGCACAGACACTCAGGAAGCTATCGACCGACGCGTTGCCAAGGCTGCATCAGAGATGGAATTCGCAGCTGGCAAATTCGACTACGTGCTTGTGAATGACGACCTCCAGACAGCATTTGCTGAAGCTGAAAGCGTAGTCGGAGACTTTCTCAAGAAATAAGGACAGGAATCAATGAAGATCGCAGTCTACAGCGGATCGTTCAATCCATTACATATCGGCCACCTCGCAATTATTGAACACGTTGTCGAGGTGGCCGGATTTGATATGGTATACCTTATCGTATCGCCAAAGAATCCTCTCAAGGACTGCATAAGCAGCGCAAGCGGACGCGACCGCTATGAAGCCGCAGCAGAAGCCGTGGAAAGAAGATCGCTGAACCAGAAGGTCAAGGTCGACGACATCGAACTGAACATGCCTGAGCCGCATTATACGATCAGGACGCTGGACGCTCTCACAGATCGTGAACCAGACAATTCATTCACATTGATAATAGGAGCCGACAATCTCGACTCGATCAGAAAATGGCGCGACTACAAGCGCATCCTGACAGAATTCGGCGTTGCTGTATTCCCTAGAACAGGCTTCGACCTGGACATAATAAAACAGGACCTTCTTGAAGAAGATCCTGCTTATAGAATTCAGATTCTTGATGCGCCGATGGTGAACATCTCATCCACCGAAATCCGCAACGCCCTCACTTCAGGAACGGATGTGTCAGCTATGCTGATGTAAGCATCCGTAGTCAACCAGGATGGTGACTACGGCTTGCTACTCTGCAAGCTCCTTAGCCTTTGCAAGAGCCGGAACAATGTGCGGGAAGATATTGTCTGCACCGATCTCCTTATCCACACCGAACTTCACGAGAGTCTCATATACCTTGTCGGTAACACCGGAAAGAATCACAGTCACTCCCCTCTTGCGGGTACGCTCACAAAGATTGCGAAGGTTGTTTACACCTGTTGAATCAATGAACGGCACCTTACGCATACGGATGATGCGGACTTTGGTACCTGGCTTCTTCATCTGCTCAAGCTCCTCAAAACGGCTTGCAAGTCCGAAGAAGAAAGGTCCGTCGATCTCATATACCTCAACTCCCTGAGGGATATCAAGACGGTCAGTATCTTCCATAGACGCCACCTCAGAATCCTCTGTCGCGGCAATCTGGTTGTTCTCAAGGACATGAATTGAAGATGTCTGCATCACACGACGTACGAAGAGTACGATTGCAAGCACTACACCCACCTCGATTGCCACTGTAAGGTCTACGATCACAGTGAGGAAGAATGTAAGAAGAAGCACAGCCACATCTGACTTGTCACCTTTGAGAAGATACTTGAATGTCCTCCACTCACTCATGTTGTATGCTACCTGAACAAGGATGGCAGCAAGGCATGAAAGAGGAATATATACCGCATACGGCATGAGGAAAAGATAGATCAGAAGAAGGACAATAGCGTGAATGATACCTGTCACAGGCGACTTACCGCCATTGTTGATGCTAGCCATTGTACGAGCAAGAGCACCAGTTGCAGGAATACCTCCGAAAAGCGGAGTCACGATGTTCGCGATACCTTGGCCTATGAGCTCGGTGTTCGCGTGATGACGCTTACCTGTAGCACCGTCTGCCACCATAGCAGCGAGAAGAGACTCGATTGCACAAAGGATGGCGATTGTGAAAGCTGGTGAAACAAGGCCTTTTACAGTCTCATAATCGAACTCTGGAGCAACAGGTTTCGGCATAGGAAGACCATTGGCAAGTTCAGGGAACTTTGAACCGATGGTTGCGAGCTCCACGCCGGCAAACTTGCTCAGGAGCACTGATGCAAGAGTACCGATGATAAGTGCGATGAGTGATCCCGGTACCTTCTTGGTCACCTTACCCCAGCTGAAGCAGATCACAAGACATACGACACTCATGACAAGCTCTACCCAGTTCACGGAACCTGCATTCTGGAAATAGCATATCCACTGCGGAATGAAGCCTGCGGGCACCTCAAGATCGAGCGGTAGACCGAAAAAGTCCTTCATCTGGGTCGAGAAGATAGTCAAAGCGATACCGCTGGTGAATCCCACAACGATAGGATATGGGATGAACTTGAAGATCGCTCCCATCTTGCAGACACCCATCACCACGAGGAACACACCCGCCATGATGGTAGCAATGATGAGACCCTGCATTCCATACTGGCTTACGATTCCCGCTACAATTACGATGAAGGCACCTGTAGGACCTCCGATAAGGAAGTTCGATCCGCCGAAGAATGAGATGAGGAAACCTGCGACGATGGCAGTTATGAGACCCTGCTGAGGGGTAACACCGCTGGCAATACCGAACGCGATTGCAAGCGGAAGTGCAATGATGCCGACAATGATACCGGCAATAAGGTCAGACATGAATTTGTTCTTGTCGTACTGACCTTTCTTGAACAGCTCAAAAAGTTTTGGCTGGAATACTTCTTTCAGGTTAAAGTTCATAAAACACTAATTTACACTACATTTTATATACGGAACCATTATTGACGTTCAGGCATTTCAAAGAATGAGAAATGCACATTACCGTATTTCCTTTCCTTGACGAAATACTGATGAGATTCGAAATTGAACTCCTCCGGATGTTCAAGGATCAGGTATGCTCCCGGATGAAGAATATCACGGGCGAACACCTTGTCAGGAATTGTCGCCAGATCCTCAAGAGCATATGGGGGATCGGCAAAGATAATATCGAATTTCTCATGACATATCTCGAGAAATTCAAAAACATTGTGACGGACGACTGTCAGATTCTTCATGCCGAACTTGGCAGCCTGTGACTTGATGAAGTTGGCATGCAACGGAAGCATTTCGACACAATAGACCATGGAAGCGCCACGGGATGCGAACTCATATGAGATTGCTCCGGTACCACCAAAGAGGTCAAGAACCTGAAGCCCCTCCATCTCATATTCGTTGTTCAGGATATTGAAAAGTCCTTCCTTTGCAAAATCAGTTGTAGGACGCGCCTTATAACCTTGAGGAGGGAGAATTGTCTTTCCCTTTAATTTACCACCGATGATCCTCATTATATACCTTATATATTATATAAGATCGACACTTTTGAAATAACGATACAGAGACATTTCCTGATCCTGATCGAGGGGCGTTCTGAAACAGATTGTCGACACTTCAGGATTGAGCTGAAGCTTCTTCATGGCCAGAAAGATAAAATATTCTGCTGTGGTGAAGTCAGGTGCCACGAATGAATTGCAGAGAACCAGACTGTTGCCCTGAGCAATCACAAGATAAAGTCTGCCATCCATGTATGACGCAAGAATCTTGTTATATTCGGTTACCTTTGAAAGACTCTTGAGCATGTAATAATGTTCAGGAAGGGGTTTTACCTTTCTTCCGTCAGTAGTAAGCACAGTCTCTGAAATCACCTTTGACAAAGTCTCTCCTACGTTGTTCGAAAAGACCATCACAGCACCGATTTCCGGCACCTCGACAGAATCAACAGAATCTGATTCCGAAAGTCTGACAACATCAGAAAGATGATGTCTCCTGCCTTCATGAGTATAGAACTGAGATGGCACCAAAGTCGTCTTCGGCGTAAATAGAGCTATCTCTACATCTTCATATCTCTTCTGAAACTCATGTGTGGTGAAAATACGGTCAGCGCTCATCCAACCGGAAGAACGCTGCTGACCATCGGCCTCTAAGCGAAAAGAATATCCACTCAAGCCGACTTGAATGGATATTCTGTCAATATTATTCTGATTCATGAGAGATTACTCCCAGTTACCTGCGTTGTTGTTAGGTGCGTCGATGCTACCGACCATGAGACCCTGATACTTGCCCTGATCCTCGAGCTGAGCATCGAGGTTGATACGGAGCTGGTTGTTAAGTCCCTTGAGGAGCTTCTTCCAAGGCATCTTAGCCTCAAAGAGAGGAACGTTTACACCTGATACCTTCTTAACTGTAGACTCCATGATAACTGAATCACCGCAGAATGGAATGAAAGCGAGTGAGTCAACACGGAAGTTCTCACGAGTGTGGAAGAGTGTATCCTTCACAGCGATCTCGTTTTCAATGGTGAATACGAGAGACTGTCCCTGCTGATAAAGCTTGAGCATATCCTCTGGCTTGATACGTGGATTTCTCTTCTTGAGAGCCTGAGTGTTAGCCATAGCAAGTGAGTCATCCTTTGAACCGATCTGCATTACCACCTTCATCTTGCCTTCGTTGTAGAAAGCCTTGAGTGAGTCGATGTCAGAAGTGTAGTGTCCATTCACATTCTTGAAAGCTACCTGAAGGTCACGGATGTCCTTAAGTCTCTGAACAGCGATGTCCTGACGGTAATCCTTGTGCTTGTTGAACTCTACTGGTTCCATGATGCTGGTAACAAGAGCATAAGTCAATCCCACGATAGCAGCTGGGAGAAGGAGGTAGGTGAAAACCTTTCTTACAATTGAATTCATTATAGTATTGTTTTATTTTTTTCAAATTCCGGACAAAGTTAGGAAATTGATTTATGAAATGCAATATAATTTGTAATTTTGCACCGTCAAAAAAGCAATAGCGATGACTGATCTGAATATTACCGACATAAGAAAGTTCGAGAGACTGATTGACAACTCGTCGAAATGCGTGATCGTAACCCATATGAAACCTGACGGGGACGCGATGGGCAGCAGCGTGGCAATGTACCATTTTCTCAGAGCCGCAGGCAAGGAAAATGTCAGAATAGCCATCTCAGACAGCTATCCGGACTACCTTGATTTCCTGGTTGGTGAAAGTGCCGGCAAGGACATCCTCATCGCTGACAGACAAGCTGAAGAAGTAAAAGCTGCCATTACAGAAGGCGACCTGATAATATGTCTGGATTTCAATGCATTCCACCGCACGGACAGACTCGAAGAAGTTCTGCAGTCATCATCGGCAGCCAAGGTGCTCATCGACCATCACCTGAATCCGGATGTCGAACGATTCAACCTCGTCTTCTCGGAGACAGAAGTATCATCTGCATCAGAACTCCTCTATCATGTGCTTTTAAAGACCACGGCGGTTGACGGCGATGCCGGCAGACTTCCCAAGGAGAGTGCCGTCGCCCTGATGACAGGAATGACGACTGACACCAACAATTTCGCAAACTCGGTATTCCCTTCCACCCTCAAGATGGCATCAGATCTCCTGTCCGTCGGAGTTGACAGGGACAACATCATATTGGAACTCTACAACATGCAGAGAGAGAACAGGTTAAGGCTGATGGGACACGCAATGAAAGACCTGATGAAAATCACTGAGGACGGAGTTGCATACATAGTTCTCGATGCTGAGACATTAAGAGAATACGACATCAGAGAAGGAGAGACAGAGGGATTTGTGAACATGCCGCTGACAATAGGCAAAGTGAGAATGAGTCTGCTCCTGAAAGAAGACGGAAACAGGGTCAGAGTATCGATAAGGTCAAAGAAAGGCACATCCGCCAACCTTTGCGCCCGCACATACTTCAACGGTGGCGGCCACGAGAATGCCGCAGGCGGCAGATTACATATTCCTGCAGACATCAAGGACATATCCGAGGCAGGAAAATATATAGAAACATATACACATAAATTTCTGACTGAAGAAATATGAGAAGAATGATACTGATTCTTGCTGCAGCACTTGCATGCATGGCGACAGCTTCATGCGTCAAGGAACAGCTTGAAGTTACATATAACAGGCAGGAGGACCAGATAGACTCCTACATCACCAAAAGCATGGTGGTCAAGAATGCTGAAGGCGGTTCCGACACCCTCCGCGTAGTGAGAAACGGAGGTTCCAACAGACTTGTGAAGGTTGAAGGTACGGGTGAAGAACTTCAGGCAGACGGTCATGTCGGCTTCTACTATGCCGGCTACACTTTCAACGGAAGCGTAAGCGCATCGAACATGTTCGTCACCAATCACCAGGCTACCGCAGAGCAGGCAGGCTGGGACCTTACAGATCCCGACTATAACCTTATGGAGGTAAACATCACTGAGGCTGAGCTTGTTGACGGTGTGAGAAAGGGCTTGATGGGAGTACGTGCAGGTGAGGAATGCGAGATCATCTTCAGCGGAAAATACGGATTTGGCAACAGTACATTTGGCATGATTCCTGCAAAATCAGCGCTGCTTTATAAGATTTGGGTGGTCAGCGTCACAAACGAGTAGAGCCTATCACTATTTTTATTATCTTTGTCGGTTCAAATTTGATTAGGAATAATGAAGAAGACAATTGCAATAGCATTTTCCATAGCAGCAGCCCTATGCATCTTCAGCTGCGCCAAAGAGCCTAAGGCAGGCGCAAACGATGCCAGCAAAAGATATTTCGATGCATGGCTCCAGGTAAATCATCCGGATGCAAGACCTACCGGACTCGGTATTTATGTCCTTGAAGAGAAAGAGGGTACGCAGTATGCTGTAGCCGATTCAGGTGTGGCTTTTGTGAATTATGTAGTGAGAGACCTTGAAGGCAACATCACTTCATATAACACAAAAGAGACTGCAAAGCAGATGGGAACATATGACACCACCACTTATTACGGACCGGAAAAATGGTTCACAACTCCCGGATCGATCCAGACAGGTATACTGGAAGCGATCAGAGGCATGAAGAAAGGCGGAAGCAAGACTGTCATCATCCCAAGCTGGCTCATGAGCTATAAGGTCTATGAGACAGAAGAGGAATATCTTCAAACCAGCAGCACAGGCACAGGCAACATTTACGATATCACTGTGGTTGACTTTGCAGAAGATATCTATACTTGGGAACTCAAGGAAATCGGAACCTACTTCGACAATAACATGGACATCTACCATGGAAAGCGCATTTCCGATTCACTCTCATATGGTTTCTATTACCAGCAGCTTGAGAAGCCGACATCACTCGACACCCTCAAGAGCGACACTACAATCTATATCAACTATACAGGCAAGCTCCTCAACGGACTTGTATTCGACACAACTATCGAGAAGGTAGCCAAAGACAACGGTCTGTACAAGAATGGAAACATCTACAAGCCACTTCCGGTTACGATGGCAGAAGAATACGGAGACATCAAGCTTGACGGAAACAGTCTGATTTCTGGTTTTGCAAAGACCATCAAGCAGATGAAAGCCAACGAAAAAGGTATAGGAGTATTCATGTCGACGCTGGGCTATCAGTCGAGCGGAAGCGGATCTAACATTCCAGGATACGCTCCTCTGGTCTTTGAAATCGAACTTACCGCTAAACCGGAGGATTAACAGATGGCTCAAGGAAATTCAATACCTTTAGAACTCGGAACAGAAAAGATAAGCAAGCTGCTAAAGCAATACGCATTACCTGCGATCATTGCACAGATAGCAGCTTCGCTTTATAATATGGTCGACAGCATCTTCATCGGTCAGGGAGTAGGTCCTCTGGCGATCTCAGGACTTGCTGTCACTTTTCCACTCATGAACCTGTCCACTGCATTCGGTACCCTCGTAGGAGCCGGTGCAGCCACTATGCTTTCAGTTCTCCTCGGACAGAAGAACTATTCTGCTGCCAACAAGGTGCTCGGCAATGTAGTATCATTGAACGTCATAATCGGAGTTGTCTTCATGGCAGTGGCACTGATTTTCATTGACCCTATCCTCTATTTCTTCGGAGCGAGCGAGAACACTCTTCCATACGCAAAGGAGTACATGAAGGTCATTCTTTATGGCAACATAATCACTCACCTCTATTTCGGACTCAACGCAGCCATGCGATCGACAGGAAACCCTCGCAAGGCCATGGGTCTGACAATATTCACTGTGCTTTTCAATGCAATCCTTGACCCGATCTTCATCTTTGTCCTTGATATGGGAATAGCTGGAGCCGCATGGGCTACAGTCATTGCTCAGGCAGCAGCATTCCTGTTTGTCCTGAACCATTTCAACAACAGAAAGAGAGAAGTTCATTTTGAGAAAGGCATATTCAGACTTGACCTGAGAGTAGCGAAGGATTCGATGGCCATCGGTCTTGGCCCGTTCCTAATGAATGCGGCAGCATGTCTTGTCAGTCTTTTCATCAATCAGCAGTTCCTCAGATACAGCGGCGACCTTGGAATCGGTGCATACGGAATATGCAACCGAATCAACTTCATGTTCATCATGATATGTCTGGGTCTTAATCAGGGCATGCAGCCCATCGCCGGATATAATTATGGAGCCAGAAAGTACAGTCGAGTAAAGGAAGTATTCTGGAAGACAGCCAGGTTTGCAGTACTTGTGACATTGATCGGATTCCTTATCACCGAGCTCGCTCCACGAGCAATAGTGGGAGTATTCACTCGAGACGCGGAGTTGCTTGCAATGTCATCCCGAGGCATCAGGATCATGAACATCATGCTTCCTATCGTGGGATTCCAGATTGCAGCATCCAATCTTTTCCAGAGTCTGGGTATGGTGAGGAAATCAATCATACTTTCGCTCTCACGTCAGCTACTTTTCCTGCTTCCATGTCTGTACCTCCTGCCTATGGCTTTTGCAGATAAAGGAATCTGGATGAGTTACCCTATAGCAGACGGACTTGCAAGCATACTTACAATCATCCTCTTGAGCAGGCTCCTCAAGAAGCTCGGCAAGCTCAATGACGGTGATGACCCTTCAATCCTTGGCAGCACAATCTAAACATTATGAAGAAGCTCATCATAACAATCGGAAGACAGTTCGGAAGCGGCGGAAAAGACGTTGCTGATGCGCTTGGACGCAGACTTGAAATCCCTGTGTACGACAACGAACTCATTACCAAGGCCGCTCAGGAAAGCGGATTCAGTGCAGAACTCTTTGTCAAGAGCGATGAGAAGAAGCGTTTCTTCTCTTTAACTTCCATCTTCGGCAGCAATATCGGAGGAGATCCGGACAACTATATGAGTGATGAGAATCTCTTCAACATCCAGTGTTCGACAATACGCAATATTGCAGAACAGGGATCGGCTGTAATTGTAGGAAGATGTTCAGACTATGTCCTTCGTGACAGCGGATGCACCCTGAACGTATTCCTTACCTCATCGGAAGAAGCGCGTGTAGCCAGAATCATGGAAAGGGAAGGTCTTTCAAAAGAAAAGGCTACAGCACTCATGGAGAAGAAGGATAAGGGAAGAGCTGATTACTACAACTACTACACTTTCGGAAACTGGGGAGTCGCTTCAACATATGACCTTTGTCTTGATTCAAGCATCCTCGGCGTAGAAGGAACCGCAGAATTCATCATTGAGTACGCCCGCAGGGCAGGTTTGCTTTAGGAGGTCGGAATGGAGAAAAAGATTCTGACACTGCTTTCCATCGTTGGTCTGTTCTTCATTATCTTTTCTGCTGTCTCACGCAGGTCTGACCGCGTTGAAATGCCGGAAGAAGAGATCGTGAAGCTTATCAGACTGAACGACAGCATCACCAATGCCCTTTCAGACATACCCGAACTCTCCGGACTGGACAGCAGGATGGAGAAATATATCAAGAGATGGGAGATGAAGGGAGCTTCGCTTGCAATCACAAGAGGAGATTCTCTCGTCTATGCGAAGGGATACGGCTGGGCAGACGAAGAACTCGGAATACCGATGGAGCCGGGACACATCCTACGTATGGCTTCTGTTTCGAAGCTTATCACAGCTGCAGGAATCATGGTGCTCCAGGACAGGGATTCGCTCAGTATCAGGGACACGGTCTTCGGCCCACGAGGCATCCTCAACGATTCGATATTCACATCACTTATTAGATACAGGGATTATAAGAAGATCACAGTAGAACATCTTCTCAGACATCAGGCTGGATTCGGAAGAGATCCTCTCTTCTCATCACGTGATGTGAAGCACCAGCTGAGAATAGATCATGTTCCTGAAGCAAAGGATTTCTACAGTGTGGTTCTCAACCGTCCGCTCAGATTCAAGCCTGGCTCGTGGCAGCAGTATTCCAACCTTGGTTATCTGCTTCTGTCAGAGATCATTGAAAAGGTCTCAGGAATGCCTTATGAGGAGTTCATCCGCACCCAGGTGCTGGAGCCTGCAGGATGCTTCGACATGCATATTGCCGGGAACTATTACGAGGACAAGAAGCCTAATGAAGTTCGTTACTACACTCACGAGGGTGACGGCAAATATATTGAGGACTATACAGACAATGGTGTGATGGTCGAGCGCTGTTACGGCGGAAACAATATACCGTTGCTGCAGGGTGCAGGCGCGTGGTGCGGCTCCCCTATCGAGATTGCCCGTCTCGTAGCATCTATAGACGGCAGTCCTGAAGTTCCGGACATCATTTCTCCTGAGGCTGTTGAGCAGATGACCGGCTACTACGACAGGGACACATTCTCTCTTGGTTGGAACGATACACACCCTGATAAAGGATGGACTCGCACAGGAACTCTTTCCGGTACTTGTGCACTTGTCCACAAATATCCTGACGGAGAATGCTGGA
This sequence comes from Bacteroidales bacterium, assembly GCA_017555445.1. The sequence continues at coordinate 18,476 of JAFZGK010000097.1, forward strand.
TACTCATAAGCAACACCAGCACATGGAGAGGTCCTAATCAGGCAAAATACACAGAAACTCTTTTCCGCCAGTGTCGTGAGCTTTACAGTTCATTACTCCCGAAAAAGAACATGTTCGAGTAAAAGAAAAGCAGAAACCTTAAGGGCTTCTGCTTTTTCTTTATAGTATGATCATCAACTTGCTATCTATGATAGCGCTTGATTTCAAACTCTCCTGCAAGGATTCCGTAACCATTCTCCGCAAGTGATTCAAGTTCATTTTCTCCTGCATACACTTCAACAGGGGCTATGAACTGAACCATTTCTGCAATAGCTGATGTGATCGGCTTGCTATAGGCGATACCTCCTGTGAGGACAATTGCATCCACCTTTCCGCAGACCACAGTAGCTACCGCACCGATATATTTTGCAACAGACACGCAGAAAGCCTTGAGGAAGTTTGCACAAGCCTCGTCTCCTTCCTGAGCTCGCGCAGTAATCTCTCTGAAGTCATTAGTTCCCAGATGTGCGACAGCACCACCCTTTCCCACAAGCATCTTCCTGATCTCTGCCTTGGTATACTTGCCGCTGAAGCAAAGATCCACAAGCGGGAATGCAGGCACAGAGCCAGCACGTTCAGGGCTCATAGGACCATCACCACCGAGAGCATCATTCACATCAATTACAAGACCATTTCTATGAAGTGATACTGATGAACCGCCACCCATGTGAGCAACGATCACTGTCACATCCTTGTTTGTCTTTCCTACGTTACGCGCATAACGACGGACCATAGCACGTGAGTTCAATGTATGGAATGCTGCCCTGCGCTCGAATTCAGGATGTCCTGTAAGCTTGAGCTCCGGAAGCATCTCGTCTGATGTAGGAGCATCCGCGATATATGCCTTGCATACGGCTGAATCCCCTTTTGCCTGACGCGACTTGTTGATATCAGAAGCCATATCATCAGCGATGAGGGCACTCAGATTACATGCATGGACTCCGTTACGGCCTTCGATCAATGCTTCGCGCATTTCCTGTGTCACTTCATACACACCTGCCTCGATCGGAGTGATGAGACCTCCGCGGGCCATGATGAGATCGATGGAGTCAAGCTCCACTCCGTTCTCTGCAAGGAAACCGGTAATGGCTGTCCTGCGCATATCACCCTGGTCCATTACAGACTCATACTTGGCAATTTCCTCAGCTGAATGAGTAAGATTTGTCTCGAAAAGCTGCTGGCCATCCTGATAGAATCCGATCTTTGTCGAAGTCGAACCCGGATTGATTATAAGTACTTTTCCTTTCATAGCTTTAATTAAAACATTGCTGCGACAGCAATTGAATTAAGTTTAGTCTCAATGCTGTCAGCACGGCTTGAAAGCACGCAAGGAACCTTTGCACCTACAAGAAGTCCCGCCTGCTTTACGCCTGGAACAAGCTTTGAATTTGCCTTATAGAAGACATTGCCGGACTCGATGTTAGGGAAAAGTATGCAGTCTGCATCACCCGCAACCGGGCTCACAAGACCCTTGATCTGCACTGATTCCATATCGATAGCTACATCGAGTGCAAGAGGACCGTCTGCAATACATCCCTTGATCTGTCCGCGTTCCACCATCTTTGAAAGCATGGCAGCCTCGACTGAAGCCGGCTGACTTGTGAGAACCTGCTCTGTCGCTGCAAGAATGGCAACCTTAGGTTTCTCCACACCGACAGACTTTGCAGCCTGCACAAGGCAGCCCATGATGACCTGCTTCTGCTTGAAATCAGGAGCCGGGATCACTGCCACGTCACCGACAAAAAGAAGCTTATGATAGCTTGGAATCTCGAGTGTAGTACAGTGAGTAAGGGTTCCCTTAGGAGGGAGAAGACCTGTCTCCTTGTTGAGGATAGCACGAAGGAACTTGTCTGTAGAACAGAGTCCCTTCATGAGGAAATCGCCCTGACCCTCACGGATCATCTGTACAGCCTGAGCAACTGAAGCCATCTCAGAAGGATTATGCACTACTGTAAATCTTGCAACATCTACACCTTCTTCCTTACATGCATCAGCGATCATATTCTCATCACCTACGAGGGTAACTTCTGCAAGACCAAGCTCGACAGCTTTAGCTGCAGCTGCTATCGTATGACTGTCAACACCCCAGGCAGCAACCATTCTCTTCTTGTCGCCGCGGCTCTGAAGTTCAGCAAATATTTCTGAAAAACTCTTTAGCATATTATATCTATATAAAACAATGAGGCCGCAGCGCGGCCTCAGAATAATGATTTATTCTTCTTCATTCTGAACGATGTGCATTGTGTCGCGAGCGATCATCAGCTCCTCATTTGTAGTGATGAGGGCAACCTTCACCTTTGAGTCAGGAAGTGTAAGGATAGTATCCTCACCTCTTACAACATTCGCATCATAGTCGAACTTGACTCCGAGATATGTAAGGTTCTCGCATACGCGGCGACGGAGACGGCTGTTGTTCTCACCGATACCACCTGTGAAGATGATAAGGTCGACGCCGTTCATTGCTGCAGCATAAGCACCGATGAACTTGGTGATGTCATATGTAAGTTTCTTGAGAGTAAGCTTTGCCTTCGCATCGCCCTCATTGGCAGCATTGTCAAGGTCACGTGCATCTGAAGACACGCATGAAAGACCAAGGAAACCACTCTTCTTGTTGAGCACCTTGCTCATCTCAGAAGCTGAAAGACCTTCCTTCTCCTGGATATAAGTCACGACCTCAGGGTCGATATTACCGCAACGCGTACCCATGATGAGACCCTCAAGCGGAGTGAAGCCCATTGTTGTATCGATTGACTTTCCGTTTACCACCGCTGCAATCGAGCTGCCGTTGCCGAGGTGGCATGTAATGATCTTTGAGTAGTTGAGATCAAGTCCTGCGAACTTAGCTCCCTTTGCTGATACATACTTGTGGCTTGTTCCGTGGAAGCCGTAGCGACGGATGCCATATTTCTCGTAATACTCATACGGAAGTGCATACATGTATGCATATGAAGGCATGGTCTGATGGAATGCTGTGTCAAATACACCGACCTGTGGCACATCCGGAAGAACAGCAGTCACAGCCTTGATGCCAAGGATGTTGGCAGGGTTGTGAAGAGGCGCGAATACCGAGCACTTCTCGAGCTGTGCGATTACAGCATCAGTAATGAGCTGGCTGCATACGAATTCCTCTGCGCCGTGAACCACACGGTGACCTACAGCTTCGATATCCTCGAGTGTGGTAAGAACACCGTATTCCTTGTCAAGAAGGGCTTCAAGTACAGCTTTGATACCTACTGTATGGTCTGCGATAGGCATCTCCTTCTCAAACTTTTCCTTTCCGGTCGCCTGATGCTTGAGACAGCCGATTTCCATACCGATCCTCTCGACGAGACCTTTTGCGAGGAGATCATAGACCTCATCATTCTTCATATCAAGGAGCTGATACTTAAGTGACGAGCTTCCGCAATTGAGTACTAAAATGATCATGATATTATAGGTTTATTCAATTTTCCCAACTGTTGTGCACGTTTTAAAATTATTGGCGCACATCTTTGCAAAGTTATAAAAATAATCGCTACTTTAGCCAAAAATTGGAATCAAATGACAGTGGAGAGAGAAACAGCAGGGTTTGCACTTCCTTTTGCAGCCGGAATCGCAGCTGCAGTCTACGCCGGAGCCATCTCAGGGGGCATTATCGTCCATATATCCTTAATCTCGGCGCTGACAATATTCTCATTCATCCTGATGCTTCGTAATCATTTTTCCTTATCAGACAGGTGCAAACGATGCCTGATCATAGGGGCAGCCATGACTACCGGAGCCTTATGCGGGCTCACATCAATCGAAATATCGGTCTCATCATATGACACAACGTCAGTCTTTGACATGATCGGAGGTTGGCTGGAAGCATCAGCCGACAGCATAAGATTCAGCCGGCCACAGACAAATGTATTCATAAAGGCGATCCTCACCGGAGAACGCAGCGGGATGAGCCCGGACATCACAGAGATATTCCGTAAAAGCGGAGCATCGCATATACTCGCCCTGTCAGGACTTCATCTTGGAGTCATTTACCTTATGATAAACCGCATGCTGTCGTTGATCGGATATAGTCGTACGGCATTATGGACAAGATCCTTGCTGACCGTACTTCTGTGCGGCGTCTACACATTGGCTACAGGCGCAGGACCTTCCATAACAAGAGCTTTCATATTCATTGTCCTGAATGAATGCGCGCGACTTACGGGACGTTACCGAAGCACAGGAAACATCCTGCTTGCAGCACTAGTGATACAGCTATGCATATCACCGTCTTCAATACGTTCTGCAGGTTTTCAGCTCTCGTATGCCGCCATGGCGGGAATCGCGTTCATCCACCCATGGCTGAAAGGAATGTGGCCTGACGAAGATGGTGCAAAGTTCTCCCGCCTGATCACCAGGCCTGCCAGATGGATGTGGAACTCTTTTTCAATGTCGACTGCATGTCAGGCAGCCACAGCACCTCTGGCCTGGATACACTTCGGTACTTTTCCACTATACTTCCTGCTTACCAACCTCATAGCATTGCCTCTGACAGGCATACTCATCCCTTCAGCTGCCGCAACTCTCGTTCTCAGCAGGGCAGAAATATGCCCCGATCTGCTGGTCCGACTTACCGAATGGCTTACGTGGCTGCTGATCGGGGCATTGGAAATCATTGCCTCTATGTAGGTCTTCTTATCTGACGTCGCGGACGCAACGTACACTTGCTCCAAATGCTTCAGGATCACCTTTACTGATCATCATATCTGCCTGGTCACAGATCAGATAGCGGTAATATGCCATTCCGTCATCATCTGCATCAGCTGTCCAGAACGTCGCATATTCATATACACCGTTGGACTCGACATCCTTATAAGAACCATCTGCAGACCTTACACCAAGATTGGCAAAACCTGCAGGGATCATGGACATAAAGCTTGAATTGGTCTTTTCACCGACTTCCGGCCAATATTCCCACATCTGCATACCATTGAAACTCACATCAACCATGAGCTTCGATGCTACGTCAGGAATTACACCGAACTTCTCACATTCAGCGCCCAATGCTCTTCCAAGTGACAGCCAGTCCTCCTCTGTAGGAAGTCTCCATCCTTCAGGGCATGCTGTCAAGGCATCCTTATAGTTGTAGAATCTTCCAAGAATGTCTGACATGATTTCTACATTTGCATATGGAGCTCCACCATTATCAGTTGCGAGATTATTTCTGAACCAATCAAGGTTCCCTATTCTTACATAATAGTAATTATCACCATCCACAGTGATATGTTCATCTCTCGACATCAGGCCTGTTCCTGTCAATGATCCGTTCAGACCACTCTTTACAACCGTCACGCTACGCTTTGCAGATGTAGTAGAATATCCGTCAGCATATGCATAGCAAGAGAACGAATATGTCGTCAGGTCATCAGGAAACACGAATGTGTATGAACCGTCAGATGGTTTTCCATTGTATGAAAGACCGTTTTCATATCTGGTCGTATCTCTGATGTCTCCAGGAGATACCAGCCAGAAATATCCGACACCTTTTCCCTCAGGATGCTGAATTCCCTTCGGGGTCATGACAATTTTCTGACCTGGCTCCACAAAATCAGGTGTATAAAAAGTCACCGCGCCATCAAGATACGGAAGAGACTCTTCTTCGTCCTTCTTACATGAAGCGATAGCCAGAATGGCAGCTGCTAACAAAACAAGTTTTCTAAGACTCATTCTATATCGTACAAATTAGTTTCACAAAAGTGCAAATATCGGCATTTAAATTGGAAAATCCGCTAACTTTGTACAAATACTTTGCCCAAGCGACATGCTTGGCCCATTAATTTGATTATTTATGAAACAGACATTATATAAATATCTCTTCGGAGCCATTTCAGCTGCATTGATCATCCTCACTTCTGCCTGCACTCCGAAAGACCGCTATATCACAATAACAGGATTCGCCCAGGGCGGAACATATGCTGTGAAGATGAACCTGAAAGGAGTTTCCGTGCGTCCGGAAGAGATTCGAGATTCCATCGATGCAATCCTTGTCGACATCGACAACTCATTGTCAGGCTACAACAGCAAATCGTTGCTTTCCCAGTTCAACGCAGGAGGAACAATCAAGCCGGACAGCATCTTCATTGACATCTACTCAAAGGCATATGAAATTTACGAAGAGACAGACGGAGCAGTAGATGTAGCTGCAGGGCCGCTTTTCGATCTCTGGGGATTCGGATTCTCAGAGGGCGACATGCCATCTGACGAGAAGATTGCAGTCACAATGGAAGATTGCGGACTGAAAATGCTGGTAAAGGACCTGAAGAAGGTAATGGTGTTTGACAAGCTCAATCCATATTCGATATACAGAAGCGACATGAATCCGTTTGCATTCGACTATGAGGCGGAAGAGTATCAGCTTGACAGAGTATATCTGCTTCCAAAATTGAATTATAATGCTATAGCACAGGGGTACAGCTGCGACCTTGTAGCCAGTTACCTGTACAGCATCGGGGTCAAGGATATGCTTGTGGACATCGGAGAAATATTCTGTGACGGAGTGAATCCTTCCGGTCAGCCATGGTCATTAGGCATTGACAAGCCTGTGGACGGCAATCAGGAACTTGGAGCTCAGATGCAGGGAATCTTCCGGGCTCCAGCGGGTCCTCACGGCATCGTGACATCAGGCAACTACCGTAAATTCTATGTAAAGGACGGAAAAAAATACGCCCATACGATTGATCCTCGTACGGGCTATCCTGCTGATCATAATCTACTTAGCGCTACAATAGTGGCTCCTGACGCTACGATGGCTGATGCATACGCTACATATTGCATGGTGATCGGTCTGGAAGAATCCAAGAGATTCCTTGAGTCACGTCCAGATCTCGAAGGTTGTCTGATCTATGACGACAACAATGAATTCTGCACCTGGTGTTCTTCAGGATTCACGCTTATCGAAGGTCAGTGATCACCCAGCCGTCATCAAGGATCGGAGTAAAGAATTCCGCAGGCCTTTTTTCTGAAAGCACGGTATTCAATGATTTTACCTTCAGCATAGAACCGGCCGAAACGACGGATGCGTAGAAAGTCCGCAGGTCGTCGTATGACCATGCCGGTTCAATATAAGCCTCCTTGGCATCATCATCAAGAATCCAGGTGCCGTCAGCATCAGTATAGATTTCCAGCAAAGTACCTTTCAGGTGCCACATCTTGTCCTGAGCTTCAATGGTTCCCTTATCTTTTACAGTTCCATCGGCACCCGCAATTTCTGCAGAGTATTCCAGACTGACAAAGGCATTGGAAGCATCTTCCTGAACCTTCGTCAGCATACTATCGATATCCTGGCCATAAGCGAGCACTGACATAGTCAATGCCAGAACTATTGAGGATATTACCTTGAATGCTTTCATGAAATGAAATGTGAAAGTATCTCGTCAAGTTCGTCAAATGTGGTGACAAGCACCTGACGAGGCTTGGATCCTTCCTGAGGTCCGACGATGCCGGCTGCTGCAAGCTGGTCCATCACTCTACCTGCTCTTGCATATCCCATGCCCATCTTTCTCTGAAGGTCTGATGTCGAGCCTCTTTGTGATGTGACAACCATACGTGCTGCATCTTCAAAGAGAGGATCAAGCTTGTCCATATCTATGCTGCCGCCACTTGTTTCACCGTCCTGCGACTCTGGAACAGGGAGATAATACGGCGTATTGCAGCACTGCCTGTAACCTGTCTGGTCTCCGATGAACTTGGTGATCTTATTGATTTCCGCCATGCTGACAAGAGCACACTGCACACGCTCCATCTCGACGCCGGCATAGTAGAGCATATCTCCTCTACCGATGAGGTTTTCGGCTCCGTATGAATCAAGAATTGTTCTTGAATCCACGCCAGAAACCACTCTGAAGGCGATTCTTGTAGGGAAGTTAGTCTTGATGAGACCTGTGATCACATTCACGGATGGACGCTGCGTAGCGATTATGACATGGATACCTGCAGCTCTACCTTTCTGAGCGAGACGTACGATCGAGTCACTGATATTCTTTGCACTCTTGCGTGCTTCGGAGTTTGCACCGCCTGTCATTGTAAGATCAGCATACTCATCGATCACAACCACAAGATATGGAAGGAACTTATGCCCGTCTGTCGGAAGAAGATGACGGTCCTTATATTTCTCGTTGTAGAGCTTGATGTCATTCACACCGGCTGACGCAAGAAGCTTGTAACGTTCGTCCATCTCGATACAGAGTGAGTTGAGCACCTGCTCAGCCTGCTTAGGCTGCTTGATAATGGCATTCTCCCTTTCATCCTCCTCGCTTGCAGCCATAGGAAGCACAGCAAGATAATGCTTCAGGAGAGCATTATAGGCAGTGAATTCCACCATCTTAGGGTCAATGAAGACAAATTTGAGTTCCGTTGGGTGCTTGGCGTATAGCAGAGATGAGATGATGACATTGAGTCCCACTGACTTACCCTGCTTTGTGGCACCTGCTATGAGAAGGTGAGGTGCATCCGTAAGGTCGAAAGTCTTGACTTCACGATTGATGGTATATCCGATGGCAATCGGAAGCTCAGCCTTGCTATGCCTGAACGAATCATCATCAAGCATAGACTTGAGAGGAACGATGGACGGAACACTGTTTGGGACCTCGATTCCTACACTGTCACGAAGGGCCACTACACGTACACCACTGGCTCCCAATGACATAGCAATCTCTCGGTGAAGAGTTTCAATGGACGAAACCTTCACTCCCGGAGCTGGAACGACCTTGTAAAGTGTCACAGTCGGACCTACTACCGCACTGACGCTCACCACCTCGATCTTATAATTCTGAAGAGTCGCACGGATACGGTTGTTGTTGATCTCAAGCTCCTGTTTGCCCACGACATGCTGTCCGTCAGCATAGTCCTTGAGAAGGCTCAGAGGAGGAAATTCGAAGTTCTGAAGCTCTTCGCGATTGTCTATCCTTGGAAGTTCCTCGGTCACGTTCACGTTATAACCTTCACCCATCACGACCTTTACCTCGGTGTCAGTAGTCGTAACCTCCTGCACAGCCTCGGTCGGAACGGCTTCATCAGGAAGAGTATCAGCAAGCGGTCCTTCATCAAATCCGGCATCGATCATATCAATAGCAGAAAGTTCATCTGCCATCTCGGAAGACATCTGAGGTTCATCAGTATAATGTCCTGTAAGTGAATCTTCTCCCAATGGTCCATCCATGAAATCCTCAAAATGTGATTCCTGCTCTGCCGGCTGCTCCGGTTCAGCAATTTCTTCCTCCTGGACTTTCGGCTCACCTGTCGAGGCGAACCACTGAGCGAATCTGGTGCTTGAAAACACCATCCATCCGATCAGCATGACCACGATGAGTGCACCTGTAACAGCCACACCCACAATATTTTCCATCCAACATACGACTGCATGTCCCGCGTCACCGCCCAATCCTCCACCGAAGAAGGTGTCAGCACCGAACTTTAGAGACACGAACGACAATATCAGCGACGACACGAATGTACCGCTTACCGCCACAAAGGTTGTCCTTAGAAGTCCCATGCTCTTCTTCCAGAAGAACAGTCTTGCAGCTATCGCTCCAAGGAGGAAGATAAGTGCAAAGCTTCCCAGTCCGAAACAGCGGGACACAAGGAATGTACCCCATCGGAAACCGGCCTTTCCCGCCCAGTTGGCAACCTCCACATTCTTATCCATCATCTCAGGATGCATCATGAGGCTCTGGTCAGCTTTCCACGTGAAAAGATATGACACAGCAGAAATGAGAGTGAACAGTGCGAACACTGCCACAATCGAACCTGATATCTTGAAAAAATTGGATTTTCTGACTTCATCCATATTCGAAAAGAACGAGAAACGCACACGCTTCTCATTCTTCTCCTTTCTTACAGTCTTCTTCCTGTCAGCCATTACTTATGCTGGTTATTATTGTTTCTCTTCTTCTGATTGAACTTTCTGAAATTGCCGTTCTTTCCCTGCTTGCCTGAAGCACCAGGTCTTGAATGAACGGCGTCAGGACCTGTCTTGCCTATGGTCATGCCTTCAGGAATCCTTACCCTTCCGTCTGACAATCTTTCGATATCCTGGAAAATAGTCTCTTCTGTCACTGTATCCTTGTTCCAGATAAGATACTGCTGACGCATATAAATCGCTAGAGCACGGATCATTGCATCCTTGGTTTCTCCCTCTTCCTTCTCAGCTATCAGGTCGATCATATTCTCGATGTTGCGGCCATAATGACTGGCCTTTATCGGTTTCTTCTGGATTGGAACCATCTGCGGACGCTCGTGAAGGCTTTCAGGTGCAGGCATCGGGTATGGTGCATCGATATCCAGATCAAAACCTGATATGATATAGAGATGATCCCAGAGCTTATGCTCATAATCTTCCTGGAGATGAACTGCAGGATTGAGGATCTCCATGACCTTGATGATGGCACGTGCCTGCTGGTTACGCTTTTCCCTGTCCTCTATGGTCTTGAGGTAGTCAACCATCTTCTGCACATTTCTTCCATATTCAGGAATATGGAGGGTCACTCTTTCAGTGTTATACAGAAGCTTGCATGTATCGTTGTTTCCCATATTTTCGCTTTTTCTACAATCTGCAAATATAGCAAAATCTATCCAACTTTTATGACTTCTCCTGTCTGGACATACCACAAAAATGCAGAAACATCATCATACCCCATTCTGCGCCATATATCAGCATATTTATTGAGCTGTCTCTCATATGATCGTCTGTGTTCACCGAACTTGTAATCTATGATGGACACGCTTGTCCCTTTCAAGACAACTCTGTCAGGACGGCAGATCTCACCATCCGTATCAATCAGACTGGTCTCGTTAAGCACTGTAGCATTTTCTGCATCGAACCAGCAGTAATCCTTTACTGACATTAATCGTTCAGAGAGCAGACTTATTGTCTCATCTGCTTCATTTTCAGAAAGTTCACCACTCATGACCGCCATACGGACTGCCGCATCGAGATCTGCAGAAACAACGACTGCAGAAAGTATGTCGTGAAGCACGACACCCCTGATTCTTCTGGAAGCAGACACTCCCGCAAGTCCTTCAGACGAGAAGAAGTCAGCTGCATCAGCAGAAAATCTGAGTCTGCCTCTCTCACATACGTCTATCACTTCACCTTCATCGGTAACCAGCTCCGGATTAAGGTCAAATGACGGATATTCACCACCTTCAGACACATCGAAAGACATGCATTGCTCCTCTTCTTCCCTATATTCATCGAAATCAGGCATTTCACCCTGATCGAATCTGAGCAGGCCTTCCCCGTCCTTCATTTCAAATCCCTCAGAAGACTCTGTCACATACCAGTATAACAGCTGGGAGAAGTCTGAAAAACTGCTGAAGTCACCTTTGAGGCATTTTGCAGAAGGCGTCTTCGCTATGATATGCATACCAAGGACTGCACGGGTCATGGCAACATACAGAGTATTCATATTGTCCACGAGCTGAAGGAAACTTTCGTTCCTGTAATGCTCGGCAAAAAGAGTCGACTCAGATGATTTTGAAAGGGTCACATCATATACACCGTCAGCCACTCCTTCAAGAGAAGTTCCACCCAATGCAGGAGAACACCAGCAGTCATTTGCCTTGTAGATATTGATGTTTTCCGCATAAGGCAGAATGACATACTGAAAATCGAGACCCTTAGACTTATGTATAGTCATCACGCGCACGCTGTCTCCCGAAGACGGCGACGATATTGACGGATTCTCAGCTTCCCAATATTTCAGGAAACCTCTGAGGCTGTTTCCTTTAGACCCCACATAATCCTGAAGATGATCCATAAAAGACTGTATATGAAGGACTTCACCTCGCCATATTCCCTCCTTGTCACTTTCCTTAAGTTTACGTATGAGGGATTCCGCCATATCAGTTATCGATGTGCAGGCGCCCGGCAGGGTTATATCAAGAGACTCAGCCAGATAACCGTTTACTGTATCGTCCGGATTATCTATGTATGACAGCAGTGAAACCAGACGTCTGACTGTGACCGCTCCCTTCACCTTAAGAGAATCATCAGTGATGACGGTCACACCGTTATCTATGAGGTATGATGCAATCTCTTCACCAGAGGCATTGCTTCTTACCAGCACTGCGATGTCTGACAGACGTGCTCCGGCCGCACGAGCCTCATTCACACTGTCCAGCACCATCTGCAGTTCGTCTTCCTTAGGGCAGAATGTAAGACTTATCTTTCCCGGGGCCTTTCCTTCCTTGGCCGGTTCCTGATGAACATCCCTGTAAATTTCCGAGAGTGGTCCCTTATCCTCCTCATATCCGTTATCCGCATCAAGACGAGCGGCCATTCTTTTGAAACACAAGCTGTTGAACCTGACCAGATTTGAATGGCTTCGCCAATTATGCTTGAGAACATCCGTCTTCATCTGAGGGAACTCGGATGGTATCGTCTTGTCAAGAAGACTCCAGTCAGATCCTCTCCATCTGTAGATGCTCTGCTTCACATCTCCTACTATGAGATTGTCTCCACCCTGAGACTCACTGTTATGGAGAAGTGGACTGAAGTTAGTCCACTGCACGCCTGCAGTGTCCTGGAATTCATCGAGCAGGAAGTGGTCGAAACGCACTCCCAGCTTCTCGTATACGAATGGGGCATCAGATCCGTCGATTATGTCTCTGAGCAGGGTGTTCGAATCATCAATGCTAAGGACATTCTTCTCCTTCATTATGTCATTGTATGTCCTGTGGAGCTCTGCAGCCACACCAAGGCCATATATCTGGGAATCAAGTATGCATGCGGTGTTATATACCTGGAAATCAGTATCCCACAAAACACAGAAATCATTGAGAGGGGCTTCCAGGAACGGATAAACCTTAGGCAGAAGGTCTTTGGCCTTTGCCTTTGCGAACCACTGTTCGTGATCTGGAGCCTTCGACATGAATGAAGCGCTCGGAGCAGTTACTGCATCATTATCGGAGAGTTCATCATAGACATACAACTGCTTCATGAATCCCCTGTTGCTGTCTGCAGGGTTGACACCAGCCTGCTCGAGAATATCCAATGCAGACCTTGTCCTCAACTTCAGGTCACTTCGGAAATCCGCCATGATCTTTCTGCATGAACGACGTATCTCCAGCAGCTTTTCCTTCGTATAGACATGATTCCCATCTATTCCTGCCTTCTCCATCGCGTCCTGCCTCTGAGGCGACTTTAGTCTGACAGCCATCTCAAGAAGATTGGCGTCCATACTGTAACGTCCGCCCTGTTCTATCTGTTCAAGGACATTGTCGGTCAGCCATGAGAGGAGGCTTCCATTCTCCTCAGTAAGGGAATCCAGAAGACGGTCGACACTTTCCGCCACAAGCGAATTCTTATCAAGTTCCACCTGGTATGAAGCGAATCGTCCTATCTCTCTTGAAAATGCCTTGAGCGTCTGCTGGAAAAAACGGTCTATGGTACTCACTGCAAAGGCGCTATAGTCATGCAGGATTTCATGCAGAACGGTTTCAGCCTTGGCTGAGATATCTGCTTCACTCATTCCAAGCTCCTCCTTCAGGTCTTTCAGATACTTTGAATGAGGAATATCCGTCGCCAATGTATGAAGTTCCTTGAGGATACGGTTCTTCATCTCGTCGGTGGCCTTGTTGGTGAAGGTCACGGCAAGAATATGCCTGTATGCATACCTGTCCTTATTGACAAGCAGCAGACTTATGTATTTTTTTGCAAGGTTATAGGTCTTACCCGAACCTGCAGAAGCTTTCATTACAGTCAGCATATCCTATCTTCCGCAAATTGTTCTGAAATCACAAAAACCACATATACTCTCATCCTGAGTCCTCCTGAATCCTACCTGAGGATCACACATCTCATCAACCATTGACGCAAGATGCCCGGAAACAGCATCAAAGAACCTCTGATTCAAAGGAACGGTGACCGGAGCCTCCTTGAATATCTTTGAAGTGGAATACACACAGTTATATACATCACGTCCCTGTACGAGAGGATGCTGACGCACAAGATAGTCGTAGATAAAGAACTGGAATGCGATCTTCGGTCGGTCCTTTATATCCGGTGCAAAGATACTCTCCGCAATAGCCTCCGCATTGCCATCATGGATATCGACATCGTCCTCCAGAACCTTTCCTGTCTTATAGTCCACGACTCTGGCCTGATCAGGGGCAAAACTATCTAACCTATCGACGAATCCTTTGAGTTTCAAACCATTGAAAGTACCTCTCACTCTGATTTCTCTTCCAAGGATATCGAATGAATCACGTCCGCTTTCCTTGAGCAGTTCCAGATCCCGCTGCAGCGTCTTTACGACATACCTCACAATAACATCAGTCACCACGAGGTTTCGTCCGCTGACATCAAGCGTATTGAGCTGATCAGCTATCAACGCCTTCACCTTCTTCCTTATCTCATCTTCACGCTTGAGCCACCCCTCTATATATGAACGACTTACTGACTGAAGTCTATAATGCAGCCTCTTCTCATTCTCACCCTTGTGGTCAAAGAAGAAATCTTCAGACATCGCTTCTTCAGATGTATATAGAGAGCGCATTGTATCATGGTACACTGTTCCGAACATGCCGTAATCCAGCGATTCTGCAACCTCTTCCTCAGCCTTAAGTCCCTTTACAGTCCCGTAATAGAACTTTGCAGGACAGGCAAGATAATTCTGCAGAGATGTCGCCGAATGCTCCTTCTCCCTTATCACCTCTATATCTTCAGCTGTCTTGGCAATCTCCGGAAGCTGAGCTGTCTTCATCCCTGCAAACTTTACCACAAAACGGTTGAGCGGCAGGCCGAAATGGTACTCGAGCTGCTTTATATAGCGGCTTTCCTCTCCTGACTTCAATCCTTCCGTACGCGAATCGACCAGCATCCATACCTTTTCTGCACGGGAAATCATCCTATAGAAATAATATGCCCATATAGCATCCTGATATTCATATGTAGGAAGGCCGAATCCCTTTCTAAGTTCAGGAGGTATGAAGGATGAACTCACATTCCTTCGTGGAAAGACACCCTCATTTGCGGACATTATCACAAGATTCCTGAAGTCAAGAGCTCTCATTTCCAATGGACCCATTATCTGAAGTCCCTTGAGAGGTTCACCCTTGAATGGCACTGACACTGATCCCAGCATCTGAGAGAGAAGTCTGATGAAGGTGGACGGAAGTATGCTTCTCTGTCTTTCCTGTCCGAAAAGACAATCATGCATCATTGTCAGACCCTTATGATATTCCTTTGCAAACTCCAGTTCGACCGCCATTCCCGGATCATCTGAAACCAGAGGAGCTATCGTGCGGACGACCTCCATAAGGTATATTGCAAAAGCTGAAATCTGGGATGAAGCATTGGACTTCGGATCAGTGATGACAACACGGAAAACCGCATTCATAAGAGGAGTTCCGGCAAGTTTTTCCAATGGAATATAATATCCGGCCTCCTTCTTTATTTCTGAAATAATCTCCCTGGTCCTATCATCCGAAGCCTTCCTGAACACATCATTTGAAAAGAGATCCCATACCGGTTTGTGATAAAGGAACCACTTCCCTTTTCTGAATATTGCATGCATCTGGATCGAGGCTACATGAGACATCATGTCAAAGAAGATGCTTCCGCTCATCGGAAGACCCATGGTCACATTGATGTCACGAATATCATAAGGGATCGAGTTCAGCACCGGGGCAAGAAGGTTCTCATCAGGAAGCACAACTGCACAGTTTCTCTGAGGGTCCTCGACGTTGGACAGGATATCAGGAAGTCTCTTTGCCTGTCCGATTGAAGATGAAACGCTTACCACATTTATCTCAGGAACAGCAGTTCCTTCTTCATCCCACTGCGCCGCCTGAGGGAACTCCAGCACATTATCCGCCATGAACACAGAAGACCTGTTCTGTTTGTCCCTGATCAGCTCTCCCGACCAGTCCAAGCAGAATTCTGCCTTTGAAGTATCCCTGAGTCTTCTCAAGACCGTCTTTTCACATTCATTCAAAGCATTCAGACCTACGAAGATGAATTTTTCCACATCGGCAAACTGCTCACCAAGAGTCTCTTCAACCGATGAATTTCTGATCTTCTCCGCCAATGAACGATACGCCATTCCTTCATAGGCGCTTCCCTTCTCTCTCAGCACCTTGTTGAAATCCTGATATAAAGGGTACAGGATATTCCATATCTGCAGGAAGCGGCCCTTGACATCCGGGTCATCAGTATCGAGATTTACGGTCAGACGTCCGGACTGGTCGTTGAAATGACTGATAAAGCTTTGAATCGCCTTCTTCTGAGTCTCGGTAAGATAGCTGAACGTATCCTGAAGATGTTTGTAATCAGCTATGTTAGTGAAAATCTGCCGGGAATCGACAAGATATTTGTCAACATCATTGAAATCAGAGAGAATCACATCTCCCCAGAAGACGAACTCATCGACAGACTCAGCATGAGGATTGAGGGAAGAATAGCAGTCATAAAGATCCAGCAGCAGTCTGAGCCTGTCCGCAGTCCTCAGCCCGGAAACTTTAGCAAAGAAATCATTGATAGTCAACATCTGAGGGACTATCATCGGCTTATCCGAACCAGTCACGGCTTCCGCAAGCCACTTGCGGAAGAATACCATCGAACGACGGTTAGGGAAGACAAAGCAATGATTGTCGATCTGTTCCCTGTTATAATAATACTCTGCAACCTGTTTCAGAAAAGGTACCATATCTTTCTAAAGTGTTTCTTCTGCAAAGATAACATTACATATTGCCAAAGCATAGCACATTTGCACTTTTATTCATATTCGGAATGCAAATAAATAAAGGAGTGACCTGATCACTCCTTCTATTCATCATCTTCTATTCCGAAATCTGCAGCAAACCTTTCTGCGACATCATCAGGAACATCAAAGCTCAGATTGCTCCACAGGCTGTCCATCTGTCTGCGGTCCTTCTTCGTAGGCCTTCCTGCTCCCCTGTCACGCTTGAGGAAGAAAGTCTCCACAGGTGCGCGAAGCTTGTCAAGTTCCTCCTGAGGGGTGAGATTCTCGGCATACAGAGGTACGAGCTTTGGTCCCTGCCTCTTATCTATAAGGTCGATTACCTTATATGTATATGTTACCGCACCCTTACGCGCAGTAAGTACGTCACCAACCTTCACAGCCTTGGATGGCTTTGTATCACCACCGTTAACTCTGATCTTTCCTCCTTTGCAGGCATCTGTAGCCTCACTTCGAGTCTTGAACACCCTGATGGCCCACAGGTATTTATCGATTCTTACTTCCGTCATGTCTTTGAAATTATGACAGAGGTCCGCGACCCGCGCCAAAGAATCCTAACGGAGATGCGCCTGACGGGCCCTGGGGAATATCATCATCGTCAAAGGCGCCATCTTCAAGACCTTCATAGTCTTCATCCTCGAGGAAAGCCTCCGTATCAGGGTCAATATATGCATCAAGTTCGTCAACCGGACGTGTCACCGCCTCAAGAATCACTGTCGACCTGTCACGCGGCACGAGGAAGAAGTCAGGCATGTCTGCAGGAATGAGGATTGTCTCACCCTTGCCGAACTCATAATTCTCCATGCACGCCTCGCCATTCTCGTTCTCTGAAGGGACCTGCACTGATGCAGCTCCTTCAATACATATATATATAATGAAGCTTGCAAACTTTTCCGTATAGATGTGAAGAGGATCAGTAAGATTGAGCTTCGACACATTGAACTGCGGACTTTCCACAAATGTCTCGACTACCTTGTCATGGTCATGATGACCTACGCAGCTGCATCCGTGGTCCTCTTCATGACAATGACACTCATGCTCTCCTTCATGACAATGGCATTCATGCTCACCCCAAAGAGCTCCCTTACGATAGTACGATTCGTCGAATTTATCATAGTTGATAAAATCGATCGCCTCGTCAAGATGCATAGGGCGCGCTGTAGCCGGATCGAATTCACGGCCCCAGTCATACAGTCTGAAAATAAGGTCTGACGACTCCTGAACCTCCACTACAAGAAGTTCACCCTCGGCAGAGTGTACTGTACCGGGTGTTATATGGAGGACATCTCCCTTCTTCGGATATATGACATTGAGAACTTCCTCGACACTGCCGTCATGACATCTGTCGT
Source organism: Bacteroidales bacterium (assembly GCA_017555445.1). The sequence continues at coordinate 36,585 of JAFZGK010000097.1, forward strand.
AAAGTTCCTGTGCGGTCATATCCTTGTTGAAGCCTGCATAGATCTTTGAACCCGGCTTCGCATCAAGGACATACCATATCTCGTTCTTTCCGAGGGAGTCATATCTCTCCGCAGCAATCTCGTCATCCGGGTGCACCTGAACGGAAAGTTTTCCCTTTATGTCAAGGAACTTAATCAGCAACGGAAACTGGCGGCCATAATAATTATACACGTCCTCGCCAACAACTCTTTCGATATATGTCTCCATCAGGTCGCTTATAGTGTTGCCTGCAAGCCATCCTTCCTTCACCACAGAATCCTCAAATCCCATATCCGCAATCTCCCAGCTCTCTCCGATAGCCTCCTCAGCACCAAGGACTGTCTCGTTTCCGTCCTCGTCACATACAGTGAATTCCTTTCCCAGTCCTGTCACCAGCGCATTTCCACCCCAAGGTCTTCTGGAAGCGATAGGTATGAACTTCAATGGGTATAATTTCTTTTCCATAAAATCAAACATTGTTCTGACAATCTGCAAATATACTACTTTTCTCTATAATCTATGGTATAGATATTGACAATATCTTGGCGCGTTGCGCAACACAATAAGTGGAATTTTTAAAATATAGGAGAATACAAATATGTTACCAGCACGTCGGTACGGCCAATTCGGCCTCAACGATTTCTTTAATGATTTCTTCGAGAACAGGACTCTCGAAAAGGTAGGCGGGAATGTTCCTGCAATCAATGTTGTCGAAACAGACAATGAATACAAGCTCGAACTTGCAGCTCCGGGCATGACCAGGGACGACTTCAAAGTCCATCTCAACAAGGACGGAAATCTTGTTGTGGAACTCGAAAAGAAGAACTGCGGATGCAAGGACAAAAAGGAGTGCAAGTATCTCAGAAAAGAATTTTCATATGCAAGATTCACTCAGACTCTTCTTCTTCCTGACAATGCGGACAAAGAGGGCATTCAGGCACGTGTAGAAAATGGAATTTTGTTCGTAGATGTTCCAAAACTGCAAAAGCCTAAGGCTGAGGAAGAAACAAAAATGATTGAGATCAAGTAGCGAAAAAGTTCAGAAAAAATTGTAAAAAAGTACGCGAAAAATTTGGAGGTTCCGATTTTTTGCGTACCTTTGCATCCGCGTTCGAAAAAAACGCATAAAGTCTGAACAAATGGTGCGGTAGTTCAGCTGGTTAGAATACCGGCCTGTCACGCCGGGGGTCGCGGGTTCGAGTCCCGTCCGCACCGCAAACGGGAGCATAGCTCAGTTGGTTTAGAGCATCTGCCTTACAAGCAGAGGG
>JAFZGK010000098.1 GCA_017555445.1 Bacteroidales bacterium
GATCATGGCGATCCTTTGCCTTGCCAAGGATGAAGACGACCTCCGCCGTCGTATCGAGAATATCCTTCTCGGATACACTTATGACAATAAGCCTTTCACTGTCAAGGATATGGGTGTTGCAGGTGCAATCGTAGTCCTTCTTAAGGATGCACTTTCACCTAACCTCGTACAGACTACCGAAAACACTCCTGCATTTGTACATGGAGGTCCATTTGCAAACATCGCACACGGATGCAACTCAATCCTTGCTACCAAGCTTGCCATGACATTCGGCGAATATGCAATCACAGAGGCTGGTTTCGGTGCAGACCTGGGTGCAGAGAAATTCTATGACATCAAGTGCCGTAAGGCCGGAATCAATCCAAAGCTCACAGTGCTTGTGGTTACAGCCCGTGCTCTCAAGATGCACGGCGGCGTAGCTCAGGATATTGTAGGACAGCCGAATCTTGAAGCGCTCAAGATCGGTATCGCCAATATGGACAAACACCTTGAAAACCTTGCACAGTTCGGTCAGACAGTGGTTGTTGCGTTCAACCGCTACGGCGATGACGTGAACGAGGAAATCGACTTCGTACGTCAGCATTGTGCTGAGAAGGGCATCGGCTTCGCAGTGAACAATGCCTTTGTTGATGGTGGCGCTGGAGCTGTAGAGCTTGCTGAACTCGTTGTGAAGACCATTGATGAGAATCCATCAGGCGAGATGACTCTTGCATACACAGATGAAGACGATGTAGTGACAAAGATCAATAAAGTTGCTCAGAATCAGTATGGTGCCCGCTCTGTGACATTGAGCCCAACAGCCAGGAAGAAGGTTGCAATGATCGAGGAATTGGGTTATACTAAGTTCCCTATATGTATCGCTAAGACCCAATACTCCTTCTCTACAGATCCTAAACTGATCAATGTACCTAAGGACTTCAACTTCCATGTTCAGGACATCGTGATCAATGCAGGTGCGGAAATGCTGGTTGTCATTTCTGGAGAGATCATGAGAATGCCGGGACTTCCTAAGGTACCTCAGGCAATGCATATCGACATTGTAAACGGAGAAATCGAAGGATTGTCATAATCCAGACTATAATAAAGAAACGGTCTATACCATCAAGTATAGACCGTTTCTTTTATTCAGGCCACACAAAGTGTGAATTGATCGATTCTCCTCCGTCGATGACAATGCTCTGACCTGTACAGAATGTATTTACAACTGTCATGAAATATGCCCATTGTGCTATCTCCTCCGGTTGTGCCCATTTCTTAAGGGGAGTCTGATCCATTATCTCCTGCCAGAGCTCGGGATCATTGACTACGCAGTCATTCAACGGGGTGTAGACTCCGCCTGGATCTATGCTGTTGCATGTAGCACCGAATTCTGCAACTCTCTGAGCGACATTCTTCGTATAGGCGATGACACCGGCCTTGCTTGCGCAGTATTCAGGGAACTCGGCTCCGGTGTGTCCGCTGGCTGATCCGATATTGAGAATCGACCTTATGTTCTTCTGGACACCGTACTTCTCCGTAATACGGATAAGTGCCTTTAGATTGATGTCTATATCGTCCTCATTCTGAGTTCCAGCATTATTTATAAGTATCTGGACATCATTTATTTCAGGCAGATTATCTATATCTCTGATATCACATGTCAGATGTTCATAGCCATCATGAGATATTGAGGATGAAGCTCTGTCAATTCCGATGACCTCATGTCCGTTTTCAAGAAATAGAAGAGCAATGGCTCTGCCGATGCCTTGAGATGTACCTGTTATCAATACTTTCATGATCTGATCTTTTTAAGGAATGCTATTGTGGCATAGGCCAGAGGAGTTCCGAAAAGTGCTTCGATGCCGAGCTTCATGAAATACTGCATGGCAATCATGAGCAGAAGGTCTCGGACAGTCACAGTGCCGGCAAAGGCAATCAGTACAAATGGTACGGTATCAAGTACATAACCTACCATGGAACTTCCTATTGTTCTGACCCACAGATGCTTTCCATTGGTTCTACGCTTGATCTTGTCCATTATGTAGGCATTGGAAAGCTCTCCTAGAAGGAAGCCGACAAGCGAAGCCAGCACAATTCGTGGAACGTATGAGAAGATGGTATTATATGCAGTCGCGGTAGCATCCAGATAGTCAGGTGAGGGGAGCCATACTCCTATCTGTGTGCAGATTACCATCAGTATGTTGCAGAACAATGTCAGAATGATTGTTCTCCTCGCAGTGCGATATCCCCATATCTCCGTAAGTACATCACCGAGCATGTAGGCGAATGGGAAGGTAATTGTGCCTGCATCGAAATAGAAGAGGTCAAAGATACCTATCACTTTCACAGCCATTATGTTCGAAACCAGATAACTGGTGACGAACAAGGCTGTGACTATGATAAGCGTAAGATTGTCTGTTTCTCGGTTTTTTAAAGGGTTTTCCGACACCTTGTTCATAATCTTATGATTTATATTACTTCTTTACAATGATATATGTAGTCTCCGGTTGTGCTGTACCCTTGAGGACACCGTTCTCCACCTTGAACTCATTGCCGTATACAAGATCAGCATAAACGCCATCTGCAAGGGAAGTTGCAGCTTCCACTGAATTTGCATCAAGTGAGAAATTGATGACAGCAACACCCTTGTCGCCACGGTTAACTACGATAACTTCACCGTCTTCAGCAATCTGGATATCCTCAGTCTGACCTTTCATAGCCTGACGGAACTTGTTGACTGCCACGACCTCAGGGTGGAAGAATTCGTCATTTCCGCGAGCACCGAGAAGATTGTCGCCGAAATAGTTCTCACGTGTAGAATTCATCGGACGGCTATAGAAGAGAGGTGTACCGTTCTGACGTGCAGTAAGGAATACCCAACCTGTACGGATCTGCGAATCAGTAAGACCTGCGCTCTCATTGGCATTGCAATATGTGTCATGGCTTTCTACCCATGTTGTAAGATGCTCAGGAGCAGCTCTGTGATACCATGAAAGAACGTCGATATCCTTTGCGCTTCTCTTTGCAAGGACCTCACGGATTACATGTCCGTAAGTTGATGCTGTCTGGCCGAAGTAGCTTGCATACTCCTCCTCAGGCACGTTTCTGTCCTGAAGAACCTCACCATACACGAAAAGGCTGTCATACGGAATGGCAAGTGAAACTCCAAGAACCTCCTTACGGCCTGTAGCAACATCCCAGAAATCGTTTTCAGTCACTCCAGCCTCTGTATCGAGAGGATCAGAATGTACTCCGATGTGCTTTGCAGTGTCATAACGGAAGCCGCGTACACCCATCTTGACAAGCTTGTTCACGAACTCCATATAATACTTCTGGAAAAGAGGGTTCTCTGTGTTTACGTCAGGAAGACCTCCTACACCCTGATGTGTGCACTGTGCACGGTCATTATAGTCATTGATATCCTTGAGACCGTTGGTATGGAACATCTTGTCACGTCCGCCTACAGCTGCATAAAACTCGTCAGTCACAAGGTCGATATTGAATGCGGTGTGGTTTGGAAGTACATCCACAAGGACGCGGATATCATATTTCTTCGCAGAGTCAAGCATCGCCTTCATTTCCTCCTCAGTACCGACAATATTGTTACCGATTGTCCAGTCAGTAGGCTGATAATAGTGGTACCAGTTACCTGCCTTGTCGTCAAGAATCTTGATATTTCCGCCCTCTGGACTGAAACAAGCATTTACAGGTGATGTCTGGAGCATTGTGAAGCCGGCATCAGCAATCTGCTTCATGTTGGCTGCGATAGTAGGGAAGTTCCAGCTCCATACATGAAGGATTGTCTCAGTGTTGGTAGCGTTCGGATCATGTGTCATACGGTCTACATAGCTGGTAGCCGTATTTGAAGTACATGCCACAAAGCCGAGGCATGCGATAATCGATAAAAACTTATTCATAAACGTGTGAAACTTAAAATAGTCAGAAAGTTTTACTCGACTGAGAGGTATTCCTCGACGAACTCCATCATGTTCTGGAGTTCTGCATTGTCTGGTGCGCTGACAAGCACTGTGAGGAGGTCATTCTTCTCGTTTGCCTTCAGGTCGATACAGAAAAAGAAGCATGGCATTCCATCATCAGTCCACACATTGAAGCCATATGCCTTGTAGTCCTGGAACTGGAAACAGAGGATAGGCTCGTCATTGGCTGAAAGGTCAGCTTCGCTTACAACCTCTTCATATGTCCTGCTTGCTTCAATATAGGCATCCGATCCCTCCGGGATTGCTCCTATACTTATATCAATACTTCTGATATCCCTACCTGAGGCACTGATACTCATGCTATAAGACTTTGTTCCATCTACCTCGTCAAACTCTTCTGTCTCGACATTCCATATCTCAGGAATCCTGATGGTGATTCCTTCATAATGAACCTGCTTCAATGCTATATTCTTCATAAAATCGTATATTTTTTCTTATAAGTCCAATAATCCTGCAAAGGTAAAGAATTTATATGTATCTTCGCAGACTGTAACGAAAAATCAATACAACAAGATATGACACTCATTGAAAGCATCATCGCACGCGCAAAGTCCAACAAGCAGCGCATCGTGCTTCCTGAGTCGCTCGAAGAGCGTACTCTTACCGCAGCAGACATGGCTCTTGCTGACGAGATTGCAGAAATCATCCTTATCGGAAACCCTGACGAGATCTTTGACCTTGCTGAAAAGCTCGGCCTCAAGAACATCGGAAAGGCTACAATCATCGACCCTGCAACAAGCGAGAAGACAGCAGAATATGCAAACCTTCTCTATGAGCTCCGCAAGAACAAGGGAATGACTCCGGAAAAGGCTGCACAGCTCGTTCTTGACCCTCTTTATTTCGGATGTCTCATCATCAAGAGCGGAGACGCAGACGGTCAGATCAGCGGTGCCCTCTCCACAACAGGCGAGACTCTCAGACCTGCTCTCCAGATCATCAAGTGCTCTCCAGGCATCTCATGCGTAAGTGGAGCAATGCTTATGATCACCAATACTCCTGAGTATGGTGAGGACGGAGTACTCGTAGTAGGTGACGTTGCAGTTACACCTATGCCGGATGCATCACAGCTCGCACAGATTGCAGTCTGCACAGCTCAGACAGCAAAGAGCGTAGCAGGATTTGCAGACCCTAAGGTTGCCATGCTTTCATTCTCTACAATGGGATCAGCAAAGCACGAAGTTGTTGACAAAGTGATTGAAGCTACAAGACTTGCACGCGAAATCGACCCTACAATCAAGGTAGAAGGTGAGCTTCAGGCAGATGCTGCCCTCGTACCTTCTGTTGGCCAGAAGAAGGCTCCGGGTTCTGAGATCGCAGGACATGCAAACGTTCTCGTATTCCCATGCCTCGAGGTAGGAAACATCGCATACAAGCTCGTTCAGAGACTCGGAAAGGCTGACGCTATCGGACCTATCCTCCAGGGTATCGCTCGTCCGGTAAACGACCTCAGCCGCGGATGTTCTGTTGACGACATCTACAAGATGGTAGCTATCACAGCATGCCAGGCAATGGATGCTGAGTAACAGCAGATTCACATAGAAACATGCAAGACCGGCTGTCAGAAATGGCAGCCGGTCTTTTTGTTAAAAAGTGTGTTGATAACTATCCGGAAAGCAGATGATGTAAACGGTATATAATGGATAACTTCGCAGTCCTAATAACCGATAATTAAAGACATTAAATATGAGCAGCGCAGAAATAACAATCATCAAGAGAGACGGAAAACGTAAGGCATTTTCCGTAGAGAAGATCAAGAATGCCATCAGGAAGGCATTCCTTTCAGTAGGAGCATTTGCAACTGAAGAGGATATAGTCAATATACTCTCGCATGTCCGCATCACTGAAGGCATGCATGTGGAGGATATCCAGAACCAGGTGGAAATCGCCCTCATGTCTGAGCATTTCTTTGCAGTGGCAAAGTCATATATGCTCTATCGTCAGAGACATAGCGAGGACCGCGAAGTACGTGACCACCTCGATTTCCTTATCCAGTACTGCCAGTCAGATAATGCCGCTACCAGCAGCAAGTATGACGCTAATGCAAACATCGAGAAGAAGAATCTCGCAACACTTATCGGTGAGCTCCCAAAGAAGAACTTCATCAGACTCAACCGTCGTATACTTACCGACAGGATGAAGAGCATGTATGGAAAGGAGCTTTCAGACAAATATATACGCCTGCTCAAGAACCATCACATCTACAAGAACGATGAGACATCGCTTGCGAACTACTGCGCCAGCATCACAATGTATCCTTGGCTGCTCGAGGGTACAAAGGCAATCGGAGGTAATTCTGTAGGTCCTACAAACCTCAAATCGTTCTGCGGCGGTTTCATCAACCTTGTATTCATGGTTTCCAGCATGCTCAGCGGTGCATGTGCAACTCCGGAATTCCTTATGTACATGAACTATTTCATCGGCAAGGAGTTCGGAACCGATTACTGGCAGCATCCTGACAAGCAGGCTGACCTTTCTGCAAAGAAGCGCACTATCGACAAGATCATCACTGACTGCTTCGAGCAGATCGTATATTCGATCAACCAGCCTACAGGAGCACGTAACTTCCAATCTGTGTTCTGGAACATCTCATACTATGACAAGTTCTACTTCGAGAGCATCTTCGGAGAGTTCAGATTCCCTGACGGAAGCAAGCCGGACTGGGACGGTCTTTCATGGCTTCAGAAGAGATTCATGAAGTGGTTCAACGCTGAGAGACTCAAGACCCCGCTCACTTTCCCTGTAGAGACAATGGCTCTCCTTACAGAAGGAACAGAGGTGAGAGACAAGGAGTGGGGAGACTTCACAGCTGAAATGTATGCTGAGGGACACTCGTTCTTCACATATATGAGCGACAATGCCGACTCTCTTGCTTCATGCTGCCGTCTGCGTAACGAAATCCAGGACAACGGATTCAGCTATACTCTCGGTGCCGGCGGTGTTTCAACCGGTTCAAAGAGCGTGCTTACAATCAACCTTAACAGATGTATCCAGTATGCGGTGAAGAACGGTCAGGACTACATGACATATCTTGCAGAGGTCATTGATCTTGTTCATAAGGTGCAGCTCGCATACGACGAGAACCTCAAGTCATTCCAGGCACAGGGAATGCTTCCGCTCTTTGATGCAGGCTTCATCAATATCGGCCGCCAGTACCTTACAGTCGGTATCAACGGACTTGTGGAGGCAGCTGAATTCCTTGGACTCGCTATCAATGACAATCCTGAATATACAAAGTTCGTTCAGGATACGCTCGGTCTGATCGAGGAGTACAACAAGAAGTACCGCACAAAGACAACCCTCTTCAACTGCGAAATGATTCCTGCAGAAAATGTAGGTGTGAAGCATGCTAAATGGGATAGGGAAGACGGATATGCAGTTCCACGTGACTGCTACAACAGTTATTTCTACATAGTGGAGGACAAGTCTCTTAACATCATCGACAAGATGCGTCTGCACGGCCGCAAGTACATCGAGCACCTTACCGGAGGATCAGCACTTCACCTCAATCTTGAAGAGCATCTCAGCAAGGCTCAGTACGCACAGCTCCTCCGCGTGGCAGCTCAGGAAGGATGTAACTACTTCACATTCAATATTCCTAACACTATCTGCAACAGCTGCGGACACATCAGCAAGCATTATCTTAAGGAATGTCCTCACTGCAAGAGCCAGGACATTGATTACCTGACCCGTATCATCGGTTACATGAAGCGCGTAAGCAACTTCTCGATGGCACGTCAGGAAGAAGCGGCAAGACGCTACTACCATCACAACGACGCAAAAACCCCTACATGCTAAAGTGCTATAGCTACGATATTGTCTGCCAGGAGATCCCCGACGAGATCAGCCTGGCAGTCAACATTTCCGGATGTCCCAACAGATGTCCGGGATGTCATAGTCCGTGGTTATGGGAAGATGAGGGAGAATCCATGACTGACGAGTTCGTCAAGACACTCATAGGCAGGTATTCCGCTGCAATCACATGCTTCTGCTTCATGGGAGGAGATGCAGATCCGGCTGAGATAGGACATATCTGCCGTCTTGTCAGATCCACCTATCCTGGTCTGAAACTTGCATGGTATTCGGGCCGCGAAACCCTTGCAGAGGGATTCGACATCACATTACTGGATTATCTTAAACTCGGTCCATATATCGAGGAATTAGGTGGCTTGAAATCAAAGTCCACCAATCAGGCCTTGTACCGGATCACAGATGATGCAGAAGTGGAGAGAATCTTTTTATAAACAACACAAAACAGAATTACATAATGAATTCAAAACCTATTATCTATCAGATGCTTCCGCGTTTGTGGGGAAATGATACTGAGAAGTTGACACAAAACGGAAGTCTGAATGAAAACGGCACTGGAAAGTTCTCTGATATAGACACTGCAACTCTTGAATACCTGAAATGGCTCGGCTGCAGCCACCTCTGGCTGACAGGTGTCATCAGACATTCGACTCAAGAATATACTCAAGGATGTATCGCATCACATCCTCAGTTCGTAAAAGGTAAGGCAGGATCGCCCTATGCAATCTGCGATTACTATGATGTGAATCCATACCTCGCCGACAACCCAGAAGACAGGATAGGGGAGTTTGAAAGACTCGTAGCAAAGACACACGAGGCGGGACTCAAGATGATAATTGACTTTGTACCTAACCATGTATCAAGGGATTATGGAAAGGTCAATCCTGTCAGCGGCCATCCTGTACTCGGTGCAGAAGATGACAAGACAGTACACTGGAAGGCAGAAAATGACTTTTATTATTATCCGGGACAAAGTCTGACCCTACCTAACGAAGCGCCTGCCGGGTATGCTCCATATCATGAGTATCCGGCCATGGCTACCGGTAATAACTGTTATAGCCCGACACCTGGAGTCAACGACTGGTATGAGACAGTGAAGATCAATTATGGCGAAACACATACCGGCACATGGGATAAAATGCTCGATATCCTCCTTTATTGGGCCGGAAAAGGCGTTGACGGCTTCCGTTGCGATATGGTTGAACTGGTACCTCCTCAGTTCATGAAATGGGCGATAACAGAAGTAAAAAAGGCATACCCTTCGGTTATCTTCATCGCGGAAGTATACAAGAAGGACCTTTACAGCGAATATGTACGCAATGTAGGTTTTGACTATCTTTATGACAAGTCCGGTCTATATGATACACTCAGAACAGTTGTCGAGAAGAATGTAGACGATAACGGCATGCCTGTAGAGCTCTGGCAGTCTGCTACCGGAATCACCCGAAACTGGCAGTTCCTTGGTGATTTACAGCCATATATGCTCAATTTCCTCGAGAATCATGACGAACAGCGCTTCGCCTCTGAATATTTCGGAAAGGATTCAGGAAACGCAATGGCGCCGCTCTATGTGTCCATGTGTCTTAATACTGCTCCTTTCATGATATATTTTGGAGAAGAAGTGGGTGAAAGCGGTATGGAGGAAGAAGGATTCAGTGGTCTTAACGGCCGTACTACTATCTTCGACTGGTGGAGCGTGCCTTCAGTACGCCGCCTCCGCAGACTTATTGCTTCAGGAGCATACAAGAGCCTGGATGTAGAAACAATCGAGTCAGCAGGCCTTACAGAAAAGGAAGCTGAAGCATTCTGCAGTTTCGCTCAACTTACAAGATTTGCCGCTTCAGATGAAGCTATAGGCAAAGGAACGACATATGATCTATGCTATTGCAACGCAAGCTCAGACGGCTTCGACAAGAACAGACACTATGCCTTCCTCAGAGATCATGAGGAGCATACAGTACTTGTTGCAGCTAACTTCTCACATAGCGAAGCTGTAATGAAACTCACTATACCGAAGCATGCATTCGAATGGATGGGCATACCTGTGACAGAACAGTTCTATCCTGGTAAAATCATTGAAATTAAGGTGCCTCCAATGGGCGGAATAGTGGAGAATATCGTATAACAAAAAAGTTAGGTGATAAAACATTTTAGTTTTATCGCCTAACTTTTAATATATTACACATTAATTCTTAAAAACCAAGTATTGCTTTATTGTTTGACCTGTCAATGAAGCCAATCATGGTCTCCGGAGCCTTATAAAGCTTCACAAACTCTCCATCATGGAGACATTCAAAGCCCGAAATCATATTTTCATCGATGCTTCCGTCTCTGTTCACAGTGTCTATCGTAAGGTAGCCGACTCCTAGAGATGTTATGTTTTGAAAGAAGTGGGTTCCCTGACTCGGCTCAATCTGAAAACCAGGAATGGCAGTCTCGACAATCATCTTAGCTTCAGAGATATCACTCCAGACTACAGGTATACCCAGCCAATGGTCAGATGATCCCCATCTGCCCGGACCGATCAGGAGATAGCGTCCACCTTCATTCTTGATGCGGTTGTTAAGTACTGCAACCTCGGCAGCCATTTCCTTAGTTCTTGCACTATCAAAAGAAGCTGATGGTACATGGATTATGTAATCGATTCCATCAAACAGTCCGGAACCCAGAGCTTTTGATGACTGAAGAATGGTTGTGGATATATCTTCAGTGACCTTTTCCATGGTTGTCGTATTGTCTTCAGAGTATTCGCCGACAGGACGGACCTGCAAAAGTTTCAGACCAAGCACCTGACCTGAAGATGTAGTCGTAAGGTCTGCTGCAAACTCCATCTCAACGTCGCACATGAGTTCCTTCTTGCAGATGTCAAGGATGTCCTTGAGAACCTGTGCGAGAGGGTAGCGTCCGTATTTGAGAATTGCATCGAAAGATATTACACGAGGGCCTCTTGCACTGATGCCAGGTACCATCCTGTTGTTCTCCATGCTGAAGGTGGATGCTACGAGCTCAGGATGTGAGAAAGACTCCAGAACCTCTGTAACTGAAGGATTTGCAAGATTGACTCCTTCATTTCGTGATATCTTGAATGCCCCGGGACGGAGATCAAGAGCGTACATCGTCTTCTGAGTGTCTCGCAGAGCAAGTTTAGGATCAGACAGCTGTAGGATCTTCTTCGGGAACTTAGGACTGAAACGGAGAGACTTGCCTCCATCCACTACTGTCTTTCCAAGTCCGAAGGCCAGATCGATGATTCCATCCTCAGCATTCTCGCTTCCGATAGGGTAGAAGTTGACAGAGCGTGCGACTCCAGAGATCATCGGATAGAAGAGGCCGTTATGCTCGGAACCACAGATGCTCTGTACGACAACAGCCATCTTTTCCTCACTCAGCAGGTTGGCTGTCGTCTGGATATATGTTCTGCTTCCATTGTAGAAGACAGAAGCATAGACGCTCTTGATCGCTTTTTCAAGCATTCGAAGCATCTGGTCCCTGTTTTCTACGAATGGTATCATATATGTGGAATAGACTCCTGCAAAAGGCTGATAACTGCTGTCTTCAAGCTTCGAGCTCGAGCGGATGGCAAGAGGGTATCTCACAGTCATCACATATGCTCTGAGCTGCTCTACAAGGGCTTCAGGAAGTCGTGATGACACAAACTCAGAGAGGATTTCCTCATCTGTAATATCAGAATCTATGACATACTGAAGGTCATTCTCAAGAATGAACTGGTCAAAATAGTCTGTAGCGATTACGATTGTTCGCGGAATAGCGATCTTCACTCCCGGATACTTGTTGGTCAGTTCATGCTTATAGACAAGACTGTTGAGAAATGCCAGACCACGCGCCTTACCTCCAAGAGATCCGTCACCCAATCTCGAGAACCAGATATAGCGTCCATATGCTTCCGAATTGAAGTGGGCTATGACTCCACGGCCCGTAAGCGAATGGAAGTCGTGAATCTGCTGTGATACATAACTTCTCAACTCCTCCGTATTTGCAAAATGGCTTTCGAACACGGTCTTGAAGGTAGAACCAAGCTTGAAGAGTCCGCGGGCCATGAACCACTTTGAAAGCATGTTCTTCGAAGTCGCTCCCAAAAGCACTTCATCAGGAACTGCACGCATGAGTATTTCAAGTTCCTTAAGATTTGCTGCTCGACCGAATTCCGTTCTGTCAGGGTTGCGGAAAATGAAATCACCGAAAGCGAATTCCTCCTTGATGAAATCATAAAGCTGTATCATGAGCGTCTTGGAGTACTTCCTCAAGAATCCTACGTTAAGTTCTTCAGCTACAGCAGCATAACTCTCCTGAGAAGACTGAAGCAGAATAGGCATCATCGGATCATCCTTCCTGATATGCTTAACCAGGTCGATACCGGCATCCTGCTTCTCTTTATCAATGCCTTCATCCTTATGCACTGCAAATCCAACATCTGATATGACACCAAGGAGATTTGACTTGTACTTGTCATACATCGACATTGCATCTTCAAGATTGGTGGCAAGAAGGATCTTAGGACGGGAACGCTTCATCACCTTGCGCTGCTGCTCGTTCAAGGTCTCCTTGAGGAACTCCGCACTCTGCTTGAGAATCATCTTGTATAGCTCAGGAAGGTATGTCGAATAGTAACGCACGTTATCTTCAACAAGAAGAATGGCCTGTACTCCGACATTATTGATGTCATGTTCCGAGTTCTTGAGGTCCTCGAAAAGCTTGACAATAGCTACGATGAGGTCTGCATTGCCATGCCAGCTGAACATATAGTCGATGGCTGACGTATTCTGCATCGCAAGCCTCCTGTATACCTCCTTCGAGAAATGGGTAAGAAGCACGAACGGCAGGTTAGGACGCTCTGTCTTCAGATCAGAAGCAAGCTTAAGTATATCCTTGTCACCTACATTGTACATGCACATGACCATATCGATTCCGACCACGGTATTCAGTACTTCACGCGCCTCAGCAGATGTCTGCACCCATACGAACTTTGGAGGATTGGTCAGATTGAGGTCCAGATATTCCTTATAGATCTGGTTCTCGATCTGTCCATCCTCTTCAAGGATGAATGCATCGTAATTACTGCATATCATCAGAATCTTACGGATCCTGAAATTAATGAGAGTCTCTTCTACAGTATTCATTTTGTGGGGATTACATGGTTTCTTCTTCTGAATTCAGCCACTGTTACGGCTGTTGCGACCGCTGCATTGAGGGATTCTGACCCAGGATTGTCAGCCGGATATGGCGGAATGTAGAGACGGTCAGTAGTCAGTGAAGCCATCTTGTCTGATATGCCTTCTGATTCATTACCTATGACAATCATAACAGGGAAGTCCTCACCGGTGGCAAGCTCTCTTCCATAGATATTCAATCCGTCCAGGAAGGTGCCATATATCTGTCCACCTTCCTCAAGAAGCACTTGGGAAAGCGCAGGCAGGTCGACGTAATGCATCTTTACTCTGAAGATGGCACCCATAGTGGCCTGGACCACTTTAGGATTGAACACATCAACAGAATCTGCAGCTGCAAAGACTGCATCTATACCGAACCATTCAGCAATTCTGAGGATGGTACCAAGGTTGCCCGGATCGCGGATTGTATCTAATCCAAGATACAGTCCGCCCTTCTTAAGCATTTCTCTCAAAGTGGCAGGATTGTCCACATAGATGTCCGAAGGCTTGCGTACAACTGCAAATGAAGGAGAAGGCGATGCCAATGAGCTTATACGCTTCATGGCCTCTTCACCGATCTCATCCTTCCTATAGACAGTCTCTACATGAAAAGGGGAAGACACTGCTTCTTCAACCATCTTTTCACCTTCAACAGCAAAGAGTCCATATTCATCACGGAATTTCTTTTGCTGCAATGACTTAAGACGTTTTATTTCATTATTTGATATAGATGTCATATCTTAATGTTTGAAATCAATATACCTGAGTTTCCCATAGAAGGACACAGATTTACAAAGTTATCATAATTGTCGTAAAAAATCAGAATAAATATGGCCAAAATTTTGAGAATTGAACATATTGAGATATTTTTGTATGATTTGTCATCGTGAGAACTTATAAACTAATATCTTCCATAGTTCTGGCTGCCGTTGCAGCCATATCGTGCAGTACCACGAAAGTACTGCAGGATGACCAGTACAGGCTATCTAAAAACAAGATTGAAGTAACCAATGACAAGAGCTTCAATATTACCCAGTTACAGCCTTATATAAAACAGAAGCCAAACTCATATTTCATCTTTGGATGGAATCCGTTTCTCAATGTATACAACTGGTCAAACGGCAAGGGAAAGGCATGGGACAGGATTGTTCAGAAGATAGGAGTTCCGCCAGTAGTATATGATTCCGAACTGGTTGAAAGTTCCATTTCAAACATGGAGAACCACCTCCAGTATCTTGGTTATTTTGATTCTGATGTCGAAGGACTCATCAAGGTAAGACGCAAGAAGGTAAAAGTGACATATATGGTCACACTTGGTAAACAGTATCCGATTGAGGATATCGTCTTTGATCTTCCAGAGAGGGGAGAGTTCAGAACCGATTTTCTTCGTGACACATCTGCAATAAGCATCCGCAGGGGTGATTTCCTCTCAGAAGCATCTCTTGAAGCTGAAACAGAAAGAGCGAGCAAGATCATCAGGGAGCAGGGCTACTATACATTCAACAAGAACCACTTCTTCTTTGAGGCCGACACGTTAAGCAAGCCCGGAAGCGCTCTTCTCAGGATGACTGTGAACGAATACACCAGAAATGAAAGTCCGCTGATGGCTCAGCCTATCCGCAAGTTCTTCTTCAATGATGTCACTCTGTCATATCCGAAGAACATGAATGTCAGAGAGAAGGTACTCAGGGAACTTACGACCATAGAGCCAGGTGCATTATATAGCCCTGACATTGTAAACAACACATACACAAGACTATCCGCACTGCGAATGTTCAGCAGTGTCAATATCGGAATGACTCAGGTGGACACAAATCTCGTAAACTGCGAGATCTCCCTGTCGCAATCCAAGACACAAGGATTCAAGGTCAATCTTGAAAGCTCAACGAACTCGTCCGGACTTCTTGGTATCTCACCTCAGCTTTCATATTACCACAAGAACATCTTCAGAGGAGGCGAGTGGCTGAACCTCAGTTTCATGGGTAATTTCCAGTTCAAGGTCAAGGATGATATCCGTTCAAATGAATTCGGAGTATCTGCAGGATTGAGCTTTCCTAAGTTCTTCCCTCTGCCTTACAGATTCTTCGAGGGAGCTATTCCACGTACTGAGGTTAATCTGTCCTATAATTATCAGGACCGTCCCGAGTATACCAGAAACATTATTTCCACCACATATGGCTACAACGGAAACCTCGGCAACAGATTCTTCTATCAGGCATATCCTCTCCAGCTCAATGTGGTGAAGCTGCTCAATCTGGATCCTGATTTCTATGATACACTAGCTGACGACCCGTTCCTCAGAAATGCATATCAGGACCACTTTGACCTTGGTTCAGGTATGAATCTATATTATACCACCAATGCCGAAAGCATACCGAAGGAAACTTACTTCTATTCACGTCTCCAGTTTGACATTGCAGGCAACATGCTCAGTCTGTTCAAGCCTGTCATGAAAAAGGATGCAGAAGGTGCAGGAATGTTATGGAACACACCTTTCTCACAGTTTGTAAGAGCTGAACTGACTTTGGGACGCACATGGATATTCGGAAGGAATGGCGGCCAGGCCCTTGCAACACGTCTGGTGACAGGTGCAGGATATGCATATGGCAATTCAGAGGCACTCCCTTTTGAAAAGCATTTCTACGGTGGTGGAGCCAACAGTCTCCGAGGATGGCAGGTAAGAACAGTCGGACCTGGTACAGCACCTATGGACAGCAGCTTCGTCATTCCTAATCAGACAGGAGACATGAAGATTGAGGCTAATATCGAGTACAGGTTCAAGATGTTCTGGAAGGTTGCAGGAGCCCTTTTTGTTGATGCCGGTAACATCTGGACACTCAAGGACGACAACACACCTACTGGTAAGGAATCCATGTTTGAATGGAACAGATTCGGCGAAAGCATAGCGATGAACTGGGGTGCAGGATTGCGACTTGACTTCAACTTCCTTATCCTGCGTCTTGATCTCGGCATGAAGATCCATGATCCGGCAAGAGAACAGAAATGGGTCAATCCGGCGCAATGGCTCATGCGAGACAATTACGCACTGCATTTCGGAGTCGGCTATCCATTCTAAATAATGATAAAAAAATAACAGTGGGCGCTTGACATGAACCCCGAAAGTTAGACAAAAAACTTTCGGGGTTTTGTTATGTCTAAAAAATTAAAGAAACATGGCTATGCAGAACGATTGAAGTATATGCATATGCTTGAGGATGGTCTGAGCATCAATCATATCCATGTTCA
>JAFZGK010000099.1 GCA_017555445.1 Bacteroidales bacterium
ATCCACCTCTTCCCATTCCGAACAGAGAAGTTAAGCTCACTAGCGCCGATGGTACTGCCCCACCAGGTGGGAGAGTAGGTAGCTGCCACTTTTAATATACAAAGTCCTTGAAGTCTGACGACTTCGAGGACTTTTTTTATAGTATGCCCCTTGTCAGTATTTTGGAACTGATTTTGAATTGGTTGGGGAAACGATTAATATTGGTTGCTATGTTTTACAATTTTCTTTTTCCTCAGTATTGCAGAGAGAAGGGCATATCTGTTCTTATTCTGCTTCTCCGTCTTTTCTTTGGTGCTCTTTTCATGATGCATGGTCTTGATAAGCTTACAAATTTCAATGAACTTGTGAGCACATATCCGAGCGTATTCGGTTTTGGAAGCTATATGACGTTAATGGTGAGCATATTTGCAGAATTCTGCTGCTCTGTATTTCTCATGACTGGTCTTCTTGTCAGAATTACAGTCATTCCTATGATTGCAGCAATGGCAGTAGCATTCTTCGATGTACACGACGCCATGATGCCCGAGGGTGAACTTGCGCTGATATATCTCATACTTTTCATTATACTCTATGCTACAGGCCCTGGAAGATACTCATTGGACTATCTCATCGATACAAAGGTAAAGGCTGAAAGAAACAGGAA
Organism: Bacteroidales bacterium; assembly: GCA_017555445.1. Next base: position 644 of record JAFZGK010000099.1, read on the forward strand.
ATAGCTGCCTTTTCACACATTTTATATCAGCTTTCTGGAATAATATTGCAATATATTATTCCAGGAGGCGTTTTTTTCTATATATTTACCTGACTTTATTTTACTGCACCAAACCTGCATAGTAGGATTCCATATGAAAGAACTGTTCATGAGATTATCCCTGATATTGATTGCTGTGTCGCTTTCGATACAGACATATGGTCAGCACAGGCTCAGTGCAGGTGCGCGTGGCGGATATCCCTTCTCACCACAGAAAGAACTTCTCAATGGAATCAACAGTCTTGGACGTCCGTTGGACCTTGCTGCAGCTGTAGATGTTCAGTATGCGTATATTTTGCCTAAGACAAGCTATCAAGGTATCGGATTATCTTTGTTATCCTTATTTGATCATGAGGATGTCGGCACTCCGTTGTCACTTTACGTCTTCCAAGGAGCAAGGATTGCCAGGCTGAGCCAGTCACTCTCTATTGATTATGAATGGAACTTCGGAGCATCTTTCGGTTGGCACAGGAATAAGGACTATCCTTTCAATACCATAATGAGTACAAGTGTCAATGCTTATGTAAACGGTAGCATCATGCTTTCATGGCATTCTGATGATCTGAATGTTTCCATAGGCCCTGATATGACCCATTATTCAAACGGACATACTGAAGTGCCGAATGCCGGACTTAATATGATAGGAATGCGCCTTACAGCAGCAAGGACCATTGAAGGCACGAAACCTTTGAGATATCCTGGCGAGTCCTGGAATGAATCTGACCGTTCAGGAGGATTCTCTATGGACATTACAGCCTTCGGTGCATTGAAGAAGGGTGGAATCGAGTATCTCGATATGTTTTATGTTGCTGAAGGAAAATTTACTGCAGCTGGAATCCATATAAATCCGTTCTATGACCTCCATAAGCATTTCCGTATAGGCTTGTCCTTGGATCTGAATTATGATGAAAGTGCCAATTTAAGCAGTCATGCTGTCGGTAATGCAAATGGCTTGACAGGATTTTATCCTCCTCCTTTGAAAGAACAGATTGCTGCAGGATTATCTGCAAGGGCAGAGCTTGTGATGCCTATCTTTTCAGTGCAGTTCGGCATTGGTCACAACGTGATATATAAAGGGGCTGATCTTGCTGGACTTTATCAGATCATCGCTCTGAAGACTCATGTCACGAAGAACTTATATCTTCATACCGGATATCAGTTCAGAAACTTCCGCAATCCGGATCATCTTCTTCTTGGCTTAGGATGGAGATTCAATAACATATAATGCAATAAGGGGTGACCGTCAGATCACCCCTTATATTTTAACAATGTCACAGTTTATGACAATTTATGTATCGCAAGTCCTGAGCGGAGCTTAGGCTCGAACCAGGTTGTCTTAGGAGGCATGATGTTGCCTGAGTCAGCAATGTCTACAAGCTGCTTCATTGAAACAGGGTAGAGTGCGAAAGCAACTGCCATTTCTCCGCTGTCAACGCGGCGTGAAAGTTCGCCAAGTCCACGGATACCACCTACGAAATCGATTCTCTTATCTGTGCGTAAATCCTTGATACCTAGAATCTTATCAAGAACAAGATTTGAGAGGATTGTAACGTCAAGAACGCCGATCGGATCGTTGTCATCATAACGTCCTTCCTTAGCTACAAGAGAATACCACTTTCCGCCGAGGTACATCGAGAACTCGTGAAGCTTGCCCGGCTTATAGATTTCTACACCTTCTTCGCGGACATCAAAGTCCTCTGAAACAGCAGCTATGAGCTGCTCAGGTGTGAGACCGTTGAGATCCTTGACTACGCGGTTATAGTCAATGATCTTGAGGTGGCTTTCAGGGAATGCAACTGTCATGAACCAGTTGTATTCTTCTTCTCCTGTATGGCCTGCATTGCCTTCTCTCTTCTCTGCGCCTACTCTTGCTGCAGCAGCTGTACGGTGGTGACCGTCAGCTACATAGAATGCCGGAATCTCTGCAAAGAGCTCAGTGATTCTGTCGATGTCCGCCTGGTCATCAATCACCCAGAAGTGATGACCGAATCCGTCTGCAGCCACGAAATCATATTCCGGCTCCTCGATGATATATCTGCCGACGATCGCATTGATCTCGTCATTGTCAGGATATGAGAAGAAAACAGGTTCGATGTTAGCATCCTGGATGCGGACGTGAATCATGCGGTCATCTTCCTTATCCTTGCGGGTCAGCTCATGCTTCTTGATCTTTCCTTCTGCATAGTCATCTGTATGTGCGCATACAACGAGACCGTATTGTGTGCGGCCGTCCATTGTCTGAGCATATACATAGTAATATGGCTTCTCATCCTGCACAAGCCATCCTTTCTCCTGCCATGCCTGGAAGTTCTCCACGGCCTTGTCATATGCAGGCTGGCTATGCTCGTCGATGATAGGGTCGAAGTCTATTTCAGGTTTTGTGATATGAAGAAGAGATTTCTCATCAGCTTCAGCCTTCGCTTCAACAGAGTTGAGAACGTCGTATGGGCGTGCTGCTACCTCTTCTACATACTGCTTTGGCGGACGTATTGCCGCAAATGGCTTTACTCTTACCATAATATTACTTGTTTACTTGGAACTTTGTGCAGCCTGTCGCAAAGTAGTTGCAGATCTGGCTGGCAGCTGCGAGACCGGCATTGATATTAGCCTCCGCTGTCTCAGCACCCTGCTTCTTAGGAGTTGCGAAAATCTGCTTTCCATATTTCTCCTTAAGCTCTGCGTATGCCACTGGAGCGATGTCAGTCGCATATTTGAGATCGGATCTTTCAGCAAGAACCTTGTCAAGTCCTTCCTCGCAGATGATTTCCTTGCGGGCTGTATTGATAAGGCATCCGCCCTTAGGCATCTTTGAAAGCAGATCGTAACCGATCATACCCTTTGTCTCAGGAGTAGCAGGAATGTTCACTGACACGAAGTTTGACTTGTTGTATAGTTCCTCGATTGTAGGTACTGTATTCCATCCCTGGTGCTTTTCTGCCAGCTGAGGAGCAAGAACGAGAACGTTCATTCCGAGTGCCTGAGCCTTCTTTGCAACGAGCTGACCGATGTTACCGAAGCCCTGGATACCCATGGTCTTGCCGCTGAGCTCGGAACCTGTACCAGGTGTGAACTGATTACGACACATGTAGATCATAAGACCGAGAGCAAGTTCTGCAACTGCATTTGAGTTCTGGCCAGGTGTATTCATTGCTACAATACCATGCTCTGTGCATGACGGGAGGTCAAGGTTGTCATAACCGGCACCTGCGCGGACAACGATCTTGAGCTGTTTTGCAGCTTCAACTACATCGGCTGTAACCTTGTCTGAGCGTACGATAAGGGCGTCTGCATCAGCTACAGCAGCAAGAAGCTGCTCCTTTTCTGTATATTTCTCAAGAAGTGCGAGTTCATGACCGGCACCTTCAACGATTTCTCTGATACCATTCACAGCAGCAGCTGCAAACGGCTTCTCTGTTGCTACGAGTACTTTCATGGGACTATTTCTTTGAAGCTTCAAATTCCTTCATGCACTCTACGAGGGCTTCGACGCTCTCCTTCGGACATGCATTATAGATAGATGCACGGAATCCGCCCACTGATCTATGACCCTTGATGCCGACCATGCCGCGCTCCTTTGCGAATGCCATGAACTCATCCTGAAGAGCCTCATAGCCTGGAGCCATTACAAAGCATACGTTCATGATGGATCTGTCTTCCTTTGCAGCCGTTCCTACGAAGAGGGAGTTGCGGTCAATCTCATCATAAAGGATTGCAGCCTTTTCCTGGTTCATCTTGTAGACTGCTTCTACGCCACCCTGAGCCTTCACCCACTTGAGTGTCTCATTCATTACGAAGATTGAGAATACTGGAGGTGTGTTGAACATAGACTCGCCGTCGATATGAGTCTTGAGGTTAAGCATTGTAGGGATATAGCGGCTTACCTTTCCGAGAAGATCCTTCTTCACGATGAAGAAAGTTACACCTGCAGGACCTACATTCTTCTGTGCTCCACCATAGATCATCGCATACTTGCTCACGTCTACAGGACGGCTCATGATGTCTGATGACATATCTGCGATGAGCGGAACTGGGCAATCCATATCCTCGTGAAGTTCAGTACCGTAAATGGTATTGTTGGTAGTCACGTGGAAATAGTCGAGATCTGCAGGAATCTCATATCCCTTAGGTATATAGTTGAAAGTTGTCTCGGCAGATGAAGCCACAGCGTATGCATTGCCAAGACCCTTAGCCTCCTTAAGTGCCTTCTTTGCCCAAACACCAGTTTCAAGGTATCCTGCCTTGTTCTCAAGGAAGTTCATCGCAACATAGAGGAATCCCATGCTTGCACCGCCACCGAGGAATACCACCTCGTGAGTGTCAGGAATGTTAAGGAGTTCCTTCCAGAGTGCGCGGCACTCGTTCATTACTGCCTCCCATTCCTTTGATCTGTGAGAAACGCAGATGACAGGCATTCCTGTTCCTGCAAAATCCTTGAGAGCTTCTACTGCAGCATCGACTGCCTGCTGAGGCAATACGCATGGACCTGCGTTGAAATTGTGTACCTTTTTCATGTTATGTGTTTGTTTTTAATGATTTTTAATCAAATAGGCACTAAAGGTAATAATTTATTTTAAAAAACCTTCTTTATTGGAGAAATCTTTTCGCAGAAATGACACAAAAGTGATATTTCGTCATCCTTCTTTACTGTGGTGAAACGTGTTTCTATCGGCTGATGATTGGTCACGCATTTAGGATTTTTACACTTGGCGATTCCTACAACTTCTGCCGGCATGCTAAGCTTCTTCTTCTCCACGACCTTGAAGTCACGGATCACATTGACAGTAGCGTGAGGTGCTATCAGGGCAAGCTTGTTGAGCTCCTCGTCTTCGAAGAACTTGTCCTCGATCTTGATGATACCTTTCTTTCCCTGAGCCTTGCTGGTAAGGTTGATACCGATGGTGATCTGGTTCTCGATACCTTTGAGGTCGAGAAGATCCAACGCCTTATATACGTTTTCCGCAGGAATGTGGTCCAGTACGGTACCATTTTCCAATGCGCTTACTACTAATTCCTTATGTGACATATTAACGATAACCTAAGAGATAACTGATAATGGCCATGCGGACATAAAGTCCGTTTTCTGCCTGCTTGAAATAATATGCGTACGGAGTTTCGTCCACGTCCTGATCGATTTCTGTGACGCGTGGGAGCGGATGAAGGATCTTCATGTTTTCCTTCACCTTTCCGAGCATGGATGCGTTAAGCGTATAGACATCCTTGACACGTTCATATTCCATAAGGTCTGTGAATCTTTCCTGCTGGACTCGGGTCATGTAAAGGATGTCGCAGTCATTGAGATATTCATCAAGCGATGTGGTCTCGATGTACTCGATTCCCTTCGCATCAAGGAAATCCTTGTATTCCTGTGGCATCATGAGTTCCTTAGGTGCAGTAAAGATGAATTTCGGATTGAAGTGAGACATTGCCTGAAGGAGGGAATGGGTGGTTCTTCCGTATTTGAGGTCGCCGACCATGTTGATTGTCAAGCCTTCAAGTGTGCCCTGTGTCTGAAGTATCGAATAGAGATCAAGAAGGGTCTGGGACGGGTGCTGATTGGCTCCGTCACCGGCATTGACAACTGGCACTGTAGCAACTTCAGAGGCATATCGTGAGCTTCCTTCCAATGGATGGCGCATGACGATCATGTCGACATAGTTGTTGACCATCTTGATGGTATCTTTCAAGGTCTCACCCTTGCTCTGACTGGTGTTGCTTGCATCCGAAAAGCCGATGACCTTTGCTCCTAGCCTGTTGATGGCAGTTTCGAAACTGAGTCTCGTTCTGGTCGAAGGCTCGAAAAAGAGGCTGGCAATCACCTTGCCTTCCAGGAAGTTCTGCACTCTGTTCTGCTCGAACTCCTTGGCGGTCTCCAGTACATGCAGGATTTCTTCCTTGCTGAAGTCTCTGATTGAAATCAAACTTTTCTTGTTCATATTTCGTATGTTGTTCTATAATTTTACAATTCTTCAAGATAGCATCCTTCTACATCTTCCATCCTTTCAATGAATGTGTCAACCAGGGAGAGACGGACGCTGGTGTCGATGCTGCACTCCATGTCGAACTTCTGGTTCTTCTGCTCCAGATTCATGTCTTTCATTACCTTCATGACGGAGTTCATGCTCATATATCCGAAATGGATCCTGTACATCTTCGCAGCGATCTTTTCTATGATTTCTGCATTTTCAAGGGCGTCAGCAGTCGATGTCTTGTAGGCGCGGATAAGTCCCGGGATACCCAGTTTTATGCCTCCGAAATATCTGACCACCACTACCAGAATATCGCTGAGTCCTTTTGAGTCGATCTGTCCAAGTACCGGACGTCCCGATGATCCGGAAGGTTCCCCATCGTCATTTGCTCTGAACTTATCTCCTTTATAGCCAAGTCGGTAGGCATAGACATGATGTCTTGCGTCGTAGTACTCCTTCTTGAGTGCTGCAACGATTTCCTTTACTTCTTCCTCTGTTTCAACGGGGTATGCATGGGCAATGAAACGGCTTCCATTGTCCTTGAAGAGGCCTCTCGCTTCGGTTGCGATGCTCTTGTACGAATCCTGGATGTTGTTATTATCCATAGCGAAATCAAATTTAAGGATTTTTTGCCGAAACTGAAATAATTATTTCAAATTTTATTACCTTTGACTTCGCTTCCAGCTTGCCTGGAGGCTGATTTTTTGAAGAAACTATTCTAAGATACTGATTATGATACTGAAATATAGAGTTTCCCTTCCTGGTCTTAAGGGATTTGCGAGAGTTTATGAAGTGAAGGATACGACCACTCTGTACAGTCTTCACAAGCAGATGAGGGCTGATATGGATTTTCCACAGGATCAGGTGGTGCTTTTCAAGGCATTTGATGCTGACGGAAACGTTGCTGCGCGTTACAGCGTGTTTCAGGATTTCGGCCTTGGTACAATTGACAATGTTACTGCAGGAGCATGTCACAAGAGAGGAGAGGACAAGTTCATATATTTCTACGACACAACAAATATCAAGAGCGTCATTGTCACTTACGAGGGAGAATCTGATCCTCGTGTAAATGTTCTTTATCCGCTTCTGGTAGAGTCGAAGGGACCTAATCCGATCGAGTTTGAGAATGGTTATGTAGCCTTCGAGGACCTTCCGGACGATAAGAAGAAGGATCCGGATGATGAGGATTTCGACGAATTCGACGATGATGACGATGTTGTAGAGGAAGAGGACGACGACGATACAGAGGAAATATACGGAGATGACGAATAAACGTCTTATAATCATATTGGGACCCACAGCTGTAGGCAAGACGGACTACAGCATCGAGACTGCGCTCAGATATGATTCTCCTATAATTTCCTGTGATTCACGACAGATCTATAAGGAAATGACAATAGGCACTGCTGTGCCTGATGCTTCGCAGCTTGCAGCTGTGAAGCATTATTTTATCCATTCCCATACGGTGACAGACCTCTATACGGCCGGCAAGTACGAACTTGAGGCACTTGAACTCATAAACCGTCTCTTTGCTGAAGGACATGACACACTTGTAATGGCAGGCGGCTCCGGATTCTATATAGATGCACTTGTAAACGGACTCGATGACTTTCCGTCTGCCGATCTGGATCTTCGTAACGAGTTGATGCGCAGACTGAAGGAAGAGGGAGTGGAGTCGTTGAGAATGGAGCTCAAGTCATTGGATCCGGAGAGTTATTCGACAATAGATATCGCAAACGGACAGCGTGTCGTACGTGCTCTTGAGGTATGCCTTATGACCGGAAAGCCTTTTTCTTCGTTCAAGACCAGCCGGTTCAAGAAACGAGATTTCACTATCGAGAAGATCGGTCTTACACGATCGCGTGAGGTGCTGTATGACAGGATCAACCGCCGAGTGCTGCAGATGGTAGATCAAGGTCTTGTCGATGAGGTGCGTTCCGTGCAGCAGTACAGGGACCTTGCTGCTCTTCAGACCGTAGGTTATAAGGAAATATTCGACTGGTTCGATTATGAGGCAGGTCTTGTTTCTGCCGAAGGATGGACACCGACTACCCCGGGGGATGGTCCGGTAACATCACTTGACCGCGCCATTGAGCTCATCCAGCGCAATACACGCCACTATGCCAAGCGCCAGCTTTCATACTGGGGCCGGGACAAGGACATAAAGTGGCTGGAAATTTAGGTGATTGCTAGTTCGCGACTTCGCAGAGGAACTTGATGCGTACCAGACGGACTTCCATTTCGTCGTAATCATCTCCAAGATCTTCCATCACGACATCAAGTGCATCAGACTCAGCTTCTTCCTTGAAGTATGCGTAGATGTCTTCAATGACATCGTCATCGAGGGTCTGCTCGATATAGTAGTCAAGATTCAGCTTTGTTCCCGAATATACGATAGCCTCGATTTCGCTCATAAGCTCTTCCATATCAAGACCTTTCGAGCTTGCTATATCCTCGAGTGGATGCTTTCGGTCGATGCTCTGTATGATGTAGACCTTGTTCACGGACTTGTTGACCATGGTTTTCATTACGAAGTCGTCCGGACGCTCGATCTCATTCTCCTCTACGTATTTTGCAATCAGTGCAAGGAACTCCTTGCCGAACTTGCGGGCTTTTCCTTCTCCGACTCCCTGACAGTTCTTCAGCTCGTCGATCGTAACAGGGTACATGATGGACATGTCCTCCAGTGACGGGTCTCCGAAGATGACCCAAGGCTGAAGATTCTTCTTCCTTGCAACGTCCCTGCGGAGGTCCTTGAGCATGGCGAGAAGCTGTTCGTCTCCACCGCCGCCACCACGTGCAGGAGCTCCTGCTACGTCGTCATCATCGTCCTCGCCTTCAGAGAATTCTCTTTCCTCAGTAAGCATGATCTCGTACGGATTCTCAAAGAACTCCAGTCCTTTGTCTGTAACCGAGAGGAGACCGTATGACTCGATATCCTTGAATATGAACTTGAGAATCATTCCCTGGTGGATGACTGCACTCCAGAATCTTGCGGAGTGATCCTTGCCGGCGCCGAAGAGTTCAAGCTTGTCATGCTTGTATGACTTGATGATCGAATTCATCTCGCCTGCAAGAATGTTGGCCAGATGTTCTATCTTGAAATGCTCAGGGAGAGTCTGGATGAGTTCGATGACCATTGCCATCTCCTCTCTTCCGTCAAACTGCTTCTTAGGGTGCAGGCAATTGTCGCAAGCTCCACAGTTGTCCACATGATACTCCTCACCGAAATAGTTGAGCAGCAGTCTTCTGCGGCATGAGTTGGATTCGGCGTATGCGACTGTCTCCATGAGAAGCTGCTTGCCTATCTCCTGCTCTGCAACAGGCTTTCCCTGCATGAACTTTTCAAGCTTCTGGATATCCTTGTAGCTGTAGAATGTTATGCACTCTCCGACATTTCCGTCACGGCCCGCACGTCCTGTCTCCTGATAGTATCCTTCGATGCTCTTAGGTATGTCATAATGGATGACGAAACGGACATCCGGCTTGTCGATACCCATTCCGAATGCAATAGTCGCGACAATCACGTCAATCTCCTCCATCAGGAACTTGTCCTGATTTTCTGCACGTGTCTTCGCATCAAGACCCGCATGGTAAGGCGCGGCCTTTATTCCGTTGATATTCAGCAGCTCTGCAAGCTCTTCCACCTTCTTTCTGCTGAGGCAGTAGATGATGCCGGAACGGCCGGGATGCTGGCGTATGTACTTTATTATATCCCTTTTAGGGTCGGATTTGTCGCGGATTTCGTAATAGAGGTTAGGCCTGTTGAATGACGACTTGAAGACTGTTGCATCCGTCATTCCGAGGTTCTTTATGATGTCGCTCTGGACCTTAGGTGTAGCTGTTGCTGTGAGAGCGATGATAGGAGCTACTCCGATTTCCTCTATGATGTTTCGTATTCTTCTGTACTCCGGTCTGAAGTCATGTCCCCATTCGGAAATACAATGAGCCTCGTCAACTGCATAGAATGAAATCTTGATTTCCTTGAGCATGGCTACATTCTCAGCCTTGGTGAGAGATTCGGGAGCGACATAAAGCAGTTTGGTGGCACCCGAAAGCAGGTCGTTGCGCACCTCGGTAAGCTGTGCCTTGTTCAGTGACGAGTTGAGGAAGTGTGCGATGCCGTCGTTGCCGGATACGAAACCTCGTATGGCGTCAACCTGATTCTTCATCAGGGCGATCAGTGGTGAAATGACGATTGCTGTACCTTCCATCACAAGCGCAGGGAGCTGATAGCAAAGAGATTTGCCTCCTCCCGTAGGCATCAGTACGAATGCATTGTTGCCGTCTACGAGATGGCGTATAACGCGCTCCTGATCGGATTTGAATGAATCGAATCCGAAGAATTCTTTCAATTTTGAATGGAGAGTCGCAGTGTCGATCGTCATGACTTCAAAAATTTAGCATACTAAGTTAACTCATTTTTTCTGAGAACTCAAAATTTTTTTGCCGTGAAAAAAGTAATGTATATAAGAATCCGGTGAATCAAAAAAAACATTATATTTGCAGGATATATTGATAATTTTTAACAATTAAACATAGTAAAAATGAAAGCAATCAAGATTTTCGCAGCAGCTCTCGTGGCAACATTCGCTGTCGCTTGCGGCTCAAACTCATCGGTAAAGGTTGAGGGTGTTGAACTCCCTTCAGCAGCAGAGGTGGATTCAGTGAGCTACCTCATCGGTGTAAACTTCGGTTCATTCATCAAGGGTAACAACTTTGCAGCAGACCTCTCAGAGCTCGATATGGCTCAGATGAAAAAGGGTATGCAGGACTTCCTCACAGCTGAGGGTGATCCATACGATCCTACATTCGGCGAGCAGTTCGACATCGATCCTAACACAATGGGTGAGATTCTTAACGCATTCCTTTCAAAGAAGCAGTCATACAAGGCAGCTCTCAACCTCGCAAAGGAGAAGGAATTCCTTGAGAAGAATGCAAAGAAGGCTAATGTAGGTACTACAGCAAGCGGTCTCCAGTATACTATCATCGCTGAGGGTGCAGCAGAGAAGGTGGCTTCACAGGATACAGTATGGGTTAACTACAAGGGTACTCTCCTCGATGGTACAGTATTCGACGAGAACCAGAACATGGAGTTCGTGGCTAACCGCGTGATCCCAGGTTGGACAGAGGGACTCGGTCTCCTCGGCGAGGGTGGAAAGGCTACTCTTTACATCCCTGCTAACCTTGCTTACGGCGAGAGAGGAAACCGTGGCATCGAGCCTAACTCTACTCTCATCTTCGATGTAGAGGTTCTCAAGGTAGGTAAGTATATCGCTGAGTAATCATGGCAATGGAACTCGAGGGCAGGATTGCCCGTAAACTCAATGTGCAGACAGGTACTTCAGCAAGAGGTACATGGTCAAAGCAGGAGTTTGTGCTTGAGTATCAGGAGGGTAATTTTCCTGCTCAGGTGTGCATGAATGTCTGGGGAGAAGACAAGGTCAGAGAACTTGACAAGTATCAGGTCGGTGACAAGGTGAAGATTGCCTTCAACCTCAGCAGCCGTGAGTATAACGGACGCTGGTATACCGATGTGAGAGCATGGCGCATCGAGCCTGCAGGCGTTCAGCAGAGTGCTCCTGCGGCAGCATATGGAGCTCCTGCGGGAATGCAGGGCCAGGCTCCCGTTCAGAGCGCACCGCTCCCGACTGCCGACGATATGTCGGCTCCGCTCTCGGATGACGATCTTCCGTTCTAGTGCAAGTACTATAGAAGTATCTGACTTACAATATCTTATAATAACGGCGGGTTGCAGATTTCTGCGACCCGCCGCTTTTGTGATATTTCATGCCTTGTACTGTCGGCGGTTAGCAGATTTTTTGTTAAATTTGCAAGTTGACTTAATGTGCGAAAAATGATAACTTTTGGATATAAGAACAAGTTCAGCGGACTGCTCAGAGCACTTACTGCGATAGCTGTGGGTGTAGTGATGGTAGTCAGCAAGACCAACGCTCTTGAACTTGCGGTACAGATTATTGCAGCTTTCATTATCGCTTCCGGCATCGTGTCTCTGATCGTGGGATACAGGCACAGGCAGAACGGCACCATGGGGCTCATGGGGTTCAATGGCGGAGTGGATATCCTCCTCGGAATCCTGCTTTTCGCTTTTCCTGGCTTTGTGGCAGGTCTGATGATCTACATCATCGGATTTGCACTTCTTGTTTTCGGACTGTTCCAGCTTGTAGCTCTTGTCAGTGCCAATCGTGTGATGAGAGTCGGAGGCGGCAGCTTCATTCTTCCTGCAATTGTTTCCCTTGCGGGTCTTTTCCTTGTCACAAGACCGTCATTCATCGGTGAGGCCATTGGAGTGATCGCAGGAGTATCGCTGATAATCTATGGCGCTTCGGAGCTTCTTTCTTCATGGAAGATGAGGAAGGCGATCGATGAATATGATGTACATCATCCGGAGAAGAATGTGGATGATCAGAGTATTGATGAACAGTAATATATGATTCCTCAGGATACGGTAAACAAGATTCTGGACGCTGCCCAGATCGTGGATGTGGTAGGTGACTTCGTGACTTTGAAGAAGCGCGGAGCCAACCATATCGCGTGCTGTCCGTTCCATAATGAAAAGACGCCTTCTTTTTCCGTATCAGCTTCAAAGGGAATCTATAAATGCTTCGGTTGCGGAAAGTCCGGTACTGCAGTAGGCTTTGTCATGGAACATGAGAACCTGACCTATGTCGAAGCCTTGAAGTATCTTGCCAAGAAATATCACATCGAGGTGATCGAGAAGGAGGAGAGTGCAGAGGAGATCGCCCAACGTCAGAAGCATGAAAGCCTTCTTCTCGTGTCCGAGTTTGCAGGCAAGTTCTTCCAGCAGAGCCTTGACACTCCTGAAGGACAGAACATAGCATACCAGTATTTCCGCAGCCGCGGACTCGAAGATGAGACTATCCGTAAATATGGCCTTGGATGGGCTCCGCTCGACAGAAAGGCCCTTTCGGAGGCGGCGCGTGCTGCCGGTTATAAGGAGGAGTTCCTGATAGAGACAGGGCTGAGCATAAAATATGACGACGGCAGGCTGGTGGACCGTTTCTATGACCGCGTGATGTTTCCGATCCATTCGGCAAGCGGCCGTGTCATAGCCTTCGGAGGCCGTACCCTGAAGACCGACAAGTCGGTGGCGAAATATGTGAATTCGCCTGAAACCGAAATATATGTAAAGAGCAAGTCGCTTTATGGAATCTGGTTCGCAAAGAATGCGATTTCTAAGAACGACAAATGTATATTGGTTGAAGGATATCTCGACGTCCTTTCGATGCATCAGCTCGGAATCACCAATGTAGTGGCTTCCAGTGGAACATCTCTGACTGTGGAGCAGATACGTCTGATAAAGAAGTTTACCAGCAACGTTACGATCATCTATGATGGTGACGGAGCCGGAATCAAGGCGGCGCTTCGAGGAATAGATCTCATTCTGAAAGAGGGAATGAATGTGAAGGTGGTACTGCTGCCGGACGGTCAGGATCCGGATGATTTCGCCCGCAGACATACTCTCAGCGAGGTGGAGGACCATATATCTCAGAATGAGCAGGACTTCATCGGATTCAAGTCGGATCTTCTTCTTGAAGAGACTGGTGGAGACCCTATAAAGAGGGCCGGGCTCATCAATGATATGGCGGATACCATCTCGCTCATCCCTGATGCGGTGGTCAGGGCTGTGTATGTGCAGACGATTGCAGCGAAATTCGATATAGACGAACAGATCCTGGCGGAGCGTGTAGGCCGTTCGAGGACTGACATGATTCTCTCGGAGCAGAAGCAGCTTGAGCGTCAGAAGGAGGCGGCTTCGAGATCTCAGAGCAGGTATGTTGACACAGATGCCCCTTCAGGGGAGATACCGCCTCCGGGGTACGATGACTATCCGTTGGCTGACCAGATGCTTCCGCTAGTGGAGCCGTCTGTGAACGGTATCGAGGAGCCGTATCTCGCACCATGCGAACGTGACCTTCTGAAGTTCATTCTTGAGGAGGGATGCTCGCCTCTGCAATTTGACAAGGACTCTAAGTTCTATACCGAAGGTGAGACATATACTGTGGCAGAGTTCATTGACGGAATTCTGGCAGATGATGATGCGTCTTTCATGAATACAGCCTACAGGGTTGTATATGACGAATATTTCAGACTATATGACGAGGGGCTCAGCCAGCAGCAGATCCAGACGCGTCTGATGAACAGCATGGACCCGCAGATTGCGGAAGTGTCCAAGGATATTCTGATCGAGAAGTACCAGATCACGGTAAAGAATTATGAGCAGTCGCTTACTTCGGTGATGACCCGTCTTGTGCAATATATTCCAAAGACGCTGATGACCTATCAGTGCAAGAAGGTGGAGCTCATCCTGAAGGATCTGACAGCAGAGCTTGCAACTGCAGAGGATCCGGACAGGCAGATGGAGATATTGGAGGAGATGGGAAACTACAACCGGATAAAGGCACGTCTGAACAATGAACTGGGACGAGTGTAACTTGAAAAATATATAAAACTATAACTATAATGGAAAAGAAATTCAACAGAACTCTTGTGACCTGTGCGCTTCCATACGCCAACGGTCCTGTCCATATCGGTCATCTTGCCGGTGTGTATGTACCTGCAGATATCTATGTGAGGTACCAGAGAATGAGGGGAGAGGATGTGCTTTATGTCTGCGGATCGGATGAGCACGGAGTGCCTATCACCATCAAGGCACAGAAGGAAGGATGTACACCTCAGGACATCGTGGACAGATATCACAAGATCATCAAGGATTCATTCACAGGTCTTGGAATCAACTTTGATATCTATTCGAGAACTTCATCCAAGACTCACCATAAGAATGCAGCTGATTTCTTCAAGAAGCTATATGACGAGGGCAAGTTCATCGAGAAGGTAAGCGAGCAGTACTATGATGAGGAGGCAAAGACATTCCTCGCAGACCGTTACATTACAGGTACATGTCCTCGTTGCGGCGCAGAGGGTGCTTATGGTGACCAGTGCGAGAAGTGTGGTGCCACACTCAGCCCTGATGAACTCATCAACCCTAAGTCTGCTCTCAGCGGCGGCGAGCTCGTGAAGAAGGAGACCAAGCACTGGTATCTCCCGCTCGACCAGTATGAAAGCTGGCTTTCAGAGTGGATTCTTGACGGACACAAGGAGTGGAGAAGCAATGTTTACGGTCAGTGCAAGAGCTGGATCGACGGCGGTCTTCAGCCGCGTGCGGTGAGCCGCGACCTCAACTGGGGTGTTCCTGTGCCTGTAGAGGGTTCGGAGGGCAAGGTTCTCTATGTATGGTTCGATGCGCCTATCGGTTATATCTCGAACACTCAGGAGCTCCTTCCTCAGAGCTGGGAGAAGTGGTGGAAGAGCGAGGATACAAAGCTCGTTCACTTCATCGGCAAGGATAACATCGTGTTCCATTGCATCGTATTCCCTTCAATGCTCAAAGCGGACGGAAACTACATTCTTCCAGACAATGTCCCTGCAAACGAGTTCCTCAACCTCGAGGGCGACAAGATCTCGACATCACGTGGATGGGCAGTATGGCTTCACGAGTATCTCGAGCAGTTCCCTGGCCAGGAGGACGTGCTTCGTTACGTTCTTACAGCAAATGCTCCAGAGACAAAGGACAATGACTTCTCATGGAAGGATTTCCAGGCACGCAACAACAGCGAGCTAGTAGCTATTCTCGGTAACTTCGTGAACCGTGCGGTAGTCCTCACACACAAGTATTTCGAGGGTAAGGTTCCTGCTGATCTCAAGCCTGAGGCAATCGATGCTGAGACACTTGCTCAGATCCAGCCTCTCAAGGAGGAGATGCAGCGTTACCTCGACGGATACAAGTTCCGAGAGGCTCTCAAGGAGGCAATGAACATCGCACGCCTCGGTAACAAGTACCTTACAGATACAGAGCCTTGGAAGGTGGCAAAGACAGATATGGACAGAACCGCTTCGATCCTGAACGTGTCTCTCCAGATCTGTGCATCCCTTGCAGTGGCATTCGAACCGTTCCTTCCGTTCTCGGCAGAGAAGCTCCGCGGTATCCTCAATATAGGCATCCAGGCGGGTGCTGACCACCGTGCAGGTGAGGAGGGTTCAGTAAGCGAGAATATCTATACAGCATCAGAGGGCGCGGCTCTTCATACTGGTGTTGCATACGACGGAATCACACTTTCATGGGACGATCTCGGAAAGGCGTCGCTTCTCCCTGCAGGTCATCAGCTCAACCCTGCAACTCTCCTCTTTGCCAAGATCGAGGACGAGGTTGTAGATGCTCAGATCGCTCGTCTTGAGACTATCCGTGCTGAGCGTGAGGCTGCTGCAAAGGCTGCTGAGGCAGCTGTGGTAACTCCGCAGAAGGAAGAGTGCACTTTCGATGATTTCGGTAAGATGGATATCCGTACCGCTACAGTTCTTGAGGCGGAGCGTGTTCCTAAGACTGACAAGCTTCTTAAGCTTACAATCGATACAGGTATCGACAAGAGAGTCATCGTTTCAGGAATCGCCGAGCAGTATTCTCCAGAGGATATGGTCGGCAAGCAGATCTGTATTCTCGCAAATCTTGCTCCTCGCAAGATCCGCGGCATCGAGTCTAAGGGCATGATTCTCATGGCTCGTCAGAATGACGGTAAGATGAGATTCATCACTCCTCAGGAGACTCTTTGCAATGGTGCAGAAATAGGTTAATTCATATACCATGAAAGTTCTTTCAAGATGGATTGCAGTCGCAGTGCTCATGATGAGTGCTGTGGCTGTATTCGCCCAGAATACGGGTGGATACAGGATCATGAACGGCAAGGTATACTACAACAATATGATCCTGCACGAAGCCGATCCCCATACGCTTCAGGACCTTGGATACGGTTATGCCAAGGACAATGAAAACGTATGGCTGGAGGGAAAGTTACTTCCTCTGGTGGACGCCAGGAGTTTCAGGCTCAAGAATTCTGCTCCTCCTGTCCCGCCGTCCGGAGGTGACTTCGATTTGGGTGACATCCTTGCTGGAATATTCGGCCAAGGAGCCGGTCAGAATCCAGGTTCCGGCCATCATGGACAGCCGGGACAGCCTGGTTATGGCCAAGGCCACGGCCATCCGGACCACAATCCGGTGCCGCCTCATGAAAGAGGATATGAGGTCATCGGAACCAAGGTATATTTCAATGGCGTCATAGTAAGCAATGCTTCGGTACATTCTTTCAAGGACCTCGGATGGGGTTACGCAAAGGACAACAGCCGTGTGTATTATAATGGCAGGAAACTTACCAACAATCCATCGAGGTTCAAGGCCCTCTCTGACGGATATGCCATGGATTCGTTCGATGTATATTATTTCGGTAAGGAGATAGAAGCTTCGACTTCCGGATTCAAGGTGCTTTCGGACGGTTATGCCAAGGATGCCTTTGATGCATACTATTGCGGAAAGGAAGTTGTAGGTTCATCCGCTTCGACATTCCAGGTGCTCGGCAACGGCTATGCTAAGGATGCCTGGGAGACCTATTATCTCGGAAAAAAGGTTCGTTAATCCCGTCTGACACATGATCAATACATCTTATTATCAGGATCTTACGAAGATGAACACCTTCGGAATGAAGGTGAAGGCGCGCTGTTTCATGGAATATGATTCAGTGGCGGATCTTGTGGATATAGAGTTTGAAGAACTTGCCCGCCCGGTACTTCATATCGGTGGCGGCAGCAATCTTCTGTTCACTGACGACTTCAAGGGTACTGTCCTCCACTCCAAGATCGATTTCATTGAAATTCTGGACGAAGAGGAATCTTCTGATCCTGTTCTGGTCTCTGTGGGAGCTGGTGTGATTTTCGATGATTTCTGCGATTGGGCGGCGAAGGAAGGCCTGTGGGGCGTGGAGAACCTCTCGCATATTCCTGGTGAGGTGGGTGCTTCTGCAGTGCAGAATATAGGTGCGTATGGCGTTGAAGTGAAGGATGTCATCCGTAAGGTATATTGCTATGATACTGTCGAGGAGGAGTTCGTGAATTTCGATGTCGAGGAATGTGAATACGGCTACAGGGACTCGGTCTTCAAGGATTCTGAGATCAAGGGCCGCTACATCGTGACTCATGTTGTCTTTGCCCTTTCCCGCACACCGCAGCCTAAACTTGACTATGGTCATCTCGATGCAGCAGTAAAGGAGGCTCAGGATGCGCGTGGAGCAGAATTGAGCCCGGCCCTTATCCGTAAGGTGATTGTCAGGATCCGCAAGGAGAAGCTTCCTGAGCCGTCCGTGATGGGAAGCGCAGGCAGTTTCTTCAAGAATCCTGTCATCAGCGCCGAGCACTTCGCCCGTATCGAGGCAGCAGCAAAGGCCGAGCTGGGAGCCGACTATAAGGTTCCTCACTATGATCTCCCTGACGGAACCGTGAAGGTGCCTGCAGCATGGATGATCGAGCAGTGCGGATGGAAAGGCCGTCGCAGCGGAGGTGCTGCCGTTTATGACAAGCAGCCGCTCGTTATTGTGAATTACACAGGTGAAGCATATCCTGAGGAGATCATCGGTCTCGAAAGACGTATAATCGATTCGGTGAAGAAGAAGTTTGACGTGGAACTTCACCCTGAAGTGGAGCATATTTAATCTTTATATCATGAGAACTATGAGAATCCTGCTGACAGCTGTGGCGATGTTTGTCGCCCTTCTTGCGTCAGCACAGAATAATGTGGCTTATGAGGACGCTCAGGTGCGATTCACTGTCGTGACTGACGGTGTCATCAGACTTGAGTGGCAGCCTGAAGGAAAGTTTACAGACAATGCCTCGTTCGTGGCATCTGAGAGAGGCTATCCTCAGGTGGATTACAAGGTGAGGAAAAGAGGAAAGAATGTGGAAGTGACCACATCGAAGATGACTCTTACTTATAAGATGAACTCAGGCAAGCTTACTGCTGACAACCTTACCATCAAGGCTGCAGACGGTTTCTTTACATGGAAGCCTGGAATGAAGCAGAAGGAGAACCTTAAAGGTACTTTCCGTACCCTTGACGGTCTTGAGGGCGATCTCCAGACTCAGACATGGGTTCAGGATATGAAGCAGGGAGAGCATCGTCAGTTCGAGGACGGAGTCCTTGCAAAGGACGGTTGGACACTCATCGATGAGTCCGAGAACCTTCTTTTCGATGACTCTGACTGGGCATGGGTGACAGAGAGACCTGAAGGGGAATGCCAGGACTGGTATTTCATGGCTTACGGACATGATTACAAGGCAGCTCTCAAGGACTTCACTGTCTTTGCAGGCAAGATGCCTCTTCCTCCACGTTTCACTTTCGGCTACTGGTGGTCGCGCTATTGGGCATACACAGACAGGGAACTCAGGACATTGGTTGACAAGTTCCATGCTTATGATATTCCTCTCGATGTACTTGTGATCGACATGGACTGGCATTATACCGATCCGGGTCGTGGCGGATGGACAGGATGGACATGGAACAGAAGTCTTTTCCCTGATCCTCAGAAATTCATGGGCTACCTCAAGGAAAACGACCTTAAGGTGACAGTGAACCTCCACCCTGCAGAAGGTTTCGACCACTACGAGGCAAGCTATCCTGCTTTGTCAAAGAGCCTCGGAAGAGATGCTTCGGATAAGAGCCGTATCGAGTGGGTCAACTCAGACAAGAAGTTCATGACCAATATGTTCGAGCAGGTGCTCCATCCGATGCAGAAGGAGGGAGTGGATTTCTGGTGGCTCGACTGGCAGCAGCATATCTTTGATACAAAGCTCGAAAAGCTCCACAATACATGGTGGATCAACTATGCCTTCTTCACTGACATGGAGCGCAACGGCGACAAGCGTCCGCTTCTCTATCACAGATGGGGAGGACTCGGCAACCACCGTTATCAGATCGGATTCTCGGGTGATGCCACCATTTCATGGACATCCCTTGAGTTCCAGCCATACTTCACTTCGACAGCATCGAACGTTCTCTATGGCTATTGGAGCCATGATATCGGCGGTCACCTCGGTGACAGCATCGATCCTGAAATGTATACAAGATGGCTGCAGTATGGCGGCTTCAGTCCTGTAATGCGTACTCACAGTTCGAAGAACGGAGCTCTTAACAAGGAACCTTGGGTCTTCACATCAGAGTACACCGATGTAATCCGCCAGACAGTGCGTCAGCGTTATGAGATGGCTCCGTACATCTATACAATGGCCCGCAAGGGATATGACGAAGGCCTTTCTCTCTGCCGTCCTATGTATTATGACTATCCTGAAGCTCCTCAGGCATACAGCTTCCGCAGCCAGTACATGTTCGGTGACGATATGCTCATCGCGCCTGTGACTTCGCCGGCAACAGACGGCTATGCTTCAGTGGATGTATGGCTTCCTGAAGGTCAGTGGTACGAGCTTCATACAGGTACTATGCTTCAGGGCGGTGCTGTTGTGAAGCGTCATTTCGCCCTTGATGAATATGGTATCTACATCAAGGCCGGTTCTGTCCTTCCGTTCTATGGGGATGAGGTGGACAATCTCGACGGCAATGCGGAGGATGTGACAGTTACAGTCTTCCCTGGAGCTGAAGGTTCGTTCCGAATGTATGAAGATGCAGGAAATGATAAGAACTACGCTACAGAACATGCGTTTACATCGATTTCCAATTCATGGGACGGTGCTGTCCAGACCGTGACCATTTCACCACGTGAGGGAAGTTACGAAGGAATGCCGGCTGAGCGCAGATTCAAGGTGAAGGTAGTTGCAAGCGCAGCTCCTGTAGAGGTTACCGTAAACGGCCTCCAGGTAGGTTACGAATACCTTGCTGAAGGACTTTCATTTGTCATTGACATTCCTGTGGATGATTGCGCAGCTCTCAAGACAATAAAGATTACATACGCTTCTGATGCACCGGTACTTGCAGAGGGATTCGTGGGTCTTTCACGCAGAATGGCACGCAGCATCGAAGCTCTCAAGTTCCGCACAGGTGCAGACCCGATCGACGATCTCGCTATGATGGGAACAATAAACGAAGCTATTCTTTACGATCATATGAATGCTCCGGCTCTGGTCGATGCCTTCATGAAAAACTACAATGCCCTTCCGGAAATCCTCAAGAAGCAGGGTCTCAAGGAAGCTGACATCCAGTGGTTCCTCCAGCACTGCGGTTGGAAGAATAAATAAATCAAAACTTTTTACGAATGAGTTCATTTATAGTTGAAGGCGGGCATAAGCTCAGCGGAACAATCAGACCTCAGGGTGCGAAGAACGAGGCCCTGCAGATAATCAGTGCCGTGCTTCTTACCAAGGAAGAGGTGAAGGTTTCGAATATTCCTGAGATCCTGGACATCAAGAACCTTATCCTGCTTCTTGAGAGCATGGGTGTGAAGGTGACGCGTCATGAGAAAGGTGTCTACACCTTCAAGGCAGACGAGATTGATTCCGCCTATATCATAAGTGCGGACTTCGTGGCGAAATGTGCAAAGCTCCGTGGTTCTGTGATGGTTGTAGGACCGCTTCTCGCAAGATTCGGCAAGGCATATTTCCCTAAGCCGGGCGGAGATCAGATCGGTCGACGCAGGGTGGATACCCATATCCTCGGATTCATGAATCTGGGTGCTGCCCAGGAGTATGATGCAGATATGAAGGCATTCCATCTTCATGTTCCTGAGGGTCGCCAGCTGGAAGGAAAATACATGCTTCTTGACGAAGCTTCAGTGACCGGTACAGCAAATATAGTGATGGCTGCAACCCTTGCAAAGGGTGTGACCACAATCTATAATGCAGCCTGCGAACCATATCTCCAGCAGCTATGCAAGATGCTCGTCCGTATGGGTGCGAAGATTGAAGGAATCGGTTCCAATCTCTTGACTATCACAGGTGTGGAGTCACTTGGAGGAACGGAGCATGTGATTCTTCCTGACATGATCGAGATCGGATCCTTCATCGCTCTTGCAGCAATGTGCCAGAGTTCGATCACTATCAAGGATGTCGCCTATGATGAATTGGGAATGATACCGGAGGCTTTCCGCAGACTTGGTGTCAACCTCGAACGCAGAGGTGACGACATCTATATTCCTGAACAGGAAAGCTATGTCATCGACTCCTTCCTTGACGGATCCATCCTGAATGTGGCGGATGCTCCATGGCCGGGAATCTCACCAGACCTTCTCAGCGTGATGCTCGTGACTGCCACTCAGTGCAAGGGTAGTGTGCTCATTCATCAGAAGATGTTCGAGAGCCGTCTCTTCTTTGTCGACAAGCTCATCGATATGGGTGCCCAGATCATCCTTTGCGACCCTCATAGGGCAGTGGTGATCGGACATGACCACAACTATCAGCTCCGTGCCGGCAAGATGTCATCTCCTGATATCCGTGCAGGTATCGCACTTCTTATCGCAGCCATGTCTGCAAAGGGTACAAGCGTGATAAGCAACATCGATCAGATAGATCGAGGCTACGAAGATATAGATCAGAGACTTAACGCACTTGGAGCCCGCATTACGCGAGAGTAGCAGGATAACTGTTGCGTAGAGTGTTGAGGAAAAGGGAGCGACGCAGCTCTGGAGAAATTTCATAAACCTTGAACGAACGGCCGGGAGCGATGCTTTCGGCCGTTTGCGGTGCGATGCGGCTTGGTACAGTCAGATCGCAGAGATAGAATCTGTCTGCCTGTGCAAGATACATTTCGCTGTAGCGGATGTCCAGATGACGTTGGAGGTCGCGGGCATAACCGATCAGCATCCTGACGTCCTCGGTACTGAGGTCATATTTGCAGAAGACAAAGAGGCCATAGCGGTTGAAATCTCCGTAGAATCCGCTTCCGACTTTTTCTATCTTGCTGGCAATGATGCGTTTGAGTGGCTGTGCAAGGCTCCAGTATTCGTACTCTATATTACCGACATGAAGGTCATCGTCACTTAATCCGTAGCCATAAGTATAACCAGTGTCAACAATATCCTGGTCTATGCCTGCAATGTCCTTGAGCATGCTTAGAGCCGCAGTCTTGTTCTCTTCAAGAGCTCTTGTCACTTCAATGCCGAGGCTGTGGTCAGGCATCTGAAGATCAGGACGGTCTATGTTGACAAGACCGTCATAATCCTTGCCGAGCAGGCTTACAAGAAGTCCCTTGGCGTAGGTCTCGAAGAAATTTGTATTGAAACGGCTCTTTCCCATGATCTTTATTTCTTGCGGATAACATTGAGTCCGTCACGCATCGGAAGAATGACTGATTCCACGCGAGGATCCTCGCTTACCATGTCGTTGAATCGTGCGATGCCGAGGGTCTGCTTGTCCTGAGGCATAGGGTCCTGACAGACCTTTCCGTCCCAGATGACATTGTCTCCGAGAATAAGTCCTCCCGGGCGCACCATGTCGAATACAAGCTCATAATATTCAGGATATTCACGTTTGTTTGCGTCTATATAGACTACGTCATAAAGCAGGTCGGAAGACACTTCTCCGCTTTCAATTCCCATTTCTGCACGCATGCGCTTCAAGGTCTCCTTGCAGTCGCCAATGTGCAAGGATATCTTGTCAGACAGACCGGCTCGGTCAAATCCCTCAAGGATGAGGTCTTCCAGCTCGTCATTAAGTTCAAGCGTGTCCAGATGTCCGTCTTCAGGCAATGCCGCCGCCATGCAAATCGCAGAATAGCCGGTAAAGGTGCCGAGCTCAAGTATGCGTCGCGCTCCGCTCATCTGAACAAGCATCCTCATGAACTGACCCTGTGCAGAACCGGAAAGCATGCGGGCATGATTGGTCCTTATATGTGTCTGCTTTTCCACCCATGTGAGAGCTTCGCTCTGCTGAGTTGCATGCTGCTTTATGTATTCGTATATCCTCTCCATTTCCTGAAAACGATTATATGTATATCAGTTTTGAAAGTCTTTCCGAAGCAAAGATCGTCTGAGCCATCCTCTGCACGTCCTCTGCAGTGATCGCATCGACCAGTGCCCTGTTATCCTTGCTTCCGCTGACCTTGCCGTAGGCGATAAGTCCCTTTCCCATTGAAAGACACTGGGTCTCTCCGTTGTCACTGCTTATTGCAAGCTGTCCAAGAAGCTGTTTCTTCGCAGCCTTGAGTCTGCGCTCGGACAGAGGCTCATTCTGCAGCTTGGCAATCTCCTTTGTTATTGCGTTCAGACACTTGTCAAGATTGTCCTTGTCGCATCCCAGGCTGATAGCCACCATCCCAGTGTCGCTGTACTGGGTGTAGCTGCATTCGACTGCGTATACCCATCCGTTCTTTTCACGTAGCACAGAATTCAATATGGAATTTGTTGCCGGTCCTCCCAGAATGTTGCACAGCAGCACTGTAGCAAGTCGTTCCCTTTCCTGGTAAAGCGACGGTGCAAGCCCTCCTATGATGCAGTTTGCCTGATGGTTCCTCTTGTTGAGAGTCTTGTCGAACGGTACTGCTGCAGGGATGAAATATCCTTCTCCTGTTGGCTGGCATATTCCCTTTTCTGCTGATGCGTCTTCTTCCGTCTGAGCTTGCTGTGATGTGCCGAAATATTTTCCTGCAAGTTTGAGCACATCCTTCTTCATCTTCTCTTCATCGATGTCAGCAACCACGGTGAATGCCATCTTTTCCGGCACGAACTTCTCTGCTGCAAACTTTCTGAGCTCATCGCTGGTGATCCTTTTCACGGAAGCAACGGTTCCCAGAATCTTTCCGCTGAGCGGATGACCCTCGAACAGCATCTCCTCAAATCGGTCATATATGTCTTCTGATGGAGTGTCCTTGTAGGAATGGATCTCGTCGATCACCACACCTTTCTCAGTCTCGATCTCGTGTTCCGGGAAGGTTGCGCAGGTTGCCAGTTCCATCAGCAGGTCGGATGCCTTGCTCAGATCTTCCTTAAGCACGGTCGCATGGAAGACGATTTCCTCCTTGGTGGTGAATGCGTTGAGCTCGCCTCCGAGACGGTCGAGGTAGCCGTTTATCACAGATGCGCTTCTACGCTTTGTTCCCTTGAATATGGTGTGCTCGATGAAATGGGCTATGCCGCTATGCCAGCCCTTCTCATCCCTGGTTCCACACCTTATGCTCAAGGCGCAATATGCCACGGCAGAGCCGCTTTTTCTCACGGCATACTGCAATCCGCAATCCGCTTTTCCGCTTATCATTATCTATGTGATGAAATCTTCTTTATGTCCTCTGCAAGGAATCCTGCTCCGTCCTTCTTTGTGATCTTGTGACGTCTGAAATAGAAGAGCTTGTGAGTCTCAGAGTCTATCAGCATCTTGTAGCAGTATGATCCTGTGGTTGCAGCTGCAGGAGCAACTACAAGGCTTACAAGCGTATTCGGAACCACATTGGCGATGAACTTCTCTGCATCTTCGTCATCAATCACATGGAGGTCCTTGTCGAAGTATTCGTTCTCCACCTCCTTTGTGATCTGACTGCTCATGTCGCCTTCAGCGAAGACTATCCTCATGCCTTTGCAGTTCTTGATATTGTCTGTATGGTTGGTGAGACCTGCATAGCCTACGATGTCGCTTTCGATGGACATGAGTGCGTGTTCCTGGATTATGTCAAGGAAGGCCGGCATGAATGCGAACTCTCTTCCTGAAGGATCCTCTGCCGATGCGATAGGCATGGATGCCACCTCCAGCATCTCTCCTATGCCGTTCGATGCCTTAGGTCCTCCCTTGAGGAGGGACATGAACTGTATGCCAGGAGCAGCCTCGCGTCTGAACTGGTCCTTTGTGGTTATGAGGAAATAGAAACTCTCATCAGTCTTGAGTGATTCGAATTCTTCAAGTGTGCAGAATTCATAAGGTGATACTCTCCATGTCGCCGCAACCTCATCTTGAAGAACGAGGTTGAAGAACTCGTTGTCAGTGAGCACTACCTTGGTCACCTTTTCAGGGAAATCCGCGATCTTCATCTTCTTAGTGTCGATCTGAGCCTGTGCTCCTGCAAGGAAAGGCAGCATTGCCGCTACCAATGATATCATAATTCTTTTCATATGCTTATTAAATTTCTACAAAGGTATAAAATTAATATGAAGTCGAGGAATCTTTACTATCTTTGTAAGTTGACTAAACAGAATTATGAGCCAATATATAGTTTCAGCAAGAAAGTACAGACCGGATTCCTTCGGGACCCTCATCGGTCAGGACAACATAGCTCAGACCCTCAAGAATTCGATATTGAGAGGTCAGCTTGCGCATGCATATCTCTTCTGCGGTCCGCGAGGAGTCGGCAAGACCACCACAGCGCGTATCTTCGCAAAGATGATAAACTGCTCGGACCCTTCAGACCAGATGGAGCCTTGTGGCAAGTGTGAGTCTTGCATGTCATTCGCAGAAGGACGTTCTTACTGTATCCATGAGCTCGACGCAGCATCCAATAACGGTGTCGAGGACATCAAGACCCTCATGGACCAGGTGCGCATACCTCCTCAGGTCGGCAGATACAGCGTATATATCATCGACGAGGTCCATATGCTTTCCCAGGCTGCATTCAATGCCTTCCTCAAGACGCTCGAGGAGCCACCTGCGCATGCCATCTTCATTCTTGCCACAACTGAAAAGCACAAGATCCTTCCTACTATCCTTTCCCGTTGTCAGACATATGATTTCAACAGGATCACTGTAGAGAACATCGTGAAGAATCTCCGTATGGTAGCATCAAGTGAAGGCGTCACAATCGATGACGAATCCTTGCATGTTGTAGCTCATAAGGCCGACGGTGCGATGCGTGATGCGCTCACCATCTTTGACCAGACAGTCGCATTCTGCGGTACAGACGTAAAATATCAGGATGTCCTGCGCAACCTCAATGTGCTGGATTATGAATACAGCTTTGCTCTTGTGGACAACTTCCTTAAAGGAGATTATCCGTCATCACTGCTGATATTCGATGAAATATTGACCAAGGGATTCAATGCCCTTCATTTCGTAGCGGCTCTTTCTTCGCATCTCCGCGACCTGATAGTGAGCAAGAGCGGAGGACTGGGAGCATTGCTCGAACTTCCTGAATCTTTGAAGATCAAATATAAGGAGCAGGCAGACAGATGCCCTCTCCAGTTCCTCTATGAGGCTCTCAGTGTGACCACGCAGTGCGAGTCCGGCTATAGGGCGAGCGTGAACCCGAGACTGCATATTGAGTTCGCTCTCATGAAGCTCAGCTTCCTGCTGGCGAAACCATCTGACAGTCCGGTAGCTGCTCCAGCTCCGGCTGTTGCTCCAGCTCCTACACCGGCAGCAGCTCCGGTGACCCCTGTTGCAGCGTCAGCACCTGCCCCTGCTGCAGAACCTTCCGCACCGGCCCCTGCCCCTGCTGACGAGGAACAGCAGCCTCGTGAACGCCGTACAAGAGCAGCGCGCCCGTCACTTTCAATGAAGGCGATGATGGAGGATCCGAAGCAGGCTCCGGCACCTGCTGAGACTAAGGAAGCTCCGGCACCATCCGATGAGGTGATAAAGGCAAAATGGCCTGAACTTGCTGCCGAGTACACGGACAAGCCTCGTCTTGCGAGCATGCTCAGCACAACAAGCATCCTCATCAACGGAAATGATGACTCAAAGATGGTTGTATTCAAGGTGGTGAATCTGGCTCAGAAGGAATGGGTGGAGGCAAAGCTCCTGCATGAGCTGGAAGGTACTTTCCGCAGAATTGTAGGCTCGATGAAGGTATATCTTCGTGTGGATGTGGCTCCGGATGATGCGCCTCAGCAAAGAAAGATATATATGCCGAGCGACCAGGCAAAGGAACTCATGGCAGAAAACGAGCAGGTCAAGAATCTTGTGAAGGATCTCGAGCTTGATATAAAGTAAATGATGCCGAAGGGCAAAAGGAAAGGAATATGAAACTTCGTTGCGAAAACTTAGTAAAGAAATATGGCCCCAGGACAGTCGTGAAGGGCGTGTCCATGGAGGTGGAGCAGGGAGAGATCGTGGGCTTCCTCGGTCCTAATGGAGCCGGAAAGACCACAAGCTTCTATATGATCACAGGACTTATCACTCCTAATAACGGAAGGATTTTCCTTGATGATGAAGAGATTACAGGTCTTCCTATGTTCAAGAGGGCTCAGAAGGGCGTAGGTTACCTTGCGCAGGAGGCATCTGTTTTCCGTCATATGACTGTGGAAGACAATATTCTCTCAGTGATGGAGATGTCGAAGCAGTTCACCAAGGAGGAAAGACTTCAGCGTCTTGAGGATCTTCTCGATGAGTTCAATCTCCATAAGGTACGCAAGAGCAAGGGAATCCAGCTTTCCGGAGGTGAGCGCCGCCGTTGTGAGATTGCCCGTGCCCTCGCGATCGACCCTAAGTTCATCCTTCTTGACGAGCCGTTCGCAGGTGTCGACCCTATCGCGGTGGAGGACATCCAGTATATCATTGCAAAGCTCAAGTACAAGAATATCGGTGTGATCATCACTGACCACAATGTGGGCGAGACCCTTGCCATCATCGACAGAGCATATCTCCTTTATGAAGGATCAATCCTTCAGAGCGGTACTCCTGAGGCACTTGCTGCAGATGACGAGGTCCGCACCAAATATCTTGGATCGAATTTCGTCCTCAAGCGTTCTTCAGCCTTCCTCCGCGCCGAAAAGGGTGGCCCGCAGCGCATCAACACCGCTGCCGAGCATGCTGCTGAAAACGAGCAGCCGAAAGAGGAATAATCCGTTGATGCAATAAAACAGCGAAGGCTGTAATCATGCGTCATTGGCTCCAGAAAATAAAAAGACCGCAAACAAGATGTCTTCTCGTTTGCGGTCTTATATTGTTGTGTAATCCTTACTTCACACGCTCGCCGTATGAACGGTCAGTAGTGTTTACGCGGATTCTCTCACCGATGTTGATGAAGAGCGGAGCCATGATGATAGCACCAGTCTCAAGAGTAACCTCCTTCTGAGCGTTAGTAGAAGCTGTATCACCCTTTACAGCAGGCTCGGTGTAGGTAACCTCGAGCTCAACATAAGTAGGGAGCTCGCAAGTGAGGCAGCGCTCCTCGTCAGCGAGGAACATCATCTCGACATGCTGACCCTCCTTCATGAGGTCTGCGTTGTCAACGAGGTCTGTATCAAGGTGAATCTGCTCATAGGTCTCTTCGTGCATGAAGTTGAAACCGTCCTCATCCTTGTAAAGGAACTGGTAAGGTCTTCTCTCCACGTTGATAGTCTCGATCTTTGCACCTGCAGTAAAAGTGTTCTCGAGGATACGACCGTTCTCAAGGTTTCTGAGCTTGGTCTTTACGAAAGCTGGACCCTTACCTGGCTTTACATGCTGGAACCATACGATCTGGCATGGCTTACCGTTGTAGTTAAGATAAAGTCCGTTCTTGAAATCAGCTGTTGTTGCCATAAAATATTGTTATTTAATTATTTATATTCGTCTTTTCAAGGATCTTCCCATTCTTCTGGAATCTCCTTCTCCAAAAATCGGCTGCAAAAATATAAAATTGTCCTCAGCTAAGCAAATTTTTACTCATTTCCATCCTGATTCTCAGCCTTTTCGCCATATTCTTCCTCCCATTCAGGCACGTACTTGTTGAAGTCTGAGATGTGCTCGGCAACCTCTTCAAGAAGCCATTTCGGAGTCGAAGTTGCGCCGCATACGCCGACTTTGTCATCCGCCCTGAACCACTCTCTCTTGATCTCGCTGGTGGAATCGATATGGTACGTTCTGATGTTCAGCGACTTGCAGAGCTCGCAAAGGACCTTTCCGTTGGAACTTGCCTTGCCGGACACGAATACTATGATGTCATGCTCAAGAGCGAATCTTGAGAGCTTTTCATGGCGTGTAGCCACCTGAGAGCAGATTGTATCATGAACTGAAAGCAGTCCGCGTCCCTTGAATCTTTCGATGGAAAGTTCATTATAGTGAGCCATGTCCTCTTCAAGCTTGGCACACATGCCGCAGTACTCTGCCGGACTCTTTGTTGTCTGACTGAATACTTCTGTAGGGATATCAAGTCTGATCACTCCATCTTCCACAAGCTTGTCAAGCATAGCTATGCTTTCCACTACGACGGCTGTGTCTTCTGTCTGTCCGAGCAGACCAAGCACCTCTGCATGACCGATCTTTCCGAAGATGATGATCTGACCATGTCCGTCAGCCATCTGCTTGTCATATGCCTCCTTGATTCTCTGCTGAAGCTTAAGAACCACAGGACATGTGCAGTCGATTATTTCAAATCCCAGGGCGCTGGCCTTCTCATAAGTCTTCGGAGGCTCGCCATGAGCACGGATAAGAAGCACCTCTCCTTCGACCTTCGGCATGTCCTCGAGGTCTTCTTTGTCGATAGTGACGAGGCCTTGACTTACCA
Source organism: Bacteroidales bacterium (assembly GCA_017555445.1). The sequence goes on from JAFZGK010000099.1 coordinate 30,860, forward strand.
GACGTGACAACTCGGCATCATTATGTACAATGGCACCGAGAGAAAACAGCCTCTTTCCGTCTTCTGAAGCTCCATCATTCACTTTCAGGAATTCCTCAGCTCTGCTTATTGCTCTGATCACTCCGGCACAGAATCCGGAATTCTTGTCTATATCAACGGTCAGCATAACGTCAAAGGATTATTCGTTTACTCCGAAGCGCTCGGAAATGAGAGCTTTGAGCCACTCCACCTGATCCTGCATGGTCATGTATGAATTGTCGAGGACGACCGCATCTGCAGCTTGTGTAAGAGGTGATACCTCTCTGTGAGAATCGATATAGTCTCTTTCCTCAAGATTCTTGAGTACATCCTCTATGCTTGCACCAGGCATCTCGGCAGCTCTTCTCTGAGCCCTGACCATAGGGTCGGCAGTCATGAATATCTTGAGCTCCGCCTGAGGGAATACAGTTGTTCCGATGTCACGACCATCCATTACGATCCTCTTCTTGCTTCCGAATTCCCTGAGCTTCCTGTCTACGAAATTGCGAACCTGAGCCACGGTGGCGATAGGGCTTACCTTACCTGCCACAGCCAGGGATCTGATTTCCTTTTCAATACATCTCTCTCCGATGTAAGTGCCGCCTTCGCCGAAGTGCAGGTCAAGGTTTTCGAGAGCTTTCTCAAGTCCGGGAACATCGATGGTGCAGTCGTCGCTGATGAAGCCCTGCTCGATTGCGAACAAAGTCACACCTCTGTATAGTGCTCCGGAGTCAAGATACAGAAAAGAAAACTCGTTTGCTATGATTTTTGCAAAGGAGCTTTTTCCTGTGGAAGAATAGCCGTCGATGGCTATGATTATGTCAGGTATATGCATGATGTACACGTCTATGTAAAATCAGACAAAATTATAAAATATTGTGTAAACTCCCAAAAATGTCGATATTTGTAAAGGCGTTCCAAAGCGGTGTCTGACCGCGTGGAGTGTCGCGCGACAACAAAGGGTAAAAATAACGTAATTCGCTATATATGAAGATTTTGATCATTGACGACGAAAGGTCAATCCGCAACTCCCTCAAAGAGATTCTTGCAGATGAAGGCTATGATGTGGAAGTGGCTGAAAACGGCCAGCAGGGCTGTGAAATGGTGGAAAAGGAACGTTACAGCGTCATTTTCTGTGACATCAAGATGCCGGGGATGGATGGAATGGAAGTTCTTGACAGGCTCGTGCAGATGGGCATTGACTCGGCAGTCATCATGATATCAGGTCATGGAGATATCGATACGGCTGTCGAGTGCATTAAGAAAGGAGCGTTCGACTTCATCCAGAAGCCACTTGACCTTAACCGCATCCTGATCACAATAAAGAATGCGACAGAGAAGGTGTCTCTCGTGAAGGAGACAAAGGTTCTCAAGAAGAAGGTGTACGGACAGGAGATCGTGGGAGAATCACCTGCAATCTGTCAGGTGCAGAGCATGATCGACAAGGTCGCACCTACGGATGCGAGGGTCCTCATCATAGGTTCGAACGGAACAGGAAAGGAGCTTGTAGCCCGTAACCTTCATCAGAAGAGTAACCGTTCAGCAGCTCCTTATGTTGAGGTGAACTGTGCGGCAATCCCGTCAGAACTCATCGAGAGCGAGCTTTTCGGACACGAAAAGGGAGCCTTCACATCTGCCATCAAACAGCATAAAGGCAAGTTCGAACAGGCCGATGGTGGCACGCTCTTCCTTGACGAGATCGGTGACATGTCTCTTGCAGCCCAGGCAAAGGTGCTCAGAGTGCTTCAGGAGAAGAAACTTTCAAGAGTGGGTAGCGACAAGGACATCATCGTAGATGTGAGAGTGCTTGCTGCTACAAACAAGAACATCAAGGAGGAGATTGAAAAAGGCCATTTCAGAGAGGACCTTTATCACCGACTCAGTGTCATTGTGATCAATGTCCCTACTCTTGATGACCGCAAGAGCGATATTCCTCTTCTTGTCGATCATTTCATAGG
>JAFZGK010000013.1 GCA_017555445.1 Bacteroidales bacterium
ACAGATGCTTGCGAAAAACAAAGCGAAAATCAGTAAGTTTATTGCAGTCCTGCCTAAAAGCGGGTTTATTGCAGCCCCTGAAGATTGCTTAAGGCGCCCCCAAGTCTTTATATGCAGGATGAGGTAAAGTAGAGGAATAACCAATGCCCAGATAGGAAACTGTAGAAAAACCGGTGTCATGATTGCCATGCCGATAAAACCAGACAGCAGATAGACGGTACTTATGAATCTACGCCCGAAAATAACTGCTGTTGTGCGTTTGCCGACTGCAGCATCGTCTTCCATATCCCTGTAATTATTGACCATCAGGACATTGCTCGCAAGAAGTCCGATAGTTACGGAGGTTTCTAAGACAAGATCTACAGACTCCCATGACGATGTCTGAAGATACCAGGTCAGTACGACAGGCACAATGCCGAAGAAAATTATCACGGAGATGTCACCCAATCCATGATGTGACAGGGGATATGGTCCTGTACTATATGCGAGAGCGAAGCACATTATCAGAATTCCGACGATGATGAGCCACCATGGACCGTAAATCAGCATTACGCATCCGACGGCAGCGGCAATTCCCAACGTTATGAATGTCGCTGCTTTCATTGCCTTTGGAGTGATTTCACCTTCTGTCACGCCTCTGCGGAATCCGGCACGTCCTTTCTTGTCGATCCCGTTCTTGAAATCATAATACTCATTACCGAAATTGGCTGCAATCTGAGCAAGGATTGCAAATATGAGACATAACAGAGCCGGAATAGCATTGAAGGAATCTGTCAGAATGGCACAGCCTGTTCCGGCAATCACTCCCGCAACGCTTACAGGAAGCGTTCTGAGCCTCATGGCTTCTATCCAGTGTCTTATCATAGCACCGCCTTTTTTCCTACATACATGCGGCAGATTCCTAAGGTCATCGGAGTATGTTCAACGACTGCGAAGCCTGCGGACTTCATCATTTCCATGAACTTATCCGGCGCTGGAAAACGCAGGACAGATGCAGGTAGGTATTCATATGCACTGCGGTTTCCTGATACGAGACCGCCTATTGCAGGAAGAATCTTCAGGAAATACAACTTGTAACACCAACGTATGAAGGCATTGGAAGGAACTGACAATTCAAGAATCACAAGTTTTCCACCGGGAACCAGTACCCTGAACATCTCACTGAGACCAACCTCAAGATGTTCAAAATTACGAACTCCGAATCCTACTGATATGCGGTCAAATGTATCATCCGGGTATGGAAGTGCTTCACAATCTGCTACCGATAATTCTGCAGAGAGACCAGCTTTCTGTATCTTCTCCCTGCCTATGGCCATCATTCCTTCAGATATATCCACTCCTGTTACTTTGCTTCCTGGGGCGACCTTCTGGGCGATCTCGATTGTAAAGTCTGCGGTTCCGCAAGCCACATCAAGTATCTTCATCGGCTTGTCTATGTCTGCAATCTCACCTACCGCCTTCTTTCTCCAACCCTTGTCAATATTGAGGGAAAGGATATGATTCAGTTTGTCGTATTCAGGAGCAATATTGTCAAACAGTTTACGGATTCCTTCTTTCTTTGCCATATCTATTTGTGTTTTCTTCTGATAAAATATACATATGTAAGCAGAATCACATTCATCAGCAAGGCGTAACAGATAGCCGGAAGAGCCATCTCACCGCTATTGAAGATGAAAGGAGATGATGCTATTGCAATGGCCTGTGCGGCATTCTGCATTCCTACTTCTATGACTAGTGTGCGTCTTATTGCATCACTGAATCTTCCAATTCGTGATATGCATGAACTGCATACCATTGCAATCACGATAAGCATTGCCGCTGACAGCCCCAAAGACGCAAAATTCTCGGCAATCTCTTTCTTGTATTGCAGGAAGAACACCGCAGCGAGAGTCATCAAAGCAGGAAAGGCTATCTTACCTAATACCTTTCTGACCTTGACAGCTGGTTCGGGGCAAAAGTGCTTGAACAAGCTTCCGGCAAAAAGAGGAACGAAAAGTAATACGATATTCTGCATAAGTAGTTTTCCCACAGGCAGTTCAATGCTTACACCTGAAATGTCAGATACTGCAGCAGTTACGAACTCCATTATCACCGGAAGTGTGAATAAAGTTATTATGCTGCTCAATGCAGTCAGAGTGACAGACAAAGCGACGTCACCCTTTGCAAGCATGGAAAAGACATTTGAGGAACTGCCACCCGGGCAGCAGGCCACAAGTACAAGTCCCATGAAATATACAGGAGGAAGTTTCAGAAGCCATGCTATCGAAAAAGCTATCATAGGAAGAATGATGATCTGGCCTACCATGCCTAACAGCACAGCCTTAGGATTATGAGCGATATCAGTAAAAGCCTTCTTATTGATATCGATGCCTAGAAGGAACATCAAGGCAATAAGAATAGGCATAACTATCCATATTGTATTCATAGGACGTACAAATTCCGATTTAACAGTGTAAATATATCTCTTTTTTATAGATATTACAACTCAAGAAATTTTAAATGTGTACCAATTTGGTACTTTATTTGAAAAAATGATATATTTGCAAAACTAAATAGAATGAAAATGGTTGTAGTAAGCAGTAGAGAATTCAGGGCTAACCAGCGTAAATACTTTGACTTAGCCCTTACAAATGATGTCGTGATTACATCCAGGAGTCACGGCAGTTATAGGCTTGTGCCAGTGAGAGAAAGTGATACGCTCATTGATCAGACAACTTTGGAGGCTAAAATCAGGCGCGGAATTGAGGAGTATGAACAAGGTAAGGTTCATAGAATGGAGGAAGGGGAGAGTGTTGATGGCTTCCTTAGTCGAATGATTAATGAAGACTGAAATGTATAGAATAGTATTTTCCAACGACGCGAAGAAGGACCTTAAGGAACTGAGCAAGAAAGCACCTCAGGCAGTAAAGAAGATGAAGTTATTGAAGTTCTAGTTCTATCTGCTTTCGGGCACTATAAGAAGTAGCCAATCTAGCAAGAATTATTATCAGGCCTCGCATCACTGTTGTGATGTGGGCCCTTTTTTAATCACTTAATACTAATTTTCTTCTTTTTTCGGTGTCTCCCCTTCCCGAAAAATCGGTTATACAATGTATATTATGTTAACTTAACTATGCAAAAACACTACTCTATTACATAAATCATATAATTTTAACAATATTTTAATTGATGAGGATTGTATGGATTACATAAAGAAATTATTTTTGTGGAAATTTAAAATTATTGAAACATCAATGGGTATCTTACAATTCTTTACATTGTTCGGTGCGATGGGTATGTTCCTTTACGGAATGAACCTCATGAGCTCCGGACTACAGAAAGCCGCTGGTGACAGGCTCAGAGGATTCCTCTCTGCAATGACATCCAATCCATTCAAACGCGTGATGACAGGAGTCGGAATTACCGCTTTGATCCAGTCTTCATCAGCTACAACCGTAATGGTCGTAAGCTTCGTAAATGCCGGACTCCTTACTCTAGTTTAGGCAATCGGCGTTATCATGGGAGCAAATATCGGAACCACAATCACAGCATGGATGGTTTCGCTCCTGGGATTCAAGGCTGACATTTCGATTCTTGCAGTTCCTTTGATGCTTCTTGGATTCCTCTTCTCCAATTCGAAGAAGAATCAGAAGAAAAACATCGGTGAACTGATCGTCGGATTCTCCCTCCTTTTCCTCGGACTCTCGTTCATGAAGGAGTCGGTTCCTGATCTCAAGCAGACACCGGAAGTTCTTGAATTTGTAAGACAATGGGCCGGACACGGCTTCTGGTCTGTACTTATCTTCCTTGGAATCGGTACAGTCCTGACCCTTATTCTTCAGTCTTCATCAGCAACAATGGCGATCACTCTCATCATGCTCAGCATGGGCTGGATCCCCTTCCCTATGGCCTGCGCGATGGTTCTCGGTGAGAATATCGGAACGACAATTACGGCAAATATCGCAGCATCAGTCGGAAATCCAGCAGCAAAACGTGCCGCATTATCCCACACCATATTCAATGTATTCGGTGTAATCTGGGCGCTTATCCTGTTCAGACCATTCCTTGGACTCGTAGGAAAGATCATCGAAATGATGGGCTACCCTAATCCTGCAACAGAAGGATTTGTAGTAGATAGCCCGGAGGGAGCCAACGCAACATCAGTACTCTACGGACTCTCGATGCTCCATACCCTCTTCAATCTGATCAACACCATCATTCTCGTATGGTTCACAGATCTTATTGCAAAGATCGTTACAAGACTTGTGAAGGAGCCGGAGAACAAAGAGGAAAAGGCATTCAGACTCAAGTATATAGAGGCTGGCCCACTTGCGACTCCAGAACTTGCGACAGAGCAGGCATTCAAGGAAATCATCCATTTTGCAAAGATTTCGAGAAACGGTTTGGGCTATGCTCGTGCGGCAATCAATGAAAATGATCCTGATAAGTTTGAAGAGCTTAAGGGCAAGCTTGTGAAGTACGAGGAAATTTCAGACAGAATCGAGTACGAGATTGCAACATTCCTCAATGCTGTTTCTGCAGAGGAGATCAGCGAGAGAACATCCGTAATGATCAAGGCAATGTACAAGATCATCGGTGAGCTCGAATCCCTTGGAGACTCTGGAGAAAGCATCAGCCGCATCCTCTCACGCAGAAACATCCATAACAAGTCATTTGACGCGGAAACCATCAAGAAGCTCAATGCAATGCTTGATCTCGTTGACCATGCATATGCTGTAATGATCGAGAACCTTAGTCTGGCATTTGACGGAAAGCTCGAGGAGATTTCAAATGCATACTCTGCTGAGGACAGAATCAACAACCAGCGTAACAACCTCAGAGATGAGGAGATAGAAAGCATCGAGAGCGACCGCAAGAACTACCAGACAAGTGTCTACTATATGGACATCGTGTCGGAGCTCGAGACAATGGGAGACTTTATGATCAATATTTCCCAGACTCTCTACAAAACAAAGGTCAAGATTTCTTAATCTCACGATTATTTGATATTTTTGCAACCCCGTTGAATCATTCAATGGGGTTGTAAAGTTAAATGTCATCCCGAGCGAAGCGAAGGATCTTTATCAGCGAATTTATGGCAAGAAAGAAACAGGATATAATTTTAGAGAATGTAGTGATCGAGGCTGTTGCAGCGGAAGGCAAGGCTTTGGCAAGGATCGACGGTACAGTGCTTTTCGTACAGTTCGCAGTACCTGGAGACATCGTTGACGTAAAGGTCACAAAGAAGAAGAAAAACTATATGGAGGGTTTCATTCTCCGTATGGTAAAGCCGTCAGAGCATCGTCTAGAGCCTTTCTGCAAACATTTCGGCATATGCGGAGGTTGTAAATGGCAGCCGCTTCCATACGAAATGCAGCTTCAGGCAAAACAGCAGCAGGTATATGACCAGCTCGTGCGCATAGGACATCTCGATGTTCCTGAAATCTCCCCTATCGTACCGTCTGACGATACAACATATTACCGTAACAAGCTGGAGTTCACATTCTCACAGCGTCGCTGGATCTTCGATGACGAAAATGCCGAAGTACTTTCTGACCAGGAGAAGTACGGACTTGGCTTCCATGTAGGCCGATTCTTCGACAAGGTTCTGGATATCGAACATTGCTACCTCCAGCCGGAGCCATCAAACGAAATTCGTCTGTTCATCAAGGAATATGCTCTGAATCACGGACTTACATTCTTCAACATCCGTGAGCATGTAGGTTTCCTCCGCAATATGTTCATCCGCACTACAGAGGCTGGAAACGTGATGCTGATCGTCTGCTTCTACCACGAGGATGCAGAAGCTCGTACAGCCCTGCTTAATGCAGTTGCTGAAAAGTTCCCGCAGATCACTTCCCTTTATTATGTAATCAACGGTAAGGCTAACGATTCGATTTCAGATCAGGATTGTCACCTTTACAAAGGTGAGGACGCGATCTATGAATACATGGAAGGCCTCAAGTTCAAGATCGGACCTAAATCGTTCTATCAGACAAATACAAAGCAGGCATACAAGCTCTACAGCGTAGCACGTGAATATGCGGCTCTGACAGGCTCAGAGGTCGTTTATGACCTTTATACCGGTACAGGTACAATCGCCCAGTTCGTATCACGCCAGGCGTCGAAAGTAATTGGTATCGAATATGTTCCAGAAGCAATCGAAGACGCAAAGATCAATGCTGCAAACAACAACATCACAAACTGCGACTTCTATGCTGGAGATATGAAGGATATCCTTACTGATGCATTCGTTGAAGAACATGGACGTCCTGATGTAATCATTCTTGATCCGCCTAGAGCCGGCATCCACCCTGACGTAGCTCAGGTTATCCTTAATGCGGCACCTGACCGTATGGTCTATGTAAGCTGTAATCCGGCTTCACAGGCTCGTGATCTTGAAATCCTGTGCAAGGATTATGTCATCACAGCGGTACGCCCTGTAGATATGTTCCCGCACACACACCACGTAGAGAATGTGGTTGCTCTGAAACGAAAATAATTAAAGCTTTTCGCAATAGAGTCGGCCCTGCTCAGCGTGAGTGACCTTAAGGGTCTGACCTTTGGCAGCAAAGCCTCCGAATTGTAATACAGCTTCGAATATGCGTCCGTCGGTAGTCTTGACCTTACCGCTCGGGCGCATGTCTGTAAATACCACAACAGGCTCACCTACAAGCGATTCCAATCCCGTTACCACTCCTGTGAATCCATCCGAAGCCTTCATTTCCTGTCTTAGAGCGATATGATCGAATGAGCGGGTTGTATAAAGTTTCTTCACTAGCCACACAGAGCCGAAAATGGCTGCCGAGGAAGATATAATGACTATTCCAAGCGGCTGGAGTATCGGCTGAAGGTTCAATGTACCGTCCCAATGGAAGAGCTCGGCATTGTCGACCATGGCGAATGCAAGGGAAACAATGACCGCTATTATACCTGTGATTCCGCAAACTCCAAAGCCAGGAATTACGAATATCTCCATGGCTATCAAGACTAGTCCGACGACAAAAAGAAGGATTTCCCATGACTCGACAAGATGACCGATATAACCAGGAGCGAAGTATAAGAGTGCTCCTACTATCGCTGTAATAAGTGGAAGACCTATGCCCGGAGTCCTTATCTCGACAAAGATTCCTCCGATTATCATCATCATGAATATAGACTGAAGAAGAGGATTGAGAAGGAGCTGAATAAGTCTGTCAAGCCATGTCATATCATCTTCCATATTCTTGATTACAAACTCGTTATCATGACTTACCTTTTCAGCTACTTCATATTCGGTTTCACAGATTCCTTCGCAATATCCTACTGCAACAGCCTCGGTCGGAGTCATGCTCAACACATTTGCCGTATCGGTCATGGACTCGGCAATCTTAGGATCTCTTCCCGTAGCCTGAGCCGTCGACCTCATCATGCCTCTCATGAAAGACTGATACTTATCCGGCATAACCTCACCAGTCTGGTCTACTACAGTTGCAGCACCGATCGAGCTTCCTGTCTTCATGTATATGGAGTCACATGCTATACTGATCAGAGCACCTGCAGAAGCAGCCTGCATGTTAACGTAGGCAATCACTGGCTTTTCATACCTTAAGATCGCGGATCTTATACTGTCTGCGGCATTGACTGCTCCTCCGTATGTATTCAGATCCAGAATGACATAGTCAGCATCAGCTTCTCTGGCTTTTTCCAATCCCAGAGTCACAAGTCTTTGTGATGACTGATCTATATCCTGGTCAAGTCTGATACGGTAAAATACTGTCAGCGAATCCGCGGCAAATGCTGAGACAGCTGTAAATATGGTCAAAAGAAAAGTCAATACCTTCTTCATATTCAAATGTATTTGGTGACAAGAACAAATATAATGATTTTAGGATATTATTTAATAAATTTGCAAGCTTTAACAACTAAAAACATGACATTACAGATTTTCATTCTTCTGGCAGGACTCCTTCTGATCCTGTTTGGAGCAAACTGGCTTGTTGACGGTTCATCAAGCATTGCCAAAAGATTTGGTATAAGTGAATTCGTCATCGGTTTAACTATAGTCGGCATCGGTACTTCAACACCAGAAATGGTAGTAAGCTTCATGTCCTCTTTCCAGGGCAAGGCAGACATGGCTATCGGTAATATCGTAGGATCCAACATCTTCAATACATTGATGATTCTTGGAGTGACAGCACTTATATCTCCGCTTGCGATAACCAAGAGCAACCTAAAGAGAGACATTCCTTTAAATATTATAGTAACGATCATGCTCATCCTTCTTGGCATGAATCTGACCATATTTGGTAAAGGTCAGGATCAGCTTTGCAGGATTGACGGAGCCATACTCCTGGCCCTGTTTGCATGTTATCTTTGGACCTCATTCAAATCGGATCAGGGCGAAACCGAAGAAGGCGGAGAAGGCATCAAGGAATACAAGATCGGAGTTTCCGTACTTATGATAATCGCAGGACTTGCCGGACTTATCATAGGAGGTAGATTCTTTGTCAACTCAGCGACAGAGCTTGCAAAGATGTTCGGAGTATCTGACAAGTTCATTGCGATCACTGTCATGGCTGCAGGAACATCGATGCCGGAACTTGCCACCTGCGTAGTAGCTGCACTCAAAGGACGCGGTCAGCTTGCTTTAGGAAATGTCCTCGGATCCAATATCTCAAACATCCTGCTCATACTCGGAGGTGCCGCACTCATCAATCCGATTTCGTTCGGGGGCTTGACAGTCGTTGATCTTGGTATGGTGACGGCCTGCGCGTTCTTCATCTTTGCAAGCGCCTTCATGTTCAGGAAGAAGGAGCTTGACAGATTTGAAGGTGCCATTCTGCTGATGATGGAAGCCGGCTACATGTGGTATCTTATCGCAAATCTATAGCATTTAGGGCATATTTATTGGTTAACATTTTTGTTAGCAGCTTAAACAAAAATGTTTCACGCATTGATAATTAACCAAAAACATAAATTATGACAATTTTTCCGTTACAAACGGCCCAGACAGACACTTTGGACATTCAGCTCGCTATTGACACGCTTGCGGATAAGCTTTCGACTACTCCTGTGGCTGTTCTTGTTTCAGAACTTATCGACAAAACCGTTGCATTCGGGCTTAAAGTCATTGCTGCGCTGCTGATATATTCATTAGGAATATGGCTCATACGCAGAGTCAAAAATGCCCTGGCGCGTCTTTTTACAAGGAAGAGCACAGATCCCGGCATGGCATCATTTATCCAGAGTCTGGTCAGTATCATCCTTAATATAATCCTTACCATAATCACCATCGGAGCTGTTGGCATTGACACTACATCAATAGCTGCATTGCTTGCCGGAGGAGGTATGGCCATAGGTATGGCTCTCAACGGTACTGTCCAGAATTTTGCCGGAGGGATCATGCTTGTCACATTCAAGCCATTTAAAGTCGGAGATTATATTGAGGCGCAGGGCTATGAAGGTACAGTCAGAGAAATATCCATAGTAACCACTAAGCTTATGACGACTGACAACAGATGCATCATCATACCGAACGGAGCGCTCTCAAACGGAACCATTAACAATTACTCACATAATACCATACGTCGAGTGGAATGGACAGTGGGGGTAGAATATGGAGTGTCTGCCGAGGAATGTAAACATCTGCTTATGGATCTGATTGACAAGGATGGCAGAGTCCTCAGAAAAGCAGACGGTGTTCCTGCCGATCCTTTCGTCGGACTCAGCACCTTGGCTGACAGCAGCGTCGTTTTTACAATGCGAGCATGGGTGAAGACTGACGACTATTGGGATGTGAAATTCGATATAAACGAAAAGATATACGAGAGCCTTCCGAAGAACGGAATCAACTTCCCTTTCCCACAGATGGATGTTCATGTACATCAGTCATAACCTATCATCATGGACATGAAAGAAGCCAGCCTCCAAATATCGGATGGCTGGCTTTTCATTTTCATTATCAATACATTAAAGAAGGATTGCGCCTGTTGTCTTTTCCTTTTCGAGAAGTTCCTTGGTAACGACAGGATTTGCATAAATGTCCAGGAATATCCTTCTGAGATCCTCTCTGTTTATCTCCGGCTCTACCGCATCAAGCTGATGTTCCATATATGAAACAAATTTCTCAACATCTGCCTGATCGTATTTGTCAGAATATTTATACGAATGATTCGCAATATCATATGCGACATAATTATTCTTCCAGAGCTTGTAGCCTTCTATCACACGGAGGTCTACCGCATGACGTATCTTCTGATAGCGGTCATTCTTGTCACACAAAGCAGCATCTGCAATTTCTTCTGATGTCAGAGGCTTTCCTATATTAAGATGGATGTTTCCCTTCTGACTCATGATGCCAAGCATTATGCTGTTCAGATCTTCACCCTCAGCTTTTACGTACTTATGCTTTCGCGAAATCACCAGCTCGCGAGCCTTCTGTATATCGCATGGCTCTATTTCATAGGATATACTCATCGGAATGATGTTAAGCTCCTCGAAATTCTGCTGGAAGTCGCCTGTTCCGCTCATATCAAGCATCTTGAGAAGACCCTGTTCTGTAATATCATAACCGTTCTTTGTTCTTCCCTGACGCTGTGCAAGCCAGATTGAGCTTCTCTGGTGTGTAATGTTCAGACGGATATACTTAGAAAGAAGCTGAGATGAAAGATACAGCTCTCTTGCTGTAATGCCTCTTACGACCTTGATCATCCTGTTCGATCTGATAAGGTATTCTATCGTCTTGTTAGTGATCAGGTTATCACCTACAGCGATCTCAGTCATCGGAATACCGTTATTACAGAGTACAAGCTGCGTGATAGCCGGATCCAGGATGATGTCCCTGTGATTTGACAAGGCGAGAAACTTCTTCTCAGGATCAATATTGGAAATACCATCGTATGAGAAATTTCGAGCGGTATGCTCAAGCACCCAACGTACGAATTTCTGCATTACAAGGATCTGAAACTCATCTATAGTCTTTATTTGCTTTAAAAGATTCTTCAGGAAATCCGGTGACTCTTCCGGAAAGAACTGCTGAGATACTTTTGAAACTAGCGGATAGTCCGCCAGCTTGCTAAGTGCTTCAGCTGCTTCGGCATCCGTATAAGGACTGATGCTCTCGAATTCTGATAAATCAACCATGTTTATAAGGTTATATTAGTACAATATGCAAATTTATAATTTTTTCTCAAAATTTCAAATTTCAGCCTATCCAAGGAGCTTATTTCGAAACAGCCCTGAAAAGAAGGGAGCTGTCTCCATAGCTCAGAAAGCGGAATCCATTTTCTAGAGCAAAATCATAAATCTGCTTCCAGTTTCCATCCATAAAAGCCGAAATCAACAGCAGAAGAGTGCTTTGAGGCTGATGGAAATTGGTAATAAGCATATCCACAATACGGAATGAGAAGCCTGGGACAATAATAATCCTTGTACCGACCTTAAGTTCGCTTAAGCCATTATCTTTCAGATATTTGACTATAGCATGAAGGGCTTCCTCCGTAGAGTACGCGTATTCACGGCTGTAAGGATCCCACTGTCCGACATCTTCAGGACATCCTTTCTCTATGCAGCTCACACCAACATAATACAATGATTCCAATGTTCTTACAGATGTAGTACCTACAGCAGCGACTTTCCCTTTTCGGGCAATCAGCTTTTCCAAAAGAGCAAGAGTCACTACAAACGGCTCTCTATGCATCGTATGTTCCGAAACTAGCGAACTCTTTACTGGCAGGAATGTACCGGCACCGACATGTAGACATACAGTTTCTGTGGTAACGCCCTTGGCTCTGATTTCCTCAAGCACTTTTTCAGTAAAGTGCAATCCAGCCGTAGGAGCGGCTACAGAGCCTCGGAAACGAGCATATAATGTCTGATAGCGCTCAAGGTCAACCTCTTCAGTATCTCTGTTAAGATACGGAGGGATAGGCACAGAACCGCAGACTTCAAGAACATGTGAGAAAGGGGCATCATTATCCCATGTAAACTTGACAATAGATGTCTCACCCTCTCTCTCAACCAGATCCGCCTTGAGGTTCATTTCTGATATACTATTGTCATCCAATGGGTTATACAGCGACAATGTATCGTTTTTCCACCTCTTTACATTGCCGACAATGCATTTCCATCTGCAGGACTCCGTTTCCGCAAACATTGTGACATATTCTTCCGGCTGAACAGGTTCAAGACAGAATATCTCTATATGCGCTCCTGTTGATCTCTGAAAATGAAGTCGAGCGGGGACTACTTTAGTGTCGTTGAATACCATGAGAGCATCTTCAGGAAGATATTCAGAGATTTCTGTAAATCCATGTTTCTCTATGTTACCTTCCTTATATATAAGCAAGTTTGACGCATCTCTTGATAAGAGGGGATATTTAGCGATTCTATCGTCGGGTAGAAGATAATTATAGTCTTCTATATGAATTTCAGGTATCATTATACAATTGTATTATTGTACAAAAATAATCAATTCTCACGTAAATATAAAATCTGGGACAGTTCACAATTGTGATTTACAAATGTGATTCATACGAATATACTTCGTGTTTATTTTTGTAAATTTTCATTAGGTGTCAATATCATGGTTCATTGATTTATGTAATGTTGATTTATGTGACATAAATTTTTCTTATACATGTATTTGGGTTTAGTTATTGCACTTTAAATCAGCCATTTATATATACTTACCATTATATACACTTTAGATAATGTGCGTAACTGTGGGGGTTTAGTCCGTAAAACGTATGAATTCACGGCTTATATCAATATATATTTACATATAATATACTATATATCTGATATTTATATAGTATTATATAAAGTATTTTATAGTTCTGTTTGCGGTCTTTTCTCTCCCCTGTTAACATATCTAAACGTCAGATTTATTTGGATGTTTTAAAATTATCCATTACATTTGTAACATCAACGTAAACAAATATGAATACACGTCTGAAGCAATTTCTCGCAGCAGAGAACATCTCACAAGCACAGTTTGCAGACAGTATCAATGTAGTGCGTGCAAGCGTCTCACATGTATTGTCCGGCAGAAACAATCCAAGCTTTGATTTCATCAAGGCAATGATGCTGCAGTACCCCAACCTGAACATCGACTGGCTCATGTTCGGCAAAGGCAGGATGTACAAGGATCAGGCAAGACCTGAACCTGTAGAGGATCTCCTCTTCTCCGATCTGGATATTGAAGACGATCTGAGAGTACCTTCTCCTGCCCCGGTAGAAGAGCCAGTCAAACCTGTCGAAACCTCGACTGAATTGAACACTTTAGCACAAGTGGCTCAAACTATTGTAAATCAAAGAAAAGTATCTAAAATCCTTATACTTTTTGATGATGGCACATATCAGGAAATGTAATTAAGGTACTGCGCAAGCGGTACTTTTTTGTATATTTGTAGAATTTAAAACAAAACGCATATGTACAAGCATCTTATCAGACCTATCCTTTTCAAATTTAATCCGGAGACAGCACATAACATGACATTCAAGGCCCTTTCAGTCCTTAGGCATATCCCATTTGCCCAGTCGATTGTAAGAGCTATATATAAAAAGGAAACTCCGACTCTTGAAAGAGAAGTATTCGGAATCCATTTCCCTAATCCGGTAGGACTGGCAGGAGGTCTTGATAAGAACGGAGAGTATTATAACGATATGGCGAACTTCGGCTTCGGATTTGTCGAGATCGGTTCTCTTACTCCTCTTCCACAGGACGGCAACGCCAAGCCAAGATGCTTCAGAGTACCTGGAGACAAGGCCATAATCAATCGCTTCGGCATTAATAATAAAGGTGTGAAAAATGCCGTTGAACAGCTGAAAAAGGTACGTCCTAACGTCATCGTGGCTGCAAATATATCCAAGAACACGACCAGCATCAACGAAGATGCAGCGAAGGATTATGAGAAAGGATTCGGCCTTCTCTACGATTTCGTTGATATGTTCGTAGTCAATATCTCTTGCCCTAATGTGGTGGGACTCACTGCCTTACAAGATGTTTCATTCCTTTCGGAAATCGTAGACAAGCTTCTTGACCTGCGTATGTATTTCGACAATTACCGTCCGATCCTCCTTAAGGTATCGCCGGATCTGTCTCATCAGCAGCTTGATGACATCATTGATTACTGTCTCCGCTCCGGCATCGACGGTATCGTAGCAGGAAATACAACAAGAAGCCGTGACGGAATCACAAGCATTTCAAAGGAAAAGATCGAAGCTATCGGCAACGGAGGCATGTCTGGAGCACCTTTATACCGCAAAAACCTCGAGCTTGTCAAGTATGTTCATGCAAAGTCTGAAGGAAAGCTTCCAATCATTGGTGTAGGAGGAATCATGTCACCTGAACAGGCGAAGGAAATGTTGGATGCGGGAGCATCTCTCGTAGAGATATATTCTGGTTTCATCTATGAAGGCCCTGCTCTTATCAAGAACATCAATAAACACCTCGAAAATACGCTTTAATGACTCAGGCTTCAATCTGCACAATAGGTGACGAGATCCTCATCGGCCAGATAGTAGATACAAATTCGTCACATATATCTCAGTCACTCAATGCTTTAGGTGTCAAGGTAACACGTATGCTTTCCATCAGTGACGCACATGATGAGATAGTAAATTCTCTGGACAGAGAGCTGGCAGCAAACGACATCGTGATCGTGACAGGAGGCCTCGGCCCCACTAAAGACGACATTACGAAGCCGGCACTTGCCTGCCTCAGCGGCACAGATAAGTACAAGACAGACGAAAGACAGTTGGAAATCATCCATAAGATACTTAGTTCCAGAGGATTGGATGTACTTGACATTAACATAGCACAGGCATCAGTCCCTGAAACCTGCGAGGTGATTCCAAACAAGCTTGGTACAGCACCGATAATGATTTTCCGTTTTCCAGAGGAAAGATACGGACACAAGGCGACGTTGTACTCACTTCCTGGAGTTCCGTTTGAAGCACTTGGCGCGCTGCCTGAGATCATGGAAGACATCAAGGCACATAACTCATTATCAGACATTTACCACCGCACGGTGATGACATACGGAATTGCCGAATCCGCTCTGGCTAAGATGATTGAAGAATGGGAGGACGCACTCCCCTCTGACATGCACCTTGCATACCTGCCAAATGCGCTCACAGGAGTCCGCTTGAGACTGTCCATATATGGAGGCATCAAGGAGGAGCAAGAGGCCAGAATAGAGGCGGAATTAGCCAAATTAAGCCCTATTCTCGGAACGGCACTATACTCTTATCAGGAAGATACATTGGAAGCATGCATAGGAAGAATGCTTTCCGAAGCTGGTAAGACGCTTTCTGCAGCGGAATCATGTACCGGAGGCACAATTTCTGCCCTTCTGACATCGGTTCCCGGTTCTTCAGCATACTATCTTGGATCCGTAACTTCGTATGCGAACGAAGTCAAGATGAATGTACTTGGCGTAGACGAAGAAATCATTAAAACTCACGGTGCAGTCAGCTCTGAATGCGTGGCGGCAATGGCGGACGGAGTCAGAAGATTGACCGGCAGTGACTACTCAGTTGCCACATCAGGAATAGCAGGTCCCGGAGGTGGAAGCGATGAGAAACCGGTAGGTCTTGTATGGATCGGAGTAAGCTCAAACAAGGGTACAGAGACATTCAAGATGGTCTTCAGAAATGACAGGAAACGCAATATCGAGCGCTTTGCCAGCTCGGCACTGAATAAATTGAGAGAAAAACTTGTAAACGAGCTATAGTATTAAATATCAGCACATAAAACATTTTTGTTTAGACTTATAACATTTTTGTTACTTCAACAATGTAAACTATAATATCCGCTTATCACAAACATAACGAGCTGACAATAAGCAACTTAGCACAAAAGTAGGGAATGAGCCATATTCACACAAAATACGACAGAAAGAAGCGTAGAATCACTCTTAACGGGTTGTTCTATGCATGTATTTCGTCGGCATCTTTTGGCTTTTCCCCAATTTTCAGCATCGCACTTTTAGCTGCCGGACTATCAAATTTTGACGTGCTTTCATACCGCTGGTCGACAGCTGCAATAGTCTTGATGATCTATGCCGGAGTAAAGAAAAAGACTTTGAAGATAGGTTCATTTGATGAAGGCTGGAAGATCATTCTGCTCAGCGCACTCAGATCCATTACCTCTGTGACTCTACTTATTGGATATGCAAATATAGCCAGCGGAGTGGCGACGACCATCAACTTCATGTACCCTGTCATAGTCGTATTGTGCATGATGCTGTTCCATGGCGAGGAGAAATCATGGATCAATCTCGGAGCTATAGCTCTTTCTATTTTTGGAGTATATCTGCTTGCCTCCGGTGACGGCCTGATTATAGAAGGTGGAAATACGGTTCTGGGACTCACCTGTTCAATAATTTCCGCAGTTTCGTTTGCCGCATACTACATTCTCATAAAGAGGTTGAAGGCTGATAAGATCGAGGTTGTGAAATTCACGACATGGATCATGATCATGAGTGCCATATACTTCATTGCAGGAAGCCTTATTGCTGACGGCCGCATAACTGTGGTCAGAGACGGATCTTCATGGCTTTATATCCTTGGACTCGGACTTTGGTCTACAATGGTATCAAACTTCACAGGAGTAAAGGCTGTAAGACGAATCGGTCCGACCTTGACATCAATCCTGGGAGCTCTCCAGCCGCTTACAGCTGTTGTATTGGGCGTACTTTTCCTCGATGAACATCTCGGAGTAAGGACTGTAGTCGGAATTGCTATAATAATGGCAGCGGTTATGATTGTGGTCACTCACCAGAAGACAAGGAAACATGTCTGAGAAGCCTGAGGAAATTACCTCCCGCGATCTTCTCTATATCTTCTTCTGAATATCCCCTGGCACGCATTTCATCGAAAATCAGAGGCATGAAGGATATGTCATCAAGACCTGCTGGAGTTACTTCAATGCCGTCGAAATCTGATCCGATGCCTACATGATCGATTCCGGCTATCGAAACAGCATGATCGATATGATCGACTACGCGTTTATACGAAGGACGCGGCAGAGCCATAAGCTCGTCCTGGACTGCATTCCACGCTGCTCTCTTCAAAGGATCTGACGGACATGCAATGAACTGAGCTTCAACGCCTTCATTTCTTTCTTCAATCCCAGACTCCTCAAGAACAGATGCAAATCCCCCATCGATGAACAAAGGATAGAAATTGATCTGGATCACACCTCCTGCCTCTGCCAATGCGCGGATCATCTCATCCGTCATGTTTCGAGGATGTGCAGCCAGCTCTCTGCAGCATGAATGGGTTGCGGCTACAGGAACCTTCGAGTATTTCAGAACATCACGGAAAGAGTCATCTGAAATATGAGACACATCAATCAGCATTCCAAGACGGTTCATTTCAGCAATGACTTCCCTGCCGAACGGACTTAAACCGCCCCATGTCTTATGCTTTGAAGCACATGAATCACAAATCTGATTATCTGCAGAGTGACACAAGGTCATATACCTCACTCCGGCATCATAAAAATAACGGAGGCGATCCATTGAATCACCTATAGGAGAACCGTTTTCGAGTCCCAGGAAGACTGAAAACAGACCTTTTTCCTTATTTGCGGCCGCCTGCTCACCATCGACAGCAAGTCTTGCCTTGTCCGGATTTGCCTTCAACGTAGAATTCACACAATTCAGAAGCTTGCAGGCATATTCATAGGCATCGTCACCTGCCAATGATGCAGGAACATACAATGCAAAGAAAGCACCGTCGACTCCCCCTCGCCTGAGCTTGGGAAAATCGACATGTGCATGATCATTATCCAGGGACAGATCCCTGAGTCTTAATATCTGCGAAGGAGTATCGCAGTGAGAATCAAGGACAAACATCCGTTATTACTTTCTTCTTGGGTCGTCGTGCTTAATAAGCGTAGAGTTCACGATCCTGTCAACTTCAATGGTCGGCTTGCCCATGAATGTAAGCATGGAACCTCCGGTAAGGTTAACAAGGATATTTCCGGTTACGTTCACATGACATTTTGAAGAACCGGTCTGCTCAACAGAAGCATTGTCAGCGGCAAGAGCCTCAGCATTGAGGCGTGAGGTAGTAGATCCCTTTACAAGAAGCTTGGCAGCAGAACCCTTTACATCGATTGTAGAACCACCTGAAAGATCTGCATTCATATTCACAACTTCAGACTCTACGTTCAGGATTGAAGAGCCGGCAGAAACCATGCTGATGGCATTTCCGAAATGCTTTACTACTGCCTGAGATAAATTTTCAGCTGTAACATATAAAGTCTTTGAAGTCGTAGCCTCTATATTAACATAGGCATTTTTAGAAAGATTTATCTCAGCTGTTTCTGCCTCTATGTTGAGCTTATTGACTTTAGCTTTGTCAGTAACAACAAGAGTAAAGTTGTCTGACTTGACAACATCAGCAATCTGAAGATTCGTATTATCCTTCAGTTCCAATGACTTGATGGCAGGGAAATAAACTTCTACTTCAAGTACAGGATTAGGAGCTCCCTTTACCTTGAGCTGCTTCTTGAGATCAGCAGTGAAGCTCTTTCTATCAACAGAAACATAAAGAACACCATTCTTGACATAGCAAGAAACATATGGAGATATTCTCTCATCGGTTACCGTCTTGACTGAATACTTATCAGATGCGTTAAGCTTCACGACGAAATCATCTGAAATGTTTACGGAGCTGAAGCTCTCATAATCATTTTCCTGCACCAGGCTTGCCTGTGCATTTGCTGCCATAGCAGTCATGACTGCTAAAGCAATAGCGAAAAACAATTTCTTCATATCGTTCAATTATTTGGTAATTCTCTGTCTTACAGCCTCATACATCAAGATAGACGAGGCAACTGACACGTTAAGTGACGTGATCTCTCCAGCCATTGGAATAGCAGCCTTTTCATCTGCAAGATCAAGCATACTCTGTGATATGCCCTTTCCTTCAGATCCCATGATGATTGCACATGGTCCTGTCATATCCACATCGTAAATGAGATTATCGGTCTTTTCCGTTGCAGCAATCAGCTTGAAACCGCTTTGCTGCAGATAATATGCCGCAACACGAAGATTCGACACTTTACATGTATCGATCCTCATCAGAGCTCCAGCTGAGGCTTTGACTGCGTCTGCATTGATTGCAGCACCACCTTTCGCCGGTACTATGATACCCTGTCCGCCTGCACATTCAAGACTTCTGGCGATAGCTCCAAGGTTGCGGACATCGCTGACACCATCAAGAATGACAAGAAGAGGATTCTCGCTGACACCAAGTGCATTATTCACAAGTTGCTCTATTTCAACGTATTCTATCTGCGAAATGTATGCAAGTACTCCCTGATGTGATCCGCGCACTGCTCTGTTCAGTCTTTCTCCAGGTACAAACTGGAAAGGAATCTCATTGACCTTGAGAAGCTCCATGAGTTCTCTGAACTGTGGTCCCTCAAGTCCCTGCTTCAAAAGGACCTTGTCAAACTTCTTTCCTGCCTTGACAGCCTCCAGTACCGGATGCATGCCGAACAGATATTGCATTTTCTTCTCTTCCATATTTATTGTTCTAATTGTTCATTTAACTTTTCCCACTCCTGCATCTTGAAATCCAGCTCCCTCTTGTTCTCGAGATAAGCCCTTGTCAGTTCCATGATATCATCGTCCGGACCAGGGTTCATGAGGACAGCCTCGATCTCTGCCATCTTTGTTTCAATCTGTTCTATTCCCTTCTCCAAGAATGAGATACGGTTCTTTATCTTCTTTTCTTCTTTAGATACATATTTCTTCGCCTGATACTCCTGCTTTGCCTCTTCCTTCTTCTGGATCACCTCTACAGGCTTCTCTGCAGCAGCCGGCTTGTAATGTCTTTCAAGTTCACTCAGATTCTCCAGCTTCCTTCTTTCGAGGAACTCCTGAACTCCTCCAAGATGCTCCTTTACCTTTCCGTCTCTGAACTCATAAAGCTTGTCTACGAGTCCGTCGAGGAAGTCACGGTCATGTGAAACGATGATCAGTGTTCCGTCATAAGCCTTGAGAGCCTGCTTGAGAATATCCTTTGAGCGGATGTCCATATGGTTTGTCGGCTCGTCAAGCGCCAAGAGGTTGTAAGGCTTGAGGATGAGCTTAGCCATCGCAAGTCTAGCGCGTTCTCCACCGCTCAATACAGCGACCTTCTTGTCGATATCCTCTCCCTTGAAAAGGAAGGCTCCGAGAATATCACGGAGTTTCAGTCTGATATCTCCGACTGCGATACGGTCCAATGTACCAAATACTGTATCTTCCTTATCAAGTATATCTTCCTGATTCTGAGCATAATAGCCTATGCTGACATTATATCCGATCTTCGAATCTCCGGACATTGGGTCAAGCTCGTTCATGATCACGCGCATGAGCGTGGTCTTTCCCTCACCATTTCGTCCTACCAAAGCGACCTTCTCTCCTCTTCGTACCTCGATCTGCGCATCGTCGAATACGACCTTCGTGCCATATCCGACCTTCATATCAACCGCCTTATAGGCAATATCTCCGGAACGAGGAGCTGGCGGGAACTTCACTGCCAATTTAGACCTGTCTTCAATATCGACTTCTATCCTTTCCAGCTTTTCGAGCTGCTTTACGCGAGACTGCACCTGATTTGACTTTGTAGGCTTGTATCTGAAGCGCTCGATGAATTCCTCAGTCTTCTCGATCATTCTCTGCTGGTTCTCGTAGGCAGCCTGCTGCTGAGCAAGCCTTTCCTTCCTGAGTTCCAGATACTTACTATACGGAACCTTGTAATCATGGATCCTTCCCACCATGATCTCGACAGTCCTGTTTGTCACATTGTCAAGGAATTTCCTATCGTGGGAAATCAGTACAAGCGATCCTTTATATTCTTTCAGATAGTCCTCAAGCCATTCTATCGATTCGATATCAAGGTGGTTTGTTGGCTCGTCAAGAAGAAGCACGTCAGGTCTTGAAAGGAGGATCTTCGCAAGTTCGATACGCATGTTCCATCCCTGGCTGAATGTCTCCGTAGGGCGTGACAGCTCTTCATACTTGAATCCCAGACCGATCAATGTCCTTTCGGCCATCACCTGCGGATTGTCGGAGCGGGTATATGCCAGACGGTCATTCACCTCATTCATCCTGACAATCAGATCCTGATATTCCTTAGACTCATAATCCTCTCTTTCAGAGAGTTCTACAGTGATCTTTTCGAGCTCCGCCTCAAGATCGAACATTTCTGCAAAAGCAGTCATCGCCTCATCGATGACGCTACGTCCGCGATGATGTTCCATAATCTGAGGAAGATATCCTATCTTCACATCATTCGGAACGGCAACCTTTCCGTTAGTCGGAGTCTGAAGACCGCAGATGAGCTTCAGGATAGTCGACTTTCCGGCTCCATTCTTTCCTACAAGGCCGATCTTGTCACTCTCGCTGATATGAAAATTGATGTCATTCAGCAAGACAAAGCCTCCATAGGCCACCGTAAGACTGTTTATAGATATCATAAATTATTATTATTCAACTGTTTTCACCTCTTTCCTGCATATCAGCACACTGAACTCATACAACATATACAACGGTACCGATACAACCAGCATTGAGAAAGGATCTCCTGACGGAGTTATCACCGCAGCCAATATCAAGACCGCACATACCGCATATCGTCTGAAAGACTTCAAGGTTTCCTTGGACAATACTCCCAATGCTGACAACACTGCCACCACTGTCGGGAACTCGAACACAATACCGAATATGAGCACCATCGATGTAAACATCGAAATATAGGAGGTCAAGGCAAAAGTATTCGGAACATCAGGGCTGACCTGATAGCCGGAGAAGAAATTAAGCATCAATGGAAATACGATGGTATACCCTACTGCAACACCTATATAAAACAGGACGGATGCAAAAAGGAAAGCTCCTTTTACGGCCTTCTTCTCTTTTTCATATAAAGCAGGGGCAATAAAGCGCCATACCTCGAAAACCAGATATGGGAATGTAACGATCAAAGCACATATGAAAGTGATCTTCATATGTATCAGAAACTGAGCGGCCAGCTCGATGTTCACAAGAGTCATCGAGAAATCAGCTCCAAGTAGCTGGTACATAAAGAAATCAGGCTTGGATGGTGCCAGGATAACGCTGTCGAAGATAAATCCCTTGAAGAAAAACAGCACAATTAGAGCTGCCACATATACTCCAAGCATCCGGAACAGGCTTCCCCTCAGCTCCTCCAAGTGATCCCAGAAGGTCATTTCACCTGACTGTGCCATTATTTATCCGACTCGATATCCTTCTTTATCTCCTTGACATCATTCTCGACATCCTTCATTCCTTCCTTGAAGTTCTTCACTCCCTTGCCAAGTCCACGCATGAGTTCAGGAATCTTCTTACCTCCGAAAAGAAGGATCACTACAAGAACGATAAGGAGGATCTCCCAGAAGCCAAGGCTTCCGAATAAAAGAGGTGTAATCATAATATAATAAGGTTATTTATCTGTAAATATTTCCGCCAGCTCCTTCGGACATCTTACCGGACGTCTTGTCTGAGCATTAATGAATCCAAGCACCACTTCTCCTTCACATACAAGCTGATCTGAAGGATTGTATATTTCTGTCCTGATGACTAGCTTTGCCCTAGGGGCTTCGTCAATGACCGATACTATCCTCAAGGTATCGCCAAGCTTTGCCGGCACCTTGTATCGGCACTCGACAGAAACTACCGGAAGCATGACTCCAGTCTCTTCGATCTTCTCGATCGGCAGTCCCAGCTCCTTAAGCATGGCAGTACGTCCACACTCGAAATATCTTATATAATTCGAGTGGTGGACTATACCCATCTGGTCGGTTTCATAGTATCTGACGTCCAGAAAATGCTCAGATTTCACCATAACAAAAATGTTATCAGTATAAACATCTATGTTTTATCAGTTGTTTTTCAGCGCATTAAGCGAAGCAGTGATACTTTCGATCTTCGAGAGTGAATCTGCCTCTTTTTTGCGTTCAACAGCCACCACAGCCTCTGGTGCATTGGCTACAAAACGCTCATTCGAGAGCTTCTTGCGCACGCTGTCGAGGAATTTCTGCTGGTATGCAAGCTCTGCTTCAAGCTTCGCGATCTCCTCTTCAACATTGATGAGACCAGTCAGAGGAATGAACATCTCGACTGTCCTTACCATGAATCTCTGAGCGGCAGACATATCGCCTTCAGCCTCGGCAACGGCTACATTCGCGAGCTTTACAACAACCGGAAGAACCTCTGCAGGGAATGCGCCCTTGATCTTGAGATCGAGAGATTCTCTTGGAGAAAGGTTCTTGCTCTGACGGATATTACGAACACCGGCAACTGCCTCGCAAGCCATCTCGAATGCATTGATGAACTCTACATCATATGGCTTTGCCTGAGGATAACGCTGGTTCATGATAGTCTCCCCTTCCTTGCGCTCTGCCATGTTCTGCCAGAGTTCCTCTGTGATGAACGGCATGATCGGGTGGATCATCTTGAGAAGAGCATCGAAGAAGCCGATTGTAGCATCATATGTATTCTTGTCGATTCCGGCACCGTATGCTGGCTTGACAGCCTCAAGATACCATGCGCAGAAATCATCCCAGAAGAGCTTATAGATAGCCATGAGGGCGTCTGAGATACGGAATTTGCTGAAATGATCCTCTACTGTCTCGATTACCTGACTGAGCTTGTTATCAAACCACTTCACCGCTACTGCAGCTGCATCTGGCTGCTGAGCAGCCTCATCAACATTCCATCCTGTTACGAGACGGAAAGCGTTCCATACCTTATTATTGAAGTTACGTCCCTGCTCGATCTGTGACTCATCGTAAAGGATGTCGTTTCCTGCAGAGCTGCAGAGAAGCATACCGAGACGAACTGCGTCAGCACCATACTTAGCAATGAGGTCAAGCGGGTCTGGAGAGTTTCCGAGTGTCTTTGACATCTTGCGTCCGAGCTTGTCACGTACGATACCTGTAAGATATACGTTGCGGAACGGAACATCGTTCATGAACTCGTTTCCTGCCATGATCATACGCGCTACCCAGAAGAAGAGGATATCCGGACCTGTCACGAGGTCGTTTGTAGGATAATAGTATGCAAGATCCTTGTTTGGCTCAGCCTCTGGATGTCCGGCCTTGTTTGTGTCAAACACAGAGATTGGCCAGAGCCAAGATGAGAACCATGTATCGAGAACATCCTCGTCCTGACGAAGGTCTGCAACTGTAATGTTTGCATCGATAGCCTGTGCCTTAACTAAAGCTTCGCTTTCGGTAGGGGCCACAACAACCTGTCCATCAGGAAGGTAGTATGCAGGTATTCTCTGTCCCCACCAAAGCTGACGAGAGATGCACCAGTCGCGCACGTTCTCCATCCAATGGCGATATGTATTGCGATATTTGTCTGGGATAAGCTTCACAGCGCCGCTTTCTACAGACTCTAGAGCATCCTTTGCGAGAGCCTCCATCTTGAGGAACCACTGCATTGAAAGTCTTGGCTCGATAACAGCGTTTGTTCTCTCAGAGTATCCGATTGGAGATGTGTAATCCTCCATCTTCTCGAGGTTTCCTGCCTCTTCGAGCATCTTTACGATCTTCTTGCGGGCATCGAAACGGTCCTCGCCTACAAGGATCTGAGCCTTCTCGTTGAGACGGCCATGATCGTCGATGATGTCGAGTACTGGAAGATTGTGACGGTTTCCGATCTCGTAGTCGTTTACGTCGTGAGCTGGAGTCACCTTAAGACAGCCTGTACCGAAATCCATAGCTACGTAGCTATCCTCGATGATAGGGATCTCCTTGTTGATCAGAGGGATAAGAACCTTCTGACCCTTGAGCCAATGATAACGCTCGTCATCAGGGTTGATACATACTGCAGCATCTGCCATGATGGTCTCAGGACGTGTTGTAGCTACGATGATGTACTTGTCAGTAGGGTTTCCGTTTCCATCAGACACGAAATATCTGAGGTGGTAGAATTTGCTGACTGTATCCTTATGTACAACCTCTTCGTCGCTTACAGCTGTAAGTCCTACCGGATCCCAATTCACCATGCGTACGCCTCTGTAGATGTAACCCTTCTCGTAAAAATACACGAATGTATTGATCACAGCATCGCTGAGGTCAGGATCCATTGTGAACTTGGTTCTGTCCCAGTCGCATGATGCGCCGAGCTTACGGAGCTGGCTGAGGATGATGCCTCCGTGCTTCTCCTTCCACTCCCATGCGTGCTTGAGGAACTCCTCGCGAGTGAGGTCCTCCTTCTTGATTCCCTCAGCAGCGAGCTTCTGCACGACTTTGTTCTCTGTAGCGATGGAAGCATGGTCAGTACCAGGTACCCAGCATGCATTCTTGCCGTCCATTCTTGCCTTACGGACAAGAACGTCGTTCAATGTATTGTTAAGAACATGGCCCATGTGAAGGATACCGGTCACGTTTGGTGGCGGAATCACGACTGTATAAGGTTCTCTTTCGTCAGGTTCTGAATGGAAAAACTTGTTTTCAAGCCAATAGGCATACCATTTATCCTCCGTCAAGGCAGGATCATACTTTGCTGGAAGTTCCATATATCTATCTAATTTATTAATTATCAATACGTTAAACTTTACACCACAAACAATGATGCAAAATCGTACAAATATAGTAAAATTCCCACAAAAAAAGGAGGCTCGAGGCCTCCTTTTTAGATTATATCTAAATGTCCGTAAAATACGCTCAGACTCTCAGCTTGAGACCGGCGAAAATCGTATCCGG
>JAFZGK010000100.1 GCA_017555445.1 Bacteroidales bacterium
AAGGTCAGCCAATAGGCTGACTTTCTTGACTAAACCTATTAATATTAAGATGAAGATTATAAGCGATACATTCAACTGTGGTGTCAGGACCGTAGTTGCCCAACCTGAAGGAGTATGCTCGCAGGCAATCGAACTCAAGCTCTTCGGCGACGTAATCGCTGAAGTGAACTTCTACGGCGGATGCAGCGGCAACCTTAAGGGAATTGCCTCACTCTGTAAAGGACAGAAGATTTCCGATGTGCAGCAGAGGCTTCAGGGAATTACCTGCGGCCCGAAGAATACCTCCTGTCCTGATCAGTTTGCACAACTTTTGAGAGCCATACAGAAGATTGATTAAAGTTATTGATATAATGACTCAGCCAAATAGAACTGATTTTGTTTCTTTTGGCTGGGTTTTGTTATGGAAAGAGCATAATCCTGACTTGTGTTTCTGTAATCTTTCTTATTGCTGAATGTTTTTTTGCGTAAGTTTGTCTTGATTTAAAATTGAATCCCTTTTTAAGTAACAAAGCATAGACGATTATGAAAGAATTGAAAGGAACAAAGACGGAGGCTAATCTTCAGACCGCTTTTGCCGGTGAGTCTCAGGCTCGCAACAAGTACACTTACTATGCCTCCAAGGCAAAGAAGGATGGATATGTACAGATCGCAAAGCTCTTCGAGGAGACAGCTAACAACGAGAAGGAGCATGCGAAGATATGGTTCAAGCTTCTCCACGGTGGCGAGATGCCTGACACAGCAGCTAACCTCCTTGATGCTGCAGAAGGTGAGAACTACGAGTGGACAGATATGTATGCCGGTTTCGCAGAAGAGGCTCGCGAGGAAGGGTTCACTGAGATTGCAGTGCTTTTCGAGAAGGTTGCTGCCATCGAGAAGATGCATGAGGAGCGTTACCGCAAGCTTCTGGCTAATGTCCAGGGAGGACTGGTCTTCTCACGTGACGAGGATATGATGTGGGAGTGCTCTAACTGCGGTCATGTCGTGGTCGGCAAGAAGGCTCCGGAACTCTGCCCTGTGTGCAAGCATCCGAAGAGCTATTTCATGATTCACCCTACCAACTATTAGTAAGCAAACCCTCTTATGCGATATAATCCGGCCGGAAAGATCGATGTGCCTTTCAGACCGGATTATTTGTTTCCTGGCGGACTTCAGACGCTTTCGTTATTCCAAATATTCCCTCTAAGTAGTATCTGAAAATATGCAATATGAGACTTTGTCAAACTCTTGAAAGATTTTTCTTAAAAATGGCCTCGTAACTCATTGATACTCAATATGGGCTGAAAGACTTTTGTAAGACGATTAATTTTGATGTCAAACTATGAATGCTTAACTTTGTGTCCGGTGGATGCTACAATGGAGCATACTGATTGTTGCAAGTGCTAATTAGTTTGACTATGAGTTTTCTTGAAAGCACCACTGCTGTTTGTGTGGTGCTGATCATTATTGCGGTTCTTCTGCTTGTGCTTGTCCTGATGGCTGCAGCTGCCTGTCGCGGAAGTAGTTCAGGAGTAAGTAGCATTTTGACAGAGATGAAGGCCATGAATGAGTCCTTGGTGTCATACGGGGAAAGTCTCGAAACCCTCTGTCGGCATATGTGCAATACGGACCGAAACATCGCGACGCTGAAGAATTATCTGAAGGAGGATAAGGCAATGTCCTGTTATGCCGTATACATGGCTCAGATAATAGACCTCAGGCGTTCCTGGGAGACCTTGTCCGTATATGCCGGCTTGCTTTCCAAGGTCCGCCATCTGTCCGAACTGGACAAGGATGACACTATGATCCGTATGATGAGCACTCATCTTGCGGAGACGGAGGATTTATGCTCCCGTATCAATGGAGATCGGGATATGTATCCGCTTCAGAGACGGCGTCTGGTCAACTATATGAAGGTGGCTATGGAAGGATATGTGTTTCCGTTGCTGGAGAGTATTCATTATCACGGGAGTGAGGAGCTATCTAAAACTATCGAACGAATAAGAGAGGAGATATTTTAGTCTATATGGCGTTAATCGCTTGTCATTTTCCCTCTGTATTATGTAGTTACATATTTATGATTTATATTTGTGTTGAATTGTATCCGATCATCAGTAAACTATGAATAAAAGACACATACTATATATATTGCTATTGGGATTTGTTCTTGCTTCATGTTCTGACACTGCCGAGGTGGAAAGGTATCTTGATGCAGCAGATGTACATATGGAGGATAATCCGGAAATGGCTCTTGAGACTCTCGAAGACATCGATAGGGAAATGCTGACCAACCGTAAGGTCCGTGCCCGATTCGCATTGCTCTACACGATGGCGTTGGACAAGAATTATATTGATGTGGCAAGCGACAGCATCATCGCTCCAGCTGTCAAATATTATGAGAACCACGGGACTGCTGAAGACAAATTCAAGACCTTATATTATACTGGTCGAATTTATCAGAATGCCGGTAATGTCGAGGCTGCGATGAAGAAATTTGTTGAAGCCGAATACCATATTTCTAATCAGATAGACAAGGGTATTATAGCTCGTATGTATAAAGCTAAGATGGTTGCTTATCAAAGTATATTCGATTATAAATCGGCTGTTCTACAGGCCCATAATGCGGCTAGGTATTATTTGGCCGCAAATGATTCTATCAGATATCTGAATGCAGTTAATGATATAGCCGTACTTTATAGTCAGTTAAATGATATGGAATCTCAGGATAAATATATTAAGATTCTTGAATCGAATACTTCTATTATGGATGAGTATCAGCTGAGTAATTATTATGCTATTCGTTTAAATACTGCCTTTGGTATATCGGATCATACAATTAATGATACTCTATCAGAATATCTATCAGTTATTTCAGATAAATCGTTAATTAATTGGTTGTCTGTATCAAAAGCCTATATTGTTTTGCAAGATTTTAAATCTGCAAGAATCGCTCTTGATAGTTATATATCTTATGGTGGGTTACCGGATCCTTCTTACTATTGGATAGCAGCAACTTTATATGAACATCTTGGTGAATATTGCGAAGCTCTAAAGTATTATAAAGAATATCAGAATTCAACTGATGAAACAGATGTCTATATATTTGAAAGTGATACTAAATTCATAGAGGAACGATATGATGCAGAACTAAAATCAGTAAGGCAAAGCCTTTATATAATAATCATTACATTATCTTTAACTATTGTAGTTCTTGTGTTGATTATTCTTGCACAAAGAATGAAGAAAGTGAAAGAAGAAAAACGCATTCAAAAAATCAAGTTCGATGAAGAACGCAGGGCTATAGTCGGAGAAAAAGAGGAAGTTGAAGCACGATATGTTCTTATTAAAGAAGAGAAGGAAGAGGCGGAACGAATGTATTCTTCACTTAAAGCCGAGATAGAGCAACTCAAGAAGATTAGAAAAGATAAATCAATAGATAAGGATATTCTTGCTTCTGTCGAACAGAGGTTGAATGTTCTTAATATGTTCATTCTGGCAGAGCTCTCAGATTCCTTTGAAAAAATCGCGTATACTGAACTCGGAAAATTGATGGAGAACAGAGAGAGTTTTCTGGAATCCACAAAGAAGACCTTTATGATCTCTCATCCGAAGTTTATGGCATACCTTCGTGAGAGAAATCTTACAGAATGGGAGATCGGCTGCTGCTGCTTGTATTGTATTGGTTTCAACGGAGCCGAGATTTCAGAGTATCTTAATCGCAAGGCAATCTATAATGTTAACAGTACTATTAGACAGAAATTGGATATTCCAAAGGGTGGAACGCAGATAGATGTATTTCTTAAGCAAAAAATGCAAGAATTGCATACATAGTAGTCTCACTTTGAGATAGTATAGTCTCACCTTTGTAACTCCCCGATAATCAAGTGGTTATCGGGGAGTTTTTCTATATGTATCTAAACGCTTAGAAAATAACGGGGGGGGTAAGTTGCTATAAATCAATATTTTACCAATTTTTAAAAGTGAGACTAAAAATTTGCAGGTGAGAATGAGGCCGCGATACTTTTGTAGCACAAACCAAAAACAATTTGAAAAATGAAAAAAGTATTGTCCATTATTATTGCGGCCTTCTGCATAAGCCTCACTTATAGTTATGCAGATAATGCTAAGAGCACGCAGGAGCCGAAGAAGCCTATCATGATTTTTAAAGGCAAACCTACTGTTGGAATTGAGAGATCTGCCCAGTATGTTAATGCTGTACTAAATCTAGAGACTAAAACCATTGAGATGGAGTTTTATGGATTGGGGGATGGAGAGATTTATATAGTTGATTCAGATAATAAGGTAGTAGATTCTGTTATGCTTACCTGGGAGATGACTTCAGTTATTATGAATTCACCTATTAATGAGGGGTACTATTATTTGGTTGTCTCATGCTCGGAATTTTATGGTGAAGGGGTGTTTGAAATATAAATCATAAAGAAATGGATACTGCTGATGAACCACCTTATATTTTTGCCCCATTGGGGCTAATCCATTGTTCATTAAGTTCAACTTTAAATTAATAATAATATGAAAAAGCTAATTGTTTACTCAATATTTATTGTATTAAGTATTGTGTCTTGTTCAAAGAATAATCACGTAAATGATATAGATGATACACCAGTTACACCTGTTACATCAGTAGTAAATCAAGAGTATATTAATTTGATTAATGAATTAGAGGTGTATAACTCCAACTTTAATGTTGAGACAAGATTTAGTAGTCTCAGAGGTGGTTTTTGGAGAAGATTGGGAAGAGTTGCACTAGCTGATTGTATGGGATTCTTAGGTGGTTCATTCTTGGGCCCAGGTGCTGGTCTAGGTTTTGGCGTGTTCAGCTCAGCTATGGCAGCAATGGCTGAAATCATAACTGTTATTGAAACCCGATCGGTTACTACAGAAGTTTCCTTGTCGAATGATTTGTTGTATACCAATGTAGCTCTAGATGATTTGGAAGCATGTGACTTAGTTGGTGAAATACATAATCAAATTCTAGATGAAATTTACACAGAATATCCTGAATGCTTCGAGACTTTTACTGAAGAGCAGTGGATTAATGTTATAACAGAAAAGATAATTGAATTATTTCCGGATGAGCCAGCAGTAGATATCAATTCATATCGTAGTGAATCGGCAGAAACAATAAGTATCATAATGGATCCGGATAATGACTTAGATGCCGCATTTGATGCGTTAAAAGTAAGGATGCCATTAAGATGTGATGAACTCGAAGTTGTTCGAACTTATTGTGAGACGGTTAATTCCATTGAAGAAAATCAAGGCGTAATTGATTATACAGATGGCTTTAGAGAAATTGTGGTCGGGTCAGACATTAATGATGATTCAAAACAATATATACAGTCCGCTATCTCTGTAGCAGGAAACAGTCAACTTCTTTGGTCTGAATGCGTTAAAGAGCCTGTACTATGAATGGATTAAAGAAAGTGTATGTTGCAATAGCCCTTGTTGGGGCTATTGCAAGTCAATCGCTATATGCACAGGATAAGCAATCTAAAGTTGATAGTCTGCTATTTGCTTCGATTGAAATGTATCATTCTGGAGATATCTTTTCTGAGTCATACTGGGATAAAGGCATACCGAGTCGCTCAAATATTGGTTATTCAATTAAATTGGGATATGACTTTACTCCGAGGTTGAAGACTTATATTAATGCAAAGATGGAGTATGATCACTATAATCGGCTTACAACGCAAAACTTCTATACTCAAGTGGAATTGGGAGTCGGTGCAGCATATACTTTTATTTCAAAGGATGGACATCTTTATTACGAACCAGACTTCTCAATTTCGTCAGATGTAAGTAGTAAGTCCCCGATGGGTCTCAACACCAAACTTGCATGCAAAGCTGGAGTAAACACCAATCGCTATAAGCCCTTCATTTCTCTGTTTTTTGAGTTTATGAGTCCATATGAGAAAACATTAAAACCATGTGCATATATGGGACTGTCAATTGGTATTGATTTGTTATAGGGAATAAGAAGCACTATCATCCGATTGCCCTCACAGAAAAGGACTTACCTTACTGTTTTGCCGTAGTTGCATACTAGAAATTAATATACCTAAAATGTTTTTTCATCACTACAAACAGTTAGACGCCATGGACTGCGGTCCTACGTGCCTGCGCATGATCGCGCGGCATTACGGCAGGAGCTACAGCCTCCAGAACCTTCGCGAGCGGTGCCACATCACCCGCGAGGGGGTGTCCATGCTGGGGATAAGCGATGCGGCGGAGGGCATCGGCTTCCGTGCGACGGGCGTGAAGATCACCTGGGACCAGCTCCGCGACGAGATGCCTCTGCCGTGCATCGTCCACTGGAACCAGAGGCACTTCGTGGTGGTTTATGAGGTAAGGAAGAGACGTGGCGGTTATATTGTCAAGGTTGCCGATCCGGCATCTGGACTCCTGACCTATACTGAGGAGGCATTCTGCAGGGCCTGGCTCCAGACAGGGAAAGACAATGAAGGTGACGATTCCGTATCAGCAAACACCCACGGCATAGCTCTGATGCTGGAGCCGACTCCGAAGTTCTACGAGGAGAAGGGTGACGAGGAGAGGAAGTTCGGATTCGAATACATCCTCGGATATCTGCGTCCTTACAAGTCGTTTATCGTCCAGATACTCCTGGCGATGCTCGTGACCAGCGTCATTAGCCTGATACTGCCGTTCATCACTCAGTCCGTGGTTGATACCGGTATCGGCACAGGCAACCTATCCTTCGTGGTGATGCTGCTGATAGCACAGCTGGTGCTGACGATAGGTCAGATGGCCAACAACCTTATCCGCAGCTGGCTGATGCTCCACACCACCTCCAGGGTGAGCATATCGCTCATCTCGGACTTCCTGTGCAAGCTGATGAAGCTTCCGATAGCGTTCTTCGACTCGAAGATGGTCGGCGACATAATGCAACGCATCGGTGACTACAACAGGATCCAGACCTTTCTTACCGGTTCTCTTCTGAGCATCATCATCGCTGCCGTGACGTTCCTCATCTACGGAGGCATAATGGCGGGATACAACATAGGAGTGTTCCTGGTGTTCTTCGCGGGAGCCGCTCTCTACATCGGATGGGTGCTCCTGTTCCTCAGGAGAAGACGCAAGCTCGACTACATGAGGTTCCAGGAGGCGTCTGCCAACCAGAGCAACATCGTGCAGCTGATCGGAGGAATGCAGGACATCAAGCTGAACAACTGCGAGAAGCAGAAGCGCTGGGACTGGGAGCGGATACAGGCACGCCTGTTCAAAGTAAGCGTCAAGAGTCTCTCGCTCGGCCAGGCTCAGGAAGTGGGAGGAACTTTCATCGACCAGACGAAGAACATCCTTATATCGTTCCTCGCAGCCAAGTCTGTCATCAGCGGTGACATGACCCTCGGTATGATGATGTCCCTGCAGTACATTATGGGACAGCTGAACGCCCCCATCTCACAGTTCATCTCGTTCGTCCAGGCCACGCAGGATGCTTCCATCTCCCTTGAGAGGCTCGGAGAGATCCACGACATGAAGGACGAGGAGCCGGAGGACGAGCAGAAGATCAGGGACATCCCTCAGGACGCGGACATCGTGTTCGACAACGTTACCTTCCAGTACGACGGCCCTCACTCGACCAAGGTGCTTGACGGAGTGTCTCTGCGCATACCTGCCAACAAGGTGACTGCGATCGTCGGAGCCTCCGGCAGCGGCAAGACCACGATGCTGAAGATGATGCTTGGCTTCTACAGGCCGGTCAGCGGAGAGGTGCGCCTCGGTGGAGCATCTATCTCTGCCTACAGAGAGAGGGTTTGGAGGTCGCAGTGCGGAAGCGTGATGCAGGAGGGCTACATCTTCTCCGACAGCATATTGGGCAACATAGGAGTGTCGGATGAGACTCCTGATATGGCAAGAGTGCGCAAGGCAGCAGATGTGTCGAACATCCGGGAATGGATCGAGAGGCTTCCGTTGGGATACAACACCAAGATCGGAGCCGACGGTCACGGTCTCAGCACAGGACAAAAGCAGAGGATCCTCATAGCGAGAGCTGCGTATAAGGACGCGAAGTTCCTGTTCTTTGACGAGGCGACCAACTCGCTTGATGCGAACAACGAGAAGGCCATAATGGAGAACCTCGACAGACTGTTCGAGAACAAGACGGTCGTTATCGTGGCGCACAGGCTCAGCACCGTACGCAACGCAGACAACATCATCGTGCTGGACAACGGAAGGATCGCGGAGGAAGGAACGCACGAACAACTTACGGCAAGAAGAGGAAAGTACTATGAACTGGTCAAGAATCAGCTCGAACTTGGAAACTGACAGGAGGAAGCACCATGCCACATAAAAGAGACATAAACTATCATAGCGAACCCGTGCAGGAGATAATGGGTACAATCCCGTCGTGGATCACACGCTGGGGCGTGACCGTGATCTTTGCGGTCTTCACGCTGATCGTCATCGGATGCTGCATCATCAGGTATCCGCAGACAGTGGATGCGGGCATCTCGATCACTTCCTCCTGTCCACCATCAGAGCTTACGGCCAGATATGACGGCCTCATCGACAGGGTGTGCGTCATCGACGGTCAGAAGGTGCAGGCAGGCGAACTTATAGCCCTGCTCTCTACGCCGGCAAGTTACGAGGACATCATCTCGATGAGTGAATATCTCTCAATGTCGGACACACTGGGATTGGATAGGATGGCACAGATGCCTGTTCTTTCAGCAGACCTTCAGCTCGGAGGACTGCAGAGCCAATGGAGCACATTGCAGAAGGCGTTCCGTGACTACTCGCATTATCTTGAGACTGATCAGGTGTCCGTAAAAAAAGGACTGCTCCGACAGCAGATACAAGGTCAGAAGTCTCATCACTCTACACTGATGAGGCAGAAGACTCTGCTTGACAGTGAGGTGGAGATGGAATGCAAGACTCTTGAACGAGACTCTCTGCTATATGCAAGAAAGGCTATCTCGCAGGCGGAGTACGAGACCTCCCGCAAGGGTTTCCTGGCCAAGTTGAATACGGTGGCGGGGTTTGAGGCGAGCCTTGAGGCTACAGCCCTTGGTATACTCCAGCTGGAGCAGCAGCTGGTGGAACTCGACCTGCAGAGAGTGACCGAGACAGAAATACACGAGTCGCAGATAAGCCAGCAGATATACCAGCTGAAGGCTCAGGTTGCCACCTGGCTGGATACATACGCGATCATCGCGCCATCAAACGGCATAGTGTCCCTGCAGGACTACTGGAGCCCGGGACAGCACGTCAACGTCGGGGACGTGATAGCCAACATCACCCCAGAGAATCCGTCCGAAGTTACCGGAAGAATGAAGGTGTCATCCGTCGGCTTCGGCAAGGTGGCCCTCGGCCAGACAGTCAATGTGCGTCTGAACGGGTTCCCGTATATGGAGTACGGCATCCTGAAGGCTGTGGTGGCGAACGTCGCATCCGTGCCGGAAAGGATGCAGGACGGCAGCGTGGCATACACTGTTGCAGTGGACTTTCCTGACGGACTGGAAAGCACATACCACAAGGAGTTCCCGCTGATCCAGCAGATGGACGGCGAGGCCCAGATCATCACCAGGGACAGAAGGCTCATCGAACAATTCATAGATCCTATAGTGTCACTCTTCAGGAACAGATAGTTATGCGTACGATGACGGTCATACTGGCAATGCTTGCCGCAGGAACGCTCTGCGCTCAGATCCCTTCCAAGGTCTGGACCCTTGAGGAGTGCATAGACTACGCCCTTGAGCATAACATAGAGATCAAGAGGCAGGAACTGGGCGTAGATAACTCGGAGATAGGACTCTCGGAGAGCCGGTGGGACTATGCTCCCTCGCTGTCAGCCGGATCATCATACAGCATATCCTCCGGAAGGGTACTCGACCAGACCACATACGAGTTCATCGAGAACAACGTGGTGGGAAGCAGCAGCGCATCCGTGTCCGGAAGCGTGCAGGTCTTCTCGGGAATGAGACGGCACTATGCACTCAAGAAGGCCAAGGCATCGTTGAAGGCTTCGCTGGCGGATCTTGAGAGCGTCAGACAGGATATAGAACTGAACGTCACGGCAGCCTACCTTCAGATACTGTGTGATCAGGAGAACCTATCCTCTGCAAAGGAGATGGCCTCGATGCTTGAAGCACAGATTGAGAAGATACAGACGATGGTGGAACTGGGCCGTGTGACCGAGGCTGACCTGCTTCAGATAAGGTCTCAGCACTATGCGGCGCTTAATGATGTCGCGGCAGCAGAAGGCCAATGCAGACTGTCGAGGATGGAACTATGCCAGTTGCTGGAGATACAGGACTGGGATAGCTTCAAGATAGAGACGATCGACCCCGATGAGTATGAGAGTATGCAGCTGTTCCCAATAACGGACTCACTCGCAGTAGAATCAAGACCAGAATACCGATCTGCAGAGGCAAGTGTGGAAGTAGCAAGGAGAAACATCCAGATCGCAAGATCGTCGTACTATCCGACGCTATCTCTGTCTGCAGGCTACGGCACGAGCTACTCAGGCGCAAGGCAGAAGGCCGTACAGAACCCCGACGGTACATATCGTTACGAGGCGTACCCTTTCTTCCGGCAGTACCTTGACAACGGAAGCTCGTACCTCTCGCTGAGCCT
>JAFZGK010000101.1 GCA_017555445.1 Bacteroidales bacterium
AATTCACTTTTGGAGAAGGTATTAGGCCTTCAGGAGAAATATGAAGCACTTCAGGCACAGCTTTCTGACCCTGAGGTAATCAGTGATATGAAGAAGTTCGTTCAGCTCAATAAGGAGTATAAGGAACTTACTCCTATCATCGAGGCTGGAAATGAGTTCAAGAGAATCCTTGAGAATTATGATATGGCTAAGGAGATCCTAGCTACTGAGAAGGACGAAGATCTTCGCGAAATGGCAAAGGAAGAAATTGCCGAGATCGAGCCTACTCTTCCAGAGTGGGAAGAGAAGATCAAGCTTCTCCTTATCCCTGCTGACCCTCAGGACAGCAAGAATGCTATCCTTGAGATCCGTGGCGGCTCAGGTGGTGATGAGGCTGCCATCTTTGCAGGTGACCTGTTCCGTATGTACTCGAAGTTCGTCGAGACACGTGGCTGGAGACTTGAAGTCACAAGCCAGGCCGAAGGTGCTGCCGGCGGATTCAAGGAAATCGTCTGCAAGGTTTCAGGTGACGGCGTATACGGTGTCCTCAAGTATGAGTCCGGCGTGCACCGCGTTCAGCGTGTCCCTCAGACAGAGACTCAGGGCCGTGTCCACACTTCTGCAGCTTCAGTTGCAGTCCTTCCTGAGGCTGACGAGTTTGATATCGAGCTTAACATGAACGATATCCGCAAGGATACATTCTGTTCATCAGGTCCTGGCGGACAGTCTGTGAACACTACATATTCAGCTATCCGACTTACCCACATCCCTACTGGTCTCGTGGTTCAGTGTCAGGATGAGAAGTCACAGCTCAAAAACTTCGACAAGGCTCTCCAGGAGCTCCGTACACGTCTTTACAACATGGAGTATGAGAAGTACCTCGCAGAGATCTCTGCAAAGAGAAAGACTATGGTTGCAGGTGGTGACAGATCGGCAAAGATCCGCACATACAACTATCCTCAGTCACGTGTGACCGACCACAGAATCAACTACACCATGTATAACCTTCCGGTATTCATGGACGGAGCGATCCAGGATGTGATCGATCAGCTTCAGATTGCAGAGAATGCCGAGCGCCTCAAGGCAGCTGAATAATCAGATAAAGAAAAAAGCTTTGGT
Source organism: Bacteroidales bacterium (assembly GCA_017555445.1). Next base: position 1,099 of record JAFZGK010000101.1, read on the forward strand.
TTTGACACCAAAGCTTTTTTTTATTTCGCCTCTGCCGCTTTTGCTTTGTTTCGGGCCGTAAGTGCGCGCTGGAATTCGCGGGCGTTGCGCAGATGTTCGTTGTAGCCTACTGCAAAACGGTGCGTACCGTCAAATTCAGGACTTGCGCAGAAGTAGATGTAACCATGCTTGTCCGGATTGAGGACGCCGTCTATACATCCCTTGTTAGGCACATTGATAGGTGCAGGCGGAAGTCCTTTATACTTGTAGGTATTGTATGGAGAATCTATTGTAAGATGCTTCTTCAGAATGCGGTCAAGCGTGTAATCGAAACAGAACGCCACAGTAGGATCTGCCTGAAGTTTCATGCCCTTCTTATATCTGTTGAGGTAGACTCCTGCAATGATCGGGTATTCGAAACTCTGGAGTGTCTCTCCATTTACGATCGACGCCATTATTGACACCTGCATCGGTGTTAGTTTCAGAGCCTCTGCCTTTGCAAGACGGTCTGCATTCCAGAACACATCATACTCCTTCTTGAAACGGTCAAAAATATCCTTGACTGATGCAGTCCAATACATCTGATAAGTATCAGGAAGGAAAAGTGCAAACACATTTTCCGGGGTAAATCCGTACTGGGCAAGAAAAGCTGTATCATTCAAGGCTTCTGCAATCGAAGTAGAGTCCACCATCATCTGATTGCTGATCTTCTTCGCAATGCTTCCCTTGCTTCGTATCGTACCTGAAAGGGTCATGTTCTGAGGAGTCTGCCAGCCGAACACGAGCATACGGGCTACATAGATGCTTGTAGCTGACGGCTCGATCACGTAGCGTCCTGGCTTCATCTTGTCAGCAACCTCCATCTCCTTGAATGCCCTGTCTACGCTGCGCGGACGCAGCACTCCTGCACCAGCAGAGAGAGAATCCTTCACCTGATCCACAGTCATATCAGGATGCACATAAAGCACATATTTATCCGTAAAGTTCGGCTTCTTATTGTCGCTGAAATATCGTCCTGCAACAAAACCACCTATGCCGGCAAGAACAAGCAGTGCCGCAACAACATATATCTTTATCTTCATTTCCTCAATCTGATTATATCACCTTCCTTAGGAGTATGTCCCTCAGGCATTCCATTCATCTTATAGAGTTTGTCGAGTCTTACTCCGAACCTCTGTGAAAGCTCACGCATAGAATCACCTTCCTCGAACACATGTTTGTCAAGACCCTTGGCAGCCTGATTTTTCTTAGGCTTGAGATATACGACTGTCCCCGGAAGAAGCTGGTCATCCTTTGAAGCCTCATTGAACTTCAGGATCTCTCTTTCAAAAAGATTGTTTGAAGCGGCGATACTCTGATATGTCTCACCTTCCACAGAGTAGACAAAAGGCACACCGTTCTGCGAATACATCTGACGGGAGAGGGAGAAATGGAACTCCTGTCTCTGGCTGTCTGTCAAAGGTTTGACCTGCTCTATCTCAGTCGGAGTAGGTGGCAGCTGCTGTTCCTGCATCTTCAGCTCCTCTTCAGATTTACGGTTCTCCTTTTCAGCGTTCTTCTCTGCTTTTTTAGAGGACTTCCTGTCAGACTTTGCGAAGGAAGCAGGCTTCTTGTCATATTCGTGAAGACCGTATGTCTCGATCAGATTTATAAGCTTAGTCGGGTAGGAAGGATCCGTTGCATATCCGGCCTTCTTAAGACCATGAGCCCATGATTTATAATCTGTTATCTTGTAGTCAAACAGGAACTTGTATCTGTCACGGTAGCGAAGGAAATCCGAATGGTCTCGGTATGATTCCTCAGGACTTTTATACTTCCTGAAACACTCCCCCTTCTTGTCATCATCATAATACATCCTGCCGCCTGTCCAGTTGTTGTGGCATTTTATTCCAAAGTGGTTGTTACCCTTTACTGCAAGCTCTGAAAGACCATAGCCTGACTCGAGCAGACCTTGAGCGAGTGTGATACTGGCGGGAATACCGCTACGGTACATCTCCTCGACTGCGAGGGTGGCAAACTGATCTATATATATGGCCTGCGGCGTCTTGTCCGGAGCAGGAGCCTGAGATGATGTAAGTATCAGGCAGAGGAATATCAGTAGTAATGTCGTCAATCTTTTCATAGACTGCTAATATACGAAATTTCTTCTAAATGGATATCGTGTCGCCTTCATGCGCAAGAGATGCAGCTGGGAAGATTTCACGAATCTCATCAAGGAAGAACTTTACAGAAGGATAACGCGACGAATAATGTCCTACAAGCAGATGTCCTGCACCTGCATCGAGAGCAGTCTGTGCTGCCTGTACTGTTGTGGAATGGAAGGTACGGGCAGCCATCTCTGTCATCTCTACCGGAAAGGTAGACTCATGATAAAGAAGAGTCACGCCTTTGACCCATTGCGCAAGTTCCGGGAACGGTGCAGTGTCGCTGCAATAAGCATAGCTGCGAGGTTCATATGGAAGATAAGCTGCTTCCGCATTCGGAATATGCAATGGTTCATCCGTGCCTGAGCATGGCTTGAAGTCATTTTCGATGCATGGCCTTGTCAAAGGTCCGGCAGGTCTTATTACATCCTCTCCCCTTTTCAATGCACCGATTTCCGCTATCGTGAGGCCATATTTCTCTATCGCGGCCTTATGTACGTTAAGCTGAGGGCGCTTTTCCTTTATGATGAAGCCGTAGGTATCAACCCTGTGATTCAGCGGAAAAGCATGAAGTTCGACAGATTTATTCTCGTAGACCATTTCCGGTCCCGCTATAGACAGACACACATGCTCGATGTTGAATCTGAGCCCCTCGCCAAAATTCTCGATGAATGATTTGAGTACAGGTTCGAAATTGGCTGGCGCATAGATCCGGAGATCTGAAGTCCTGCCCAACATGCTCATTGTCGAGAGCAGGCCGAAAAGTCCGAAGACATGATCTCCATGGGTGTGTGAAATACAGATATGTTCAATCTTGAGGAAGGATAGTCCTGCCCTGCGGATCTGCATCTGCGCACCTTCACCACAGTCAATCATAAACAAGCGCCCATGCACATCTAGTACCTGGGCGCTTGGATATCTGTCAGTAGTGGGCAGGGCCGAAGCCGTGCCCAATACTTTAAGAGTGAAATTCATTTGAGATTACTTGTTCTCGAGCTGGCTCTTAAGAGCTGCGAGTGCGTCGAGGTCACCAAGAGTAGTCTTCTCTACGCTTGAGTTGATCTTCTTCACAGCCTTCTTAGTGTTGTCAGCCTCTGCTGCTGCCTTCTGAGCTCTCTCCTCAACTGCAGCTGCATAAGTCTTAGCGTGTGAAAGGGTTACCTTCTTAGCGCTTCTCTTAAGCTCAGTCACCTTGAATGCAAGAGTCTCACCTGATACTGGCATAGAACCATCCTCCTTAGCGAGCTCGCGGTTGAAGCAGAATGCGTCAACATCGCCCTCGAGTGCTACAACAGCACCCTTCTCGTTTACAGAAGCGATCTTAGCCTCAACTACTGTACCTACAGCGTACTTAGCCTCAACCTCATCCCATGGGTTAGGAAGGAGCTGCTTGTGGCCGAGTGAAAGCTTGTGGTTCTCCTCGTCGAAATCAAGGATAACAACCTCGATAGCGTCACCAGCTGCTACGAGCTCTGATGGATGCTTGATCTTGTTCCAAGAGAGGTCGCTGATGTGTACGAGACCCTCGATACCCTCCTCGAG
>JAFZGK010000014.1 GCA_017555445.1 Bacteroidales bacterium
CAGGCCATTCAGGGAGTCTGTCTGTGTTAGGATTGCCTGTGCGTGCAAAGCTGATCCAAGCACCGCTCATGATTTCAGCAAGCTTGATCGCTTCCTCTCCGCCACCGGTCATGGATGCGTGGAGATCGGCATTGTTGAATACGAATGGAATCTCCATGCAGTGTGTGCTGCGGAAGATACCGTCCATTACAGGAGATGTCCATGTGAAAAGATACATGTAGACCGGTGCATTTCCGATGTTGGTGCGGGCAGATGCCTGATCGACAACGAAAGGACGGAAAGTGTAGTCGGTTTCCATAAGGTCAAGGACGTTGCCTTCAGGATAAGCGTTCTTGAAGATTTCTACGTATTCATCCACTCTGTCACCGTAGCGGGTCCTTCTGAGAAGTTCGATCGCACCGGCTTCGTCAAGTTCTCTGAGTTCTGGGAAATACTGGCTACTCATGAACTCATGAACAGTACTGCCCACCATTACTGGGATATCTTTAGAAAGATTGATAGATTCTGGGGTGTTGAGCTGTGATGGGAGGAAGTCTCCGTCGACAACTGGTGTCCATCCGAAGAGGAATGGTTCGAAACCTGCTGCTGTAGCCTGCTTGCGTACTTCTGCAACAGCCTTTTCACCTGCAGCGAGGAGCTGTTCGTAAGGTACAGTCTTGATCTTGTTGATTGTCTTGGCTGTGAGTCCGAGTTCCTTTGCTGTCATCTCACCGATCTTGCGAGCCCACTCGCTGGTCATATTGGTAAGGATTGAACCGCTCTGTACGATTGCCTTGTGGAAGAGGCCCTGAGCGGATGGTGTAGCAAGAAGAGTAGTGACCTTTCCACCACCGCCTGACTGGCCGAAGATAGTGACGTTCGATGCGTCACCGCCGAATGAAGCGATATTTTCTTTTACCCATTTGAGGGCTGCGATCATATCTAGAGTGCCGAGGTTGCCGGTCTTTGAATATTCTTCTCCGAAAGAAGAAAGGTCGAGATAACCGAGGACGTTGAGTCTGTGGTTGAGTGATACAACGACCACGTCTCCGCTCTTTGCGAGGCTGAGTCCGTCATATGATGGAAGTTCCTGACCTGAGCCGGCGCTGTAGCCACCGCCATGAAGCCATACCATTACCGGACGCTTCTTTCCGTCATTGACACCAGGAGTCCAGATGTTTACTCTGAGACAGTCCTCGTCTGGGAATCCGTCATTCCAGTCAAAGACAAACGCCTGGTCATCGCTGTACCAGCCGGTACGCTTGCCCTGCGGTGCTGTAGGACCATAGGCTCTGCTGCTGCGTACTCCTTCCCATGCGTCAGCCTGCTGAGGAGCTGCAAATCTTTCAGCCTTTGCGTAAGGAATACCTTTGTAAATGTAGATGCCTTCATCGATGTATCCGGCCACCTTTCCTGTAGCAGTAGCTACTACCGATGCCTCTGTTGAGGCATTGATTTCAGGTGAGTTGTTCTGCTGCTTGTCGGTTCCTGTACAAGCAATAAAAACTGTCGCAGAAACGACAGTTACAAGAATTTTTGAAAGTTTCTTCATTATAAGTTTCAACTTTTCCGTTTAAGGCTGCAAATTTATATATAAATTTTGAAGATTATGAAGTAAATGGTTAAAATCTTAATGTTTTGACTGTGTATTTTTGAAAAATGGTAATACACATCAGAACTCGGCAGCTTTAGTCATCTTTTCTTTGATTCTGTCGGAACAAAGGTTTCCGAGACTTCCGATGTGAATGTGATTAAGGTCTGATGGAGTCAGGTTTCCGTTGCTTTTGCCTTCTGCTCCGCTGTAGCTGAATCGACCTTCATTAACCTCGATTCCGACGCTCTTGTAAGCGTCGCGGAAAGGTATGCCTTCGAGCGTACGGCGGTTGACTTCCTCTACTGTGAAGAGATAATCATAGATAGGGGAGTCGAGGATGTTTTCCTTCACCATTATATGCTGGAGCATGTACTCAGCCATTCCGAGACATTTATGCATGAGTTCAAGGGCAGGGAAGAGGATATCCTTGAGCAGCTGGAACTCGCGGTGGTATCCGTGAGGCATGTTGCTGCAGAGCATGCTGATCTCGTTCTCCGATGCCATGATGCGGTTGCAGTTGCCGCGCATGATCTCCCATACGTCAGGGTTCTTCTTATGCGGCATTATACTTGAGCCTGTAGTAAGGGCGTCAGGGAACTTTATGAATCCGTAATTAGGACACATATACATGCAGCAGTCTGCTGCGAACTTGTTGAGAGTAAGTGCTATTGCTCCCATTGCAGACGCTACGGCACGTTCTGTCTTGCCTCTGCTGAGCTGGGCTGCCACCACATTGTGGTCAAGTGTACCGAACCCAAGCAGATCAGTTGTCATCTGTCTGTCAAGAGGGAAGGAACTGCCATAGCCGGCTGCCGAGCCGAGCGGGTTGCAGTCGCATACATTATATGCACCACGGAGCATGTACATGTCTTCTGCAAATGATTCCGCATATGCTCCGAACCAGAGTCCGAAGGATGACGGCATTGCTACCTGACCGTGTGTGTATCCAGGAAGGAGAATGTCTTTATGCTGTTCGCTAAGTTTCTGGAGAGTCTCAAACAATGCAAGGACTTCTTCTCTTATCTTCAGGACCTCATCCTTGAGGAAAAGCTTTACGTCAACAAGTACCTGGTCGTTGCGTGAGCGGCCTGAGTGAATCTTCTTTCCGAGGTCACCGAGACGGCGTGTAAGGAGAAGCTCCACCTGAGAGTGGATGTCCTCTACGTCGTCTTCGAGGATGAAGTCTCCGGCTTCGATTTCTGTGAGAATCACATCAAGCGCTTCGGTGAGTGTCTCAAGTTCTTCCTTTTCAAGAAGACCGATTGATTCCAGCATCTTGATATGGGCCTTTGAGCCGGTCACATCATATTTTGCAAGACGCAGATCCAATATCCTGTCGTTGCCGACTGTGAATTCCTCCACCATGTCGGTAGCCTTAGTTCCTTTACTCCAGAGTGTTGCCATAAAGCACGTTTATAAATTTTATATATGTTTCAATTCCTCTTTCAATTTCTGAGATTGTCACGAATTCATCTTTTCTGTGTGATCTCTGTGACTCTCCGGGACCCATCTTGATTGCGTCACATCCTATCCTCATCCAGTCGGAGGTGGTAGGGGAGGAGAATGTTTCTATCCCGAGTGTTTCTGCAGTGTCCTGCAGTCTTGAACTTTCGTATGTGGCGCTTGAGCGGTTCTTCAGGTTGCGTGGCTTAAGTGCGCTTCTGCATATTGCCTGAAGTTCCTCCAGGATTTCCTCGTTGCTGTACTGCTCGGTCGGGCGGATGTCGATCACGAAGGAGCATCTGTCAGGGATTACGTTGTGCGCAGTTCCGGCATTTATCTGTGTGACATTCAGATTGACCTTGCCCATTCGTGGGGATATTCTGGTGAACTGGTGGGAACGTAGCTTCTCGATGTCATCCAGAGCTATGTATAGGGCATTTTCTCCTTCGTTTCTTGCAGCGTGTCCGCTTCTGCCATGAGCTTCCGCGTCAATCACCAGGAGACCTCTTTCGGATGTGGCGCATCTCATTCCTGTCGGTTCGCCTATGATTGCCATAAGACCATCTTCATGACTGCCATATAGTTTGGCAAGTTCAGGCCAAAGTCCTGTCATTCCGTCTGCTCCGGAACGTTCTTCCTCGCATGTGAGAACAAGTATGAGGTTGATGTCTGTTTCTGAGAAATGTCTGTAAGCAGCCAGCATTGTCACAACTGATGCTCCGTCATCGTTGCTTCCCAGACCGGCGACTATTTCATCGGGATTCAATGTGGTGCCTAGCAAGGTGCTGATTGCCTCAGCAGCCTTGTCATATTCAGGATCGTATGGATCAAAGCTGTAGTCAGGGCTTGGACTTACGGTGTCAATGTGGGCGCAGAGCATGAGAATGGGTTTGTCGGACACGACTATATGCTCGGCAATCAGATTGTTGCCGATCCTGTTGTGCACGATGCCCTTGGCATCCATCCATGCGCTGATATGCGAGCACACGGCATCCTCTTCAAAGGATGGCGACTTGATTGCCACCATCTCCTTAAGAAGCGCTACTGCTTCTGCCGTAAGTTTCTTGATCCTGTTCATTATAGCAATGTCGTTCCTTTTGAGTTCAGAAGATTTCGTGCATGCTTGATGATCACGCGTGCAACTCCTGAATCCATGGCCTTGAATGAGTTGGTGAGCTTAGGGATCATTCCGTCCGCCACGCGTCCCTCCGTCTTGAGTCCGTCAAATTTCTTGCGGTCGATTTCAGGAATGACGCTGTTGTCGTCATCCTTGTCGTATAGAACTCCGTCCTTCTCGAAACAGTAAATCAGTTCTGTCTCGTGAGTGAGACGTCCGTCATCGCTGCAATGGGTGCATTCCTCGCATCTGCAGCATACGTCCCTGCGAGTGCGATATTTATAATTGGCCATTGCAATCGCAACCGATGATGCGATTGTATCTGCATTCGTGTTAAGCAGATTGCCTTCGCCGTCATGGTTGATGGCGCAGAGGACCGGCACTATGCC
>JAFZGK010000102.1 GCA_017555445.1 Bacteroidales bacterium
TTATGCTGCCTCCATGGAAGATGACTGCGTGCTTGACGATGGCCAGGCCAAGACCTGTGCCTCCCTTGCTGCGGGAACGGCCCTTGTCGACCCTGTAGAACCTTTCGAAAAGGCGAGGCAGATTCTTCTCCTCTACACCTCTTCCATCGTCTTCAAAGACGATTCTGCAGTGATCGATGTCATTCTCGAGCAGCTGAATGTGAATGGTGCTGCCTTCCGAATATGACAGGGCGTTCTCTGTGAGGTTCCTGAAGATCGATCCTATGAGGGAGAGATTGCCGTTGACTGTGACACGTTCATCGAAGTCAAGTTTCAGTTCCATACGCTCCTCCTCAGGCATAGATTCCAGCTCAGCTGCTATCTCGTCGAGCAGGTCATTGATGACAACCTTCTCCCGTTCGATGCTGCCCGCTCCATCCTGCATTCTGGTGATAAGAGACACGTCCGCAAGAAGACGCCTCAGCCTCTCGTTCTGGGTGTAGCACCTTTCTATGAGTTCCTGTCTCTTCTCTTCAGTAAGAGATATCCCCGACAGGAGCGTCTCAAGGCATACCTGCATTGATGCGACGGGAGTCTTCAGCTCGTGGTTTATGTTGTTGGTGAGCTGACGCTTGAGCCTGTTCTTCTCCATCTCCTCCTTAAAGGCGATTTCCTGCTCTCGGTATCTGTTGACGCTCTCTATTGTTCTGCCCAGCCTCCTTGTTGCGAAGAATCCCACCGCGCTTACCAGCAGGCTGATGCCTATCATCACCCAGAAGAATGCCCTGTCGGCCCTCAATGTGTCGTTCAGGGAAGGGGAATAGGGGATTGCTGTCCTGACGACAATGCCGTCTCCAGATGTCGCTGAATAGAAATACTGACGGCCGTCAACGCTTGACATGCGGCTAATATGATATCCGCTGCCGGTGCGTATGGCCGATCTTATTTCCGGACGCATCACGTGGTTATCCAGTGAGTCCGCCATATGCGTGCTGTCATAGATGACCGTTCCGCAAGAGTCTATCACACTCAGTCTCATTTCCTTGAAAGGCAAGGCTGACGGAAACACGTAGTCGGCGACAGGATTACCGTCCTTGATGTACTGAAGTATGTTGATGTTGCATAGCTGGAGCTGCTCATTGAGCCTTTCCGTCTTGAAGTCCTTTTCGCGTACATACTGGAACGAGATGAAGCATCCCACCAGCGTCCAGATGAATGCCAGCAGCAGCATGTACAGCCGCTTGTGGTATGAAAGGCTAATTCCTGAATCCATATCCGAAACCTGCTCTTGTGACGATGTATGAACCATATTCTCCTATCTTCTGTCTTATGCGGGTGATGTTTACGTCTATTGTCCTGTCCAGCACTATGACCTCGTCGCTCCATACATTTGCGAGAAGCTGCTCGCGCGAGCATATCTTGCCTCGGTGTGCGATCAGGAATGCCAGAAGCTCGAACTCCTTCTTGGTGAGCTTTATCTCCTTGCCGTCGACCGTGCATATCTTCAGGTCGAGGTCAAGTTTCAGAGTGTCGACCACAAGTGTGTTGGACTTCTCTACGCTCTTGTGTCCTGATGTCCTCCTCAGCACCGTCTTCACCCTTGCAATGACGTTCCTGACGGTATACGGCTTCATTATATAGTCGTCTGCTCCAAGGTTCAGGCCCAGCACCATGTCATCCTCCGTATCCCTGGCTGTGCAGAAGATGATCGGAATGTCTGCTGTCTCCACATCAGACTTTATGATCTTCGCGAAACGTATTCCGCTCATCTCACCCATCATGATGTCAAGAAGGATGATGGAATATCTTCTAAGGTCAAGCTTGAGCGCTTCCTCGGCGCTTGAAGCGGTGTCGACGTCAAACCCCTCGTTCTCAAGATTGAGCTTGAGGACTTCGCAGAGTGTCTCTTCGTCATCGACCACAAGGATCCTTTCTGTTGTCATAGCATGTTTGTTTGAGGCAAAATTAAGTAATTATGAACGACTTTGACGCGCCTGAGGAAAATTTAATCGATTTGTAACAGGACTTTATCGGAACTTTAACAGGTATGCAGGGCTTGTGAAATATAGGAGCAATAATTTTGCAGCGTTGAACGAAAGACAATCAAATTCACTATAATATGGAATGGATTTATTTATGTTTTGTGATCTTCCTGTTCATGCTTGCAGTGTCAGACCTGTGGGTCGGCGTGAGCAATGATGCAGTGAACTTCCTCAATTCGGCAGTCGGTGCAAAGGCTGCCAGGTTCCGCACAGCCATCATCGTGGCTGCACTTGGCGTCTTCTGCGGAGCCACAATGAGCAACGGCATGATGGACATAGCCCGTCACGGCATCTTTCAGCCTGAGCATTTCGCATTCAGCGAACTGATGTACATCTTCCTTGCCGTGATGGTGACCGACATCATCCTGCTGGATGCTTTCAATTCGCTCGGAATGCCGACATCCACCACGGTCTCTATGGTGTTCGAACTCCTGGGAGCATCATTCGCATTCTGTCTTCTCAAGATGAACGGCGGTGAAGGCGCACTCGGCTTCTCGGACTATCTGAATACATCCAAAGCCCTGTCTGTCATCGTCGGAATCTTCGTGTCCGTGGCGATAGCATTCACCTTCGGTGTGGTAGTGCAGTGGATAACCAGAATGATATTCACATTCAAGTACTCAAGAAACCTTAAATGGAAGATAGGCATATTCGGCGGCGTAGCAGTCACATGTATCGTATACTTCATGCTTCTGAAGGGAATCAAGACCATGTCCTTCATGAATGCTGACATCAAGCATTGGATCGCTGATAATACCCTTATCATCCTCGGAGGCTGTTTCGTGTTCTTCACCATCCTCATGCAGGTGCTTCACTGGTGCAAGGTGAATGTCTTCAAGGTTGTCGTTCTGATCGGTACCTTCGCTCTTGCGACTGCATTCGCAGGCAATGACCTTGTGAACTTCATCGGAGTTCCTTTGGCCGGTCTGGAGTCGTTCCTTGACTGGAAGAA
>JAFZGK010000103.1 GCA_017555445.1 Bacteroidales bacterium
AATGCTACTACAGAAGCAAAAGTTCCTGTAAAGCTTAATGAGGCAGATGCGTATATCAAGGACTACTATGCATTGAGAGAGATATGGAGAGCACTTCATGGTGAAGAGTGGCATTATGTGGGAGAGGATTATGTTGCTGGCTCAAACTGGGACTTCAACAAGGATCCTGACCTTTGGGGTGATCAGCCTGGTGTTTCTCTTCATAGGAATGGACGTGTAGCACTTATCAATATAAGTGGATTTGGATTCTATGGAGATATGCCGGCAGCAATCGGACAGCTTACAGAACTTGTAGAGCTGTATCTCGGTACTCATAATGACAGCAATCTCATCACTTATAAATCTCTAGGTGCAGGTACTGCAAACCGTCTTGAAAGACATAAGGCATATCTTAGTGCCCTTCATCCGGCTACGCCGATGGCAGAACCTATCGCAAGAGCACTTTCAGAGCATGATATCGTCATTCCTGAAACTGCTTTCTACTCTACTATGAAGGAGGATGAGGTTATCGACAGAGCTACAGGACGCGCCAGAATCAAGCCTATGGATATGATTCACGGTAAGGTCTGCAACGGACTCACAAGTCTTCCTAAGGAAATCGGTAATCTTACAAAGCTTGAGCAGCTGTTCATTGCAAACAGTGAGATTGCAACGCTTCCTGATGAACTTGCCAACCTTATTTCATGTACAGATCTTGAGCTCTATAACTGTCCTAAGATGACAGAGTTCCCTATGGCACTCGCAAAGATGCCTGAGCTTATTACAGTCAATCTTGCGAACAACCGCCAGTGGAGTTCTGAGGAAGTCCTCAAAGGACTCAAGGCTCTTGCTACAGGTCCTTCATCTGAAAAGATCCAGCTTCTTTATCTCCTTGAGAACAATCTTGAGATTATTCCTAAGGAAATCAAGAATATGAAGAAACTTGGACTTCTTGACTTTGCTTCCAACAAGATTCATACAATCGAGGAGGCATGGGGCAATGAGATCAAGCCTGTTCAGCTCTATCTTGATAATAATAAGATTACTGAGTTCCCAGTGAATGAGGACGGTGTATTCTGTTATCTTGATGATGCAGAGACATTCTCAGCAAGAAACAACAAGATTACTGAGTTCCCTGACATATTCGATGCGAATTCATTGTACTCAATCAACTCTATCGACTTCTCATACAATGAGATCACAGGATTCCCTGCTGACTTCAAGGGTGTTAAGGTGAATACATTGACGCTTGCAAACAACTCTACTCTTACAAAGTATCCTGTAGAGATTGCAAAGTCAAATTCGACTGTAGCTTATATGAACCTCAGAGGATGTAATATTGATGAGATTCCAGAGGGGTCGTTTGAATATGAGAACTCTCTTTATCTCGTCTCTCTCGATCTTTCATATAACGATTTGAGCGACCTTCCATGGGAGATGCATGCAGGTAACTTGCCTTACTTGTATGGTGTTGAACTTTCTTATAATAAATTCTCACAGTTCCCTTGGGAACCACTCGACAGCCAGTATCTGACAGTGTTCGCAATCAGAGGCCAGCGTAATGATGAGGGTGAGCGATGCCTCTCAGAGTGGCCTACAGGACTTTATAATCATAGAGGCCTCAGAGGTTTCTACATAGGATCCAACAATCTTGGTAAGATAGAGGATACTATATCTACTCTTATCTACTATCTGGATATCAGTGACAACCCTGAGATCGTATTTGATGCATCAGACATCTGTTATGCATATCAGGCTGGAGCATATGTTCTGATCTACGATAAGACTCAGGATATCAGAAATTGCCCTATCATGCTTAATTAAGGAGGATGACAGTTATGAAGAAAATATATAGAATTATCATAGCAGCTGCTTTTGCTGCAGTTTCATGCGTCAATCCTGATTCAGACCTTAAGTTTGATGTGGAGCTTGGCGTTGAGGGTGGCGTAATTGCCATTGGTCCTGAGGGTGGAAGCCGAAAGATCAATGTGACTTCTGCTGGAGAGTGGGTAGTCATGACAGAAAGCCCATGGATCACTGTTTCACCTGCAAACGGAAGAGGTTCTGCAGAGTGTGTCGTAAGTGTGGACTCGACACTTGCATTCACATTGCGTGAGGGAGATGTGCGAATCCAGAGCCTTTCAGATTCGGATGACAAGCAGGACTTCAAGATCGCTCAGAGTGGATTCGAACATCAGATCACGCTTGATAAGCAGAGTGTTGAGGTTGAGGATTTCGCTGGTTTCGGTTTGAGAAGCTTCGATGTCATCGTGAAGACTAACGTGGACTTTGATGTCAATATTCCGGAGGATGCAAAGGGATGGCTTTCTTATGAGGCTTCTCCTATCACCCTCGATAGAGGTGCAAGACCTCGTTCTTCGAAGATTCATTTCGAGTGGAAGGTGAATTCTCGTGATCATCAGAGAATTGCAGATGTCAGCTTCACTCCTAAGAAGGAAGTCGTGATGGGAAAGCACGATGCACTCAAGGTTGTGCAGAAGGCAGCTCTTCCTATTCCAGTAGGTACAGCAGAAGGTGACTCGCTTGCAGTAATTGCGATTGGACGTGCTCTTGGCATGTTTACAGAGTGGGAGACATCAGAGAAGATGGAGCACTGGAGCAATGTGAAGTTGTGGAAGGACGGTCCTAACAAGGGACGTGTCAAATATGTACAGTTCTTCATGTTCAAGACACAGGAGGCTCTTCCTTTTGAGGTACAGTATCTTACTGCTGCAGAGGAGATTGTGTTCTATTCAAATGCAAACCATTTCCTTCGCAATCTTGATACAGGCGAATATATTACTAAGCTGACTCAGCTTAAGAGACTTACAATCGGTGCATATGGACTCGTAAGCCTTCACCCTGATTTTGTCAACCTCAAGAATCTTGAGTATCTTGATTTGAGTTCGAACTGTTTTGAGGAGATTCCTGAAATCCTTACACCGGAAAATTTCCCTAATCTTCATGCTCTTGTCATGAATGCAAACCAGCGCCATACAATCTATGACCTCAGCAATGATACAAGAGAAAATATTGGTGGACTCGTAAAGGATGATCTCAGAACAACAAAGGGTATGAATTCATTCAAGCGCATCCTTAAGTGGAATCAGCTTGATACTATCAGACTTTCAGTGAACTACCTTCAGGGTGAGCTTCCTGACATGAAGTATGAAGGACTTCCGGTATGGACGTATGAGGAACTCAAGGATTCACTTGCAACCGGTATGACAGAGCTTCCTGAGAAGCTTGTCGGTCTCCCTAAGGTGCTTCCGAATACAAAGTTCTTCGCAATCAACTTCAACCGTTTTAATGGAGTGCTTCCTGACTGGATTCTTTATCACCCGAGACTTGACCAGTGGGTTCCATACTCTCTGATCTTCTCACAGGAAGGAAAGAATAAGGATGGTAAGAATGCAGGTTTTGACAATGAACCTGTCAGCCTTGATTACTATTATGATATTTATACGAACAAAAAATACAATCCAAACAACTAAAGCATGATGAAGAAGATTAAATATATTTTTATGCTGGCTCTTGCAGCCGGTATGATGTCATGCTCAGTTGAGAATGGCAAAGTAAACGAAGTAAACGACAAGAAGATGCCTCAAATGTCTGAGGATGTTGTAGATGGACAGCTCCTTGTACGTTTTGATGCACGTGTCAGTGATATTCTCGATAAGGCAGGTCTTACTAAAAGTGGTCCGGCTTCTTCGATGAATCGTTCAGGTGTGCTCAGCGTTGATGAGATTCTTGATCTTGTGGAAGGATATGAGATTGAGAGAGTGTTTCCTATGGATTACCGTACTGAGGAGACTGCAAGAAAGGAAGGCCTTCATTTATGGTATGTCGTGCGTTTCAGCGATAAGTATTCTGTTGCTGAAGTTGCAGAGAATCTCTCAAAACTCGGTGAAGTAAGCAGAGTTGAATATAACCGTACTCTTAAGAGAGCATCTGAGGAAAAACCGGTTCCTTTGACTCCTGAAAAACTTAGTAGACTTACAGCAAGAGCAGGGGCTTCATTCAATGACCCTCTTCTTACAGAGCAGTGGCACCTTGTCAATCATGGCGACCTTAGAGAGACAAAGTTCGTCAAGGATGCTGACGTACAGGTTGCTGAGGCGTGGAAGATGACTACTGGAGATCCGTCAATCATTGTTGCTGTACTCGATGAGGGAGTGGATGTTACTCATCCTGACCTCAAGGCAAGTATGTGGGTCAATGAGGGAGAAATCTATGGTTCACGCGAGGATAATGACGGAAACGGATATGCAGGTGACCTTCATGGATATAACTTCGTGATGTCTACAGGCCAGATTGCTGTTGATAGCAAGTATGATACAGGTCACGGAAGTCATGTGGCAGGAGTTATTGCAGCTGTTAATAATAATGGCGAAGGAATCAGCTCCATTGCTGGAGGTACTCCAGAAGCACCTGGCGTGAAGATTATGTCATGTCAGATCTTCTCGGGTGCCTATGCGGGAACAGTTCTGGAGGAGGTTCGTGCCATCAAGTATGCAGCTGATAACGGTGCGGTTATTCTTCAGTGCAGCTGGGGATATATTTCTGGAGCAGCAAACCCTTATGAATGGACACCTCAGTTCTCTACAGATGAGGAATGGGAACAGTATAATGTGCTTGAAAGAAAGGCTCTTGACTATTTCATCCATAATGCAGGCTCTCCTGACGGTGTGATTGACGGTGGTCTTGCAATCTTTGCAGGTGGTAATGAATCTGCTGCTGCAGCAAGTTATCCCGGTGCATACCCAGATTTCGTTGCAGTAGCTGCAACTGCTGCTGACTTCACTCCAGCAGTATATAGCAACTATGGTCCGGGAACAACAATCAGTGCTCCAGGTGGAGACCAGGACTATTATTATGAATATGCCGATGATGATCATTGGGTAGGTGAGGTCGGATGTATACTTTCTACTGTACCTTTCCACGTCAGCGAGACAGGATATGCCTTCATGGAGGGAACTTCAATGGCGTGTCCTCATGTTTCAGGCGTTGCAGCTCTTGGACTTTCATATGCCGCAAAGCTCAGAAAGCATTTTACTGCTGAAGAATTCAAAGAGCTCCTTTATAAGACGGCTACTCCTATCGATTCATACATGAAGGGTACCAAGAAGTATAAGAAATATGTAGCTGATCTTATTGATTCTTCACCTATGATGCAGCTCAATATGAATGATTTCAAGGGTAAGATGGGCCATGGACAGGTAAATGCTCATGCCCTTCTCAAGGCGGTAGAAGGTGCTGGAGTTCCGATGACTTTCCCTAACCTCTATGTTGCGGAGGGTGGCCAGGTGACTGTTGCCCCTGCTATGTATTTCCTTGGTGGAAACGATCTTACATATACTGTAACTGTTACAGATTCTTCAGTTGCAACTGTAGGTAATGTAGAGAATGGCAAAATGGTGGTGAAGGGCCATAAGGCAGGACAGACAACTGCAGTTATCAAGGCTAGCAACGGAGTCACTAATAATTTTGTGATTACAGTCCGTCAGGGTGCCACTGGAAACGGATGGCTATAAAATGAAGAAATTCAGAAACATATTGATGACTGTCCTTGTGCTGGCAATCGCTTTGCCGGCACAGGCTCAGATCAAGGTCTTTGCTAAGGATTCCACACTTCTCCGCTTTGATGTCAAGCATATCAAGGCTGAGACCATGTCAGAGAACGATGCTCCTGCTACCTTTACATATAAATTCAAAAATATAGGTATCAGGAGGGTGAAGGTCGACAGGGTGGTTTCTTCATGTACCTGCATTTATGCATATTGTGACAAGGATGTTGTCGCTCCCGGTGAAGAGGCATCCATAACTGTCAGATTCAATCCGAAGGGACATCCCGGAAAGTTTGACAGGAAGGTATTTGTCTATACTAAGGACAATGACACACCGGCATCTGTGCTGACGCTTTCGGTGGATGTGGAGAATCGTATGGATGTTCCCGAGCAGTATTCCATCAGCATGGGGGATATAAGATTGAAGAGCGCCGTGGTCAAGTTCAAGAAAGGAGTCGCCGCAACCGAATCATTGAGTTTCATCAATGTAAGCGGAAGATCTCTGAAGTTCGACTGTGACAGGGCACTCCTTCCTGATTGTCTGAGATTCTATGCCGAGCCGGTACGCCCGTTGAAGGAAGGCGTGATAAAGGTGGCATATGATCCTTCCAAGGGAGGAGACAGGGATGAGATGATCATCATTCTTCAAGGACTCGGCGGAACGCCAAGCCAGTCGTCAATAAAAGTTATATTGGAATAAAAAGTATTATTATATGAAAAGGATATTATATCTGTTTGTTGCTTTGTCTGCTTTGATGTCAGTATCATGCAAGCCTGACCTGGAGCCTGTGCCACAGTATCTTGAGGTCAATGCGAATAATATTTCAGGAAAATGGCAGCTTGAACTTTGGAATGAAAGTGTTTTGCAGGAGGGTACCTATGTATACATTGACATAGTTCGTAATGACAGGACGTACAAGATGTACCAGAATCTTGACAGCTTCAATGACATTCCTCACGTGGTGTCAGGCTCATATTATCTTGAAACAGATCCGGCTGTCGGTGCGATAATCCGCGGTAACTATGACCATGATTCAGGAGACTGGGCTCATCGTTATATCATAACCGAACTTACTGCAGACCAGATGGTATGGACTGCAAAGGATGATCCGACATTTGTACAGCTCTGGAAGAGGATTGATTCTATTCCTGTAGCAGAATAAGTTTTATCACATACAACGAAAAAAGCGTGTCAGTCCGACACGCTTTTTTCGTTGTATGAACTAGGCCTGGATTTCAGGCCTAGTGGATATTACTGCTCGTCAACGCCCTGGTCGTCTGCTCCGCCCTGAGGACCTGCCTGTCCGTTGAAAGGACCCTGAGCACCTGGCTGAGGACCTGCCTGAGCAGCCTTTGCCATGTCCTCTGAAGCTGCATGCCATGCTGCTTCGAGCTCTGCGTTATACTTGTCGATGTCAGCGATGTTCTGAGCCTTCACTGCCTCCTTGAGTGAGTTCATTGCGTTCTCGATAGCTGCCTTCTTCTCTGCAGGAATCTTGTCGCCGTACTCCTTGAGGTTCTTCTCAGTCTGGAAGCACATGCCGTCAGCATTGTTGATCTTGTCGATACGCTCCTTCTCGGCCTTGTCAGCAGCCTCGTTAGCCTTAGCCTCGTCTCTCATTCTCTGGATCTCAGCATCTGAAAGTCCTGATGAAGCCTCGATGCGGATGTTCTGCTCCTTGCCTGTAGCCTTATCCTTAGCAGATACGTTGAGGATACCGTTAGCGTCGATATCGAATGTAACCTCGATCTGAGGTACACCTCTTGGAGCTGGTGCGATACCGTCGAGGATGAAGTTTCCGATAAGCTTGTTGTCCTTTGCCATTGGACGCTCACCCTGGAGTACGTGTACGTCTACAGCTGGCTGGTTGTCAGCGGCAGTAGAGAATACCTGTGACTTCTTTGTAGGGATTGTTGTGTTAGCCTCGATAAGCTTTGTCATCACGCCGCCGAGAGTCTCGATACCGAGTGAAAGCGGAGTAACGTCGAGGAGAAGCACGTCCTTCACATCACCTGCAAGCACACCGCCCTGGATAGCAGCACCCATTGCTACAACCTCGTCTGGGTTCACGCTCTTGTTAGGAGCCTTTCCGAAGAATTTCTCTACAACTGCCTGGATAGCAGGGATACGTGTAGAACCACCTACGAGGAGAACCTCGTTGATGTCTGATGCTGTAAGACCTGCATCCTGAAGAGCCTTGCGGCATGGCTCTACTGTTCTCTGGATGAGAGAGTCGGCAAGCTGCTCGAACTTTGCTCTTGTAAGAGTCTTTACAAGGTGCTTTGGCATGCCGTCTACAGGCATGATGTAAGGGAGGTTGATTTCAGTTGAAGTCTGGCTTGAGAGTTCGATCTTAGCCTTCTCAGCAGCTTCCTTGAGTCTCTGGAGAGCCATAGGGTCCTTCTTGAGGTCGATGCCGCCGTTCTCAGCTGCGAACTCAGCTGCGAGCCAGTCGATGATCACCTGGTCGAAGTCGTCACCACCGAGGTGAGTGTCACCATTGGTAGAAAGAACCTCGAATACGCCGTCGCCAAGGTCCATGATAGAAATATCGAATGTACCGCCACCGAGGTCGTATACTGCGATCTTCATATCCTTATTCTGCTTGTCAAGACCATATGCAAGAGCTGCAGCTGTAGGCTCGTTGATGATACGCTTTACCTCAAGACCTGCAATCTGACCTGCCTCCTTGGTAGCCTGGCGCTGTGAGTCAGAGAAGTATGCAGGAACTGTAATTACAGCCTCAGTCACTTCCTGGCCGAGATATTCCTCAGCAGTCTTCTTCATCTTCTGGAGAATCATTGCTGAGATCTCCTGTGGAGAGTAGAGGCGGCCGTCGATGTCAACACGTGGAGTGTCGTTGTCACCCTTCACTACCTTGTATGGCATGCGTGCGATGTCGCTTGTTACCTGGCTGTACTTTTCACCCATGAATCTCTTGATAGAGAAGATGGTCTTATGAGGATTGGTGATAGCCTGACGCTTTGCAGGGTTACCGATCTTTCTCTCACCGCCATCGGTGAATGCCACTACTGATGGAGTGGTGCGCTGTCCCTCGTTATTGATGATGACGGTAGGTTCATTACCTTCCATCACTGCCACACATGAGTTTGTGGTTCCAAGGTCAATTCCAATGATTTTTCCCATAATTGTATTTCTTTTATTTAATTTATATTCTTGTTTCAGATCCCTCGACTTCGCTCGGGATGACACTATAGCGTTGTGCTGTAGCGACGCCAAGGTATTAACGAAAGCTGTGCCAATGCGCAGAATTAAAAAATATATGTCAAAATGTCAGTTTTTCCATGACAACCCGACCGAAATGATGACATATTTGCTAATTTTGCACCCGCATCTGTCATTCCGAGTCAAGCAAGTCTGGCCGGGAAATCTTTTAACTATGGTATATAGAGAACTTACAACAGAGGAATTCAATGACCTCGCTTCAAGAATCCTTTATGAGGACAACCACCTTCTCGTCGTCAACAAGAAGGTAGGGGAGATTGTGCAGGGCGACAAGACCGGTGACGAACCGTTGAGCGAGAAGTACAAGGTGTTCATAGCTCAGCGTGATGCCAAGCCGGGACAAGTATTCATGGGCCTGCCCCATCGTCTGGACCGACCGGTAAGCGGTATAACTGTACTTGCCAAGACATCGAAGGCTCTCGAACGTCTCAATGCCATGTTCCGTGATTCGGATGTACATAAATTCTATTGGGCTCTTGTCTGCAATGCTCCGCAGCCGCAGGAAGGATATCTGGAGGATATGTTATGGCGTAATGAAAAGCAGAACAAATCATATGTATGCCGTCCTGGCGCCGCCCGCAAGGATGCGAAGCTCGCGAAGTTGAACTATAAGCAGATCGGCAAGACGGACAGGTATCATCTTGTTGAAGTTGAATTGCTTACCGGACGTCATCATCAGATCCGCTGCCAGTTGTCAAATCTTGGATGCCCGATCAAAGGTGATCTCAAATATGGTGCACCGCGCTCAAATCCTGACGGGGGCATTTCCCTTCACGCCCGTCGCATAACTTTCACTCATCCGGTAAAAAAGGAGCAGATGACAGTCGAGGCTCCTGTACCATCTGCATGGAAGGGTATATAAGAAATATGTCACTCTGGAATTAAAATTGAAAATATTCATACTTTGTTGCGCTGCGTTATAGTAAATGTGGCGCATTTTTATTACATTTGTAAGATTTTAAATCAGAATGATAAAAAACACATAGATATGAACGACAACAAAGTAATGAACCTCGCAGCTGACAATATCCGTATATTGGCAGCATCAATGGTAGAAAAAGCTAAATCAGGACATCCGGGCGGTGCCATGGGTGGAGCGGATTTTATCAATGTGCTTTACTCGGAGTATCTCATCAACGACCCTGAAAAACCTCTTTGGGAGGGCCGTGACCGCTTTTTCCTTGATCCGGGACATATGTCGCCTATGCTTTATGCACAGCTTGCATTCACCGGAAAGTTCACTATTGATGAACTCAAGGAGTTCCGTCAGTGGGGTTCACCTACTCCTGGTCACCCGGAAGTGAATTTCGAGCGTGGCATCGAGAATACTTCGGGACCTCTCGGTCAGGGTCATGTC
>JAFZGK010000104.1 GCA_017555445.1 Bacteroidales bacterium
AGCAACAGCCTCACGAGACTTGCGACCTTCCTTAACAGCAAACTCAACGAGCTTACCTA
Organism: Bacteroidales bacterium; assembly: GCA_017555445.1. The sequence goes on from JAFZGK010000104.1 coordinate 60, forward strand.
CTGACTTCTGGTCGAGAGTCTTGAATGGGTCAGCATCGAGAATCTTGTTGCCGAGGTAGTCACCCATGAATGCTCCGATGTCATCACGTGAGAAACCGAATGTCATCTGAGTAAGGTCGTTGGTACCGAATGAGAAGAACTCTGCAGTCTTAGCCATGCGGTCAGCTGTGAGGGCAGCACGTGGGATCTCAATCATTGTACCGAACATGTACTCGATCTCGAAACCGAACTGAGCCTCAACCTCAGCCTTGATCTTCTCGCAGATAGCCTTCTGGAAACGAAGCTCGCGCTCAGAGATAGTTACAGGAACCATGATCTCTGGCTTTGGAGTGAAGCCTTCCTTCTTGAGCTCAGCAGCAGCTGTGAAGATAGCGCGGAACTGAGTCTCTGAAATCATAGGATATGTGATGTGGAGACGTACACCACGGTGACCCATCATAGGGTTAACCTCGTGGAGTGACTCACCACGCTTCTCGATCTCGCTTACAGTGATGTTAAGCTCCTCAGCAAGCTCATTCTTCTTAAGCTCAGTCTGTGGAACGAACTCGTGAAGAGGTGGGTCGAGGAGACGGAAGGTAACAGGCTTAGCGTCCATAACCTTCATTGTACCCTTGACAGCAGCCTTGATGAATGGCTCGAGCTCTGCAAGAGCAGATCTGCGCTCATCATCGTTCTTTGCAAGGATCATCTTGCGGAGCTTAGAAAGTGGAGTCTCAGCGTTCTGACCGTAGAACATGTGCTCGATACGGAAGAGACCGATACCCTCAGCACCGAAGCTGATAGCGCGTGCAGCATCCTCTGGAGTATCTGCATTTGTGCGTACGCCCATTGTGCGGAACTTGTCAACGATCTCCATGAACTGCTGGAAACGTGGGTTGTCTGAAGCGTCCATAGTGTCGATAGCTACGTCATAAACATAACCCTTGGCACCGTTGATAGAGAGAACGTCACCCTCGTGATATACCTTGTCAGAACCCTTGAACTTGATCTCCTTGTTCTCGAGGTCGATGTGCATAGCCTCGCAACCTACGATACAGCACTTACCCCAGCCACGTGCCACGAGAGCAGCGTGTGAGGTCATACCACCGCGCTGAGTGAGGATACCTGCACATGCACGCATACCCTCAACGTCCTCTGGTGAAGTCTCCTCACGAACGAGGATAGTTGCGATACCCTTCTCAGCAGCCTCCATAGCAGCCTCTGAAGTGAATGCGATAACACCTACAGCACCACCTGGTGAAGCAGGAAGACCGTTAGCTACAACTGAAGCCTTCTTCTCTGAAGCAGGGTCAAGGATCGGATGAAGGATCTCGTCAAGCTGAGCAGGAGCAACACGTGTTACAGCTGTCTTCTCGTCGATCATACCCTCAGCGAGCATATCCATAGCCATGTTGAGAGCTGCAAGACCAGTTCTCTTACCTACGCGGCACTGGAGCATCCAGAGCTTTCCGTCCTGGATAGTGAACTCGATATCCTGCATGTCGCGGAAATGGTTCTCAAGGTGGAGACGGATACCGTCGAGCTCTGCATAAACCTCAGGCATTGAAGTCTCGAGAGATGCGAGGTGCTGGTTGTGTGGGTTCTTTGTTGACTCGTTAAGCGGGTTAGGAGTACGGATACCTGCAACAACGTCCTCACCCTGAGCGTTGATAAGCCACTCACCGTAGAACTTGTTGTCACCGTTAGCCGGGTTACGAGAGAAAGCAACACCTGTTGCAGAGTTCTCACCCATGTTACCGAATACCATTGACTGTACGTTTACAGCTGTACCCCACTCATCAGGAATACCCTCGATACGACGATATGCGATAGCGCGCTTTCCGTTCCAAGACTTGAATACGCCACCGATAGAACCCCAGAGCTGAGCCTCAGCTGAATCTGGGAACTCTGTGCCGAGAACCTCCTTTACGCGAACCTTGAACTTGTCGCAAAGGTCCTTGAGCTCTTCTGCTGTGATGTCAGTGTCAGAAGCATAACCCTTGGCATGCTTGAGCTCCTCCATCATTCTGTCGAGCTGCTGGCGGATACCCTGACCGTCTGCTGGCTCGATACCCTCTGCCTTCTCCATCACAACGTCAGAATACATCATGATGAGACGACGATATGCGTCATATACGAAACGTGGATTCTGTGTCTTCTCGATCATACCTGGGATAGTCTCAGAGCAGAGACCGATGTTGAGGATAGTATCCATCATACCAGGCATAGAGCTGCGGGCACCTGAACGGCAAGAAACGAGGAGCGGATTCTCCTTGTCGCCGAATGTCATACCCATGACAGCCTCTGTCTTCTTGAGAGCTTCAGCTACCTCAGCCTTGAGAGCGTCGTTGAAACCACCGCCGAGCTCGTAATATTCTGTACAGCACTCAGTTGTGATTGTAAAACCAGCTGGTACAGGGATCTCGAGAGTACACATCTCAGCAAGGTTCGCACCCTTACCACCGAGAAGCTCGCGCATAGTACCATTACCCTCGGCTGTTTTGCCGCCAAAGCAATAGACTCTTTTCTTGTTTTCCATAAACTTCCTAAATATTTGATTAATAATTAATAAATCAACTTATCCGCCACTAACCTCCATGATGGAGATGCGGCATAAAAATTCCGGCGCGAATTTACTGATTTTTCTTCAGAAAACCGCAATATTTCGGTATAAAAAATATCCTAATCTTCTCCTTCGCTTGCCTGTGCGAGCAGCGATGCCAAAATACCGGCCACTTCCCTGTCTGCGCTTTCTATGAACCTCAGGCCCGGCCTATCTGCTGTAATACGACCGACAGGGTAGTATGCAACATCCTGCAGGAGGAGCTGGGAATCAAAATAGTCGTAATTATCCTCGGAAACCTGTACGAGAACTCCCGGTACTTCACTGAACAGAACCTTGGTGGAATCTGTAGGCTGATACGAGGAGATGAGGCCGCTGATGTCCATATCCATTCCGAGACCGTTGCACATCCTCATGGCGGCAGTAGCCAGTCCTCCGTCTGCAGTTGTCACTCCGGACATGATGATTCCATCTTCAACAAGCTCCCTTATAACTTCATAGCAGTCAATGAAATAATCCGGATCTACCATTTGCGGAGCAGGTCCCCCGTTATGTCCGTGGACTTCGGCAAGAAGTGAGCCTCCAATCTTGAAAGAACAAGTGTCAAACGGTATGTAGATTATCCTTGAATCTTCATCAGGAACAAGCTCGCGAGGACAGTTTCTCTCTTCGCTTATCCATGGATGATGGCTCTCATACGGTTCTACCACTTCCATTCCTGATACCTCGCCTTCTTCGTATTCCGGCAGCCATGCAAAGAACTTTACATTGCTTTCTTCATCAGATTCGATGAAGACATAGTCGTTCATTTTTACCCCGATGTTGTAAAGCCAGTCACTGACGGTCTCCACGCTTGTATAAAAGGCTGCCATGTTGCCGATTGGTCTTGTGTTCCAGTCCCACTGGGCCCATATTCTGAGATCTCCGAGTCTGAAATGGCCTTTGCTCCAAAGTCTTGAAAGAAGAGCCTTTGTCACCTGCAGTCTTGTGAAATGCATGGGATAGAGCATCCTGAATGCCCTTTCTGTCACTGATGCAGCGGCAGTCTGTTTTGCATAATGTCCGTTAAGAGAGCAGTCATAAGTGAACGAAGTTACAGGCGGATCTGTCGATTCGTCTATGATGTCAGCGAAACTGCCGGTGATTTCAGGATCGGGGAATTCCAGGCATTCGTTCATAAGGTCTGCCGGGGTGGTGTCCTGTCTGATTCCGTCAATGATGTAATGTGAATACAGTGCTGATTCTTTTTCCGTCATAAAAGGCTCCAGTTAGAGGTATAATTTGTAAAAATAAGTATTTTTGCGCATTCAACAAGCGATTTTCATTATGGAGTCTATTTTTTCTGAAGAAAGATATGAGGAGATGATTGCGAAGCTCTTTGTGAGATTTCCTTCGTTTCAGAAGACAGGTTCAAGTGCATACAAGCCTGGAACAGCCAATATGGAGTTCTTCGACCAGCTTGCAGGCCGTCCGCATAAAAACTACAAGATCATTCATGTTGCAGGAACCAACGGAAAGGGCTCAGTTTCGAATATGCTGACTTCAGTTCTTGCTGCACATGGTTATAAGGTCGGACTTTATACTTCTCCGCATATTCTGGATTTCAGAGAGAGAATGAGGGTGGTGTCCGGTAAGGATGACGTTACATCCAGACTTGTATCCAAGGAATACATCTGGAAATTTGTGAATAAATGGCAAGAGACCTTCGATCATCTCGACCTTTCGTTCTTCGAAATCACGACTTCCATGGCGTTCAGCTGGTTCGCTGATGAAGATGTGGACATCGTGGTCCTGGAGACAGGTCTTGGAGGACGCCTTGACAGTACGAATATAGTTGATCCGATTCTCAGTGTGATCACCAACATCGGTCTGGATCATTGCGACCTTCTCGGAGATTCGCTCCCTGAAATCGCCTTTGAGAAGGCGGGCATCATCAAACCTAAGGTGTCTGTGGTAGTAGGGGAGAGTCATCCTGAGACGGAGCCGGTTTTTGATCGTAAAGTATTGTACACCAATATTTCTGAACCTGAGTTCATGGGCAGCCGTTCAGCTGTCATGTCGCTGCTCACTTATGCTGATAAGGTGAGTCCGGAATGTTGGGACAAGCATGCAGAAATCCTTTCGGCCATGGATCTTCAGGGAAGTTACCAGGAAAAGAATCTCCGCACGGTCCTTGCTGCACTTGAGGTGCTTAAGGACAGTCTGAACCTGTCACCGGATGGTTATGCGGATGCTTTGATCAATACCGCAAAGAGGACGGATTTTCATGGCAGATGGGAGAAACTCTCTGACAATCCATATGTCATCTGCGACATCGGACACAATGAGCATGGTCTTCGCCATAATTTTGCGCAGCTGACTCAGATGCTGACAGATGGAAAATTTGAAAATCTGATAATCGTTTATGGTTCGGTTGCAGACAAGGATGTGGACTCTGTCATCCATCTTTTCCCTCAGGACGCAACTTATGTCTTCACTCAGGCTGACAGTCATCGTGCTCTTCCTGCAGAAAAGATTGAAGAAAAATATCTGGCTCATTGTTCTGAATCCGGCCGTAAGCCGTGTATGTATCATTGCATATCTTCTGTATCAGAGGCTGTCTCCAAAGCGATGAAACTTGCCGGAACAGACGGCAAGTCACTAGTCTATATAGGTGGAAGCACGTATGTGGTGTCCGAAGCTTGTGCAGAGATAGGCAAGTAATTGAAACCATATGAAACAAGAGCCTGTTGCAGATGTGCAACAGGCTCTTTTCATATCAAGCTGAACTTGTTATTTTCTTCCGTATTTAGCTGTACGCTCATCGCTGATTCGTCCGCTCCAGTTGAGACCGAATGCGAAGTCATAAGCGTTTCCATCAGCGTCTACATAGCAGTCCATATCGTATGGAACATCCTCGAACTGCTCCTCTACGGTCTTCATGTCTGCAGGAAGCTGCATAGGAAGGAGTGCAGAAGGCTCTACCTTGCCGCTGATGAGCTCGAGGATAGCCTGATTCTGACAGCCGAAGCTTACGAGGATCGCGTCAGAATATGGCTCGAACTCCGGTACGAGTGGACGTCCTGTGTTGACAACAGTAACTACAGGCTTGTCACCCATAGCCTTCTTTGTGTCGATCACTCTCTGAAGGTCACCCTTGTTTGCAGTCTTTACGCTCTTGCCCTTGTATGTTCTGTTTGCTGACTTCTCAAGTCTGTCACCACCAGCGAGAGACACTGCGCGTGCATGATCTGCTGTGTAGTCATTGTACTGAAGGCTGATTGGAACGTAACCGTTGCCTCCATTCTTCACGTCGTTTGCATCGTAACCTGTTCCTGAAGTCGGACCGTTGATCATGACAATTGCGAAGTCTGCCTCCTCAGGAGTTGCTACAGGCTCGAAATATTTCTCGAGAAGGTCTGTGCTGATAGGATCTTCCCAGATCTCCTCAGTGCGTACTCCGAAGAAGTTAACTGTTGATGGGATGTGGCGCTTTGCTACATATACCTTGAGTTTGCCCTCTGCAGGAAGAACGTTATTTGAATTCTTTACCATTGCAACAGACTTGAGCTGAGCTTCATAACCCTTCTGCATGAACTCAGGCTTACCTACGGTAGCAGCTGTTTCTGCAGGGTCAAGATAAGGGTTCTCGAAAAGACCTGTGCGGAATGAGTTCATGACAAGTCTTACAGCTGACTCGCGGAAACGCTTGTCTGCAGATTCCTTACCGAACTCATCAACCCACATCTGGTAAGCCTCGAGTACCGGGCCCTTGTCGTTGTTGCCACCGAACTGGTCGATACCGGCCTTGAGGCACTCATAATGTCTCTGAGCTACTGTAAGCTCCTCTACACCCCAGCATTTTCCGTCGAATGTGTCGATTCTTGCGTTGTCATATGTGATGTTCCAGTCTGTGCAGACAACTCCGTCATATCCGTACTTTCCGCGGAGGAGTTCGTTGATGATATAGTTGCTGAAACTGTTTCCTACATTCTTGCCTGATGGATCGATGCCTGTAGAGATTGTATAGTAAGGCATTACGGCAGAAGCCATCTTTGTGCCGCCTTTGAGCTTGAATGCGCCTTCTGTGAACGGCTTGAGGTGTGTCTCGAATGCTCCGCCTGGGTATACTGCATATTTACCATAGTTGTAGTGTGCGTCACGGCCTGCCTCTTCAGGACCGCCGCTTGGCCAGTGCTTCACCATAGCGTTGACACTCTTGTAGCCCCATCCGCCGTCGATTTCATCCTTGCCTGTGCTGGTCTGGAAGCCGTCAACGTATGCGCGTGCCATGTCTGTGTCGAGCTCAGGGCTTTCTCCGAATGTGCCTGAGAAGCGGCTCCAACGAGGCTCTGTCGCAAGGTCGATCTGTGGTGAAAGAGCTGTCGCGATACCAAGTGCACGATACTCTACAGAAGCGATCTGTCCGAATTCCTCTACAAGTGCAGGGTCGAATGTCGCAGCAAGACCGAGTGTTGTAGGCCAGTGTGAGATTGTGCCGCCGGCACCGTAGTTGTACTCTGCTGTCGCAGTAGTCTCATGACGAGGGTCAGATGAAGTGTTTGATGGGACACCGTGTCCAAGTCCTTCTACGAAAGCCTGCATGTTGTTGTTCCAACGTGCTGCAACTTCAGGTGACTCGACTGTTGTTACGAGAACCGCTCTGAGGTTGTCCTCCTTGAGGAACTTCTTCTGTGCGTCAGAAAGATCGGCAGCATCAGCTCCGCTCTGAGCATATGGCTTTCCGTTATATGTGGCTCCACCGAACATTCCGCCGCCAGACGGAACAGACTGATGCGAGCTGTAAAGCATGAGACCTGCAATCTCCTCGATTGTAAGCTGCTCAGCAAGATCCTGAGCGCGTACTTCTGCAGGAAGTCTCCAGTCCTCATATACGTCAAGGCTTCCGTTGCGGTTGAGGTCCTTGAATGCATAACCCTTGTCTGTGATGATGTTCACTCCTGATCCCGGAGTGTAGCCGAGAGTCTGTCCCTTTCTCTGAGTGATAACGCTGAATCCTTCCTCAGTCTGGGTCTCCGTCCATTTCTGGCCAGTGCATGAAGCAAGCATCATGAGCGCTGCTCCAGCACAAAAGATTGTTTTTTTCATATTATATCTGGTGTTAGTTTAGTGTCTGTTGAATCTTATGATCCTTACGTATCGGTCTCCGTCCTTTCTTGAAACGAAGTATTTGTTATAAAGGAGCTCGATCTCCTTTTCGTTTATGAATTTCTTGTCAAGTCCGTAGAATTCAGCTTTTTCGGTCAGGTAGTCGCAGAACGAATTTATTCTCTCGACCGGCTCGAATGAGCTGAGCTCCTTGTGGTATTTTTTCTGGATTACCTCATGAATAGGTTTGATTTTCTTGAGTTTCAGGTCTTTTGCGAGGGTATATATGGTCACGACAAGGCTCTTTGCTCTTCTGTCGATGTCATTCAAGTCCTCTTTCTTTATTTCTGCATCCATATTCGGATCACATAGATGCTTCTTGGCTGTTTCCAGTGAGATACAGTAGTTTCTCATGAGAAGTTCCAGATCGTGCATCTCGTCAAAGCGTGCATCTGTTGATCTGAAACGTGACAATGTAAAGTCTTCAGGCAGGAAATGCATTCTGTCGAAGACGCCTTCCTCGGGGTAGACTTCGTCATATCCGCCCGCGTCTTCAATTCTTTGGCGGACGAGTTCTATGATGGCTGTGTTTACAAAAAGGTGTCTGAAGAAATCATGGAATATCAATGTCTTGCGACCATTGGAAATTTTCTTGCGTCTAAGCTCGATCACAAGCATGATCAATCCTGTAGTGGCAAGCACGGCGCCTACCACGGTTGCAATTTCAGCACATCTGCTCCAGGTTATGGCGAGAATAATATTCATATGGATATATTAGTACATAATTCATGCGAATATACTCAAAAATATTCAAATATAGTTCAGTCAGGGATCAGTCGCAAAAGTATGTGTCTAAGCATAGATGTTTGTAAGTCTGAACAAGAAGTATTTAACATCTGATACTCCTCTGAGTTGTGCTCTGAATGACTTTATCTTGGCATTGAAGGATTCAGCAGAAGCATTTGTGGAT
>JAFZGK010000105.1 GCA_017555445.1 Bacteroidales bacterium
CTTACCAGTCTCAGTGCTGAAGCCGATCTGATTCTGAACTTCGTTCTGAATCTCAGTCTTCTGGCAACCTACTGCCAGAACCGCCATAGAGGCGATAATAAAAAATCGTTTCATAATTTTTTAGTTTAATTGTTAATATTTATCTGTTAAATTTATTTTGTTTTCAAAACGCTATATTTCAATATATTAAATCGGTATCACAACCTCTTCTTCCTCCCAGTCCTCAACTTCCGGTACGAATCCAGCTCCGGTATCGTCCACGTTGATGACAATCTTCTGAGTAATCTCAATTTCACCTCCCTTAGTCAGCTTCTTGATTTCAGGTGAAATGTCATCGAGCTTCACTCGGATGGTACGTCCGTTGACGAAGGTAAGGATCATCGAGTTCTTCACTTCCGAATCCTGATGAGGACCGAACGAGAAGAATTCTCCCTTGATCTTGTTCTCATCCTTGTGGATGGTTGTCTCCACAACCTGGGTTCCGAACTCATCCTCTCTATGTGATCCGTCCGCCATATATACAGAGGTATACATACCGTCGATTTCAAGAGTTGCGGATGTAATGTAGTCAAGACCTTCCACATCCACCTCGAACCAATATTTATAGCTCAACGGCTGAAGACCTTCCGACACCTTGTTATCACCTTCAACTACTGTGAAGCTCTTATAGAAATGCGAGAAGAGCGGGTCAGGAGCCTCCATGCTGTAGCTCTTCACATCCTTTGTCTTAGACACCTTCACGGATGTCGTGTATGCCTCAGCCTCATGGGACTTTTCCATACTTCTGTAATGCACACCGTCGATCTCATAGAAGTCGGATGTATAGAGCAGGAGATCGTAATCTCCCGGCATCAGCCAGATGGTTCCCGCGAGACTGTCGATTCTATGAACTCCATAGTGTGCAGTCTCTGAACGTGGATAAGCCACGATTGTCAGAGTTCTTGCAGTCTTCAGGATGTCCTTATACATCTGAGGATCATCACCTGTCTCAACCTCCGAGTCTACATCAACGTCCACGTCAATGCTGATATTCACCTCCACTCCATGGTGATGCTCCGGCTCGATGAGGAACTTTCTCTCACAAGCTACGGACACCATCATGAACAATGCTGCAAATATGAAACTCATTCTTCTCATGGCCTGCCTCCCACTTTAGATCTGAGTTTCAACATATAGACCAGTGACACCTGCACCTTTGTAGGACCGAACCAGTTGGTGATCCATGTCTGCGGACTTGGTGCAATAAGAGTATAGTCAAATCCGTCCCACCAGTACTTCACATACTGGGTCCTCATATAACCGAGGCCGAGGGAGTATTCCATTCTGAGGTTGCCGCTCTTGTTGATCGCATGAGCATATCCTCCCACAGCACTGTAGGCTTGTAACTCACCTTGCACTCCGCTGATAGGGTCAAACATGTAGTCATAAAGACCACCTGCGAGCGATAAACCGGCAAACCATCCAGTAAGCTGGAGCTTGTCCTCCCTGTTACCGAACCAGTAGCGTCCCTCGATGCTTCCGAGCATCATCTGGATATATATCTGCTTGTCGTATGAGCTCCACCATGGTGCAACCCAATCAGCTGCAACTGACCAATGGTCGCCGATAGGTGCCTCGATTCCGACATTGATTGCAGATGCTGCATCATAAAGGAGGTTGGTCTTTATTGCGAATGGTGTCAGGTAATCCCAGAGATAATACTTAGGCTTATGGTATCTGAGTGTGAGACCGACATTGACTGAAGGAATGGCAACGATCCTTGAGACAGGATCTGAAGATGACATCACGTTGAGCTTAGGCTCGATGAAGAGTCCTGCATTGATGCCAGGATTCCACTGGATCCTGAGTCCGGTGTTCACACCATATGAATGTCTGCTGTCGTAGCGGTATGAAAGTCCTGAGATGAAGAGGGCCTCAAGCTTGTTGTGACCATCCTTCTTGGTCGCGAAGTTGTTAAGATTCATCGCGTAGTTCAGGTTCAGTCCGCCGACATGAGTTCCGGAAAGGTTTGAGTAAAGGAAATCAGCCTCGATCGCATGAACAGGAGTCAGTCTGTAACCGAAGGTGAGTCTTGTGTCAAGTCCGCCCATGCTCTTGCCTGTAAGCATGGATTTCTGCCAGTTCGCTTCATAGCCGAGACTGAAGATATTGTAGAATCTGTCACGGAACTTCACACTGTCCGCGAAATGAGGCAGAGTGCCGTCGAACTTCTGGAAACGATAGTCGATGGCATTGACATAGTTCTGAGGAGAATCCTTGAGCTGTGCATACGCATCAATGCCTTGCAGTCCCAGAAGGGCCACAAGGCAGAGACAGAATATGCTTCTCAGTCTTATCATTGCACAGTTTCTTCCTCTTGCGGTGAAATAATATCAATAATGTCCATGACATCCGAGTCAAGCCGGGCGATCTCTTCCAGTTTAGGATCGAGAGCCACTGCCTGCATCATAGCCTCGATAGCCCAGTTAAGGTCTTCAAGACGGTTTGCACAGATTGCCTTCACATACCAGATCTCAGGTCTGTCCCAGTTGGTCTGGTCTTCAAGAAGGACGGTCATCTTGGCGTCGGCCTCCTTGTTTCTTCCCATACACAGGAGAATGAGAACCTCGTTCAAGCCTCCCATTGAGGCGATATAAGGGTAGGCATCATCATAGTCTCCATTGAGAGTATTGACAATTGCCTTAAGGTATGATGTCTCAGGGGTTGTGCGGAAATATCCCATCAATGAATCCGCAAGCTCCACGTCTCCGCTCTTGAGAGCCATGAGAGACTGATTGTACATGACTTCCATCGGAGCATAAGGACTTACACTCGGCTCGAGAACCTTCAGATTGATGGAATCCGTCTCATGAAGTCGCACAGCCTCACGGTTGGCTATGAGCGTGAAGTTAGGATAGTTCTTGAGTGCAATCCTCTCCATCTCTACACGCTGAAGCGAGTCTTCGCAGGATTCGATGAGTTTCCAGAATTCATATCTCGAAACCTCTTCCTTGCCTTCACGATATCTTTCCCATATCTCCGGAACTGTAAGGTTACGGAATACTGTATGATTGATGAGGTATTCTACTCGTCTGAGTCGAGGGAGGTATTCAGGAGAAATCAGGCTCTTGTACTCAGGGAGCTTTCTTATCTGAGCCTGAGTGTTAACGAAATCATTTCCATATTTCTGGACGATCTCATTCACCTTTCCGGCGAGTTCAAGAGAATCCTCTGCCATCATCTCGCCTACCCTGCTCCATGGTTCTACTACAGACATCGAAGAAAGCTTGACATATGACTTCACCTCTTCAGGAAGCGACGACACGATCTCATTGAGGACCACATCAGTACGCTTCTGCGCAAGGAGGGCGTTGCTCCTGTATGTTCCGTCCGGTGATGCATAACCGACTACCTCTATACCGTTAAGTGTAGAGAATCTGTTATCAAGGATCGCAGCAATCTTGTCCTTGATGGCATTCATCTCGACCTCATTCTGCGGGTTCTTCTTGTCGATGTCAGCCTTGCCGACAACGAATCCGATCCTCGATATACCCTTTTCAGCCACGAGCTTCATCTCCGGCTTAGGGATGAGGCTTGTGTCGTTGAGATGGATAGGATCGATATGATACTGGAGGAAACGGAGTGGGTTCTGCGTACCGCGAGCGATAGTCACAGTGTCAAGGAAGTCACGCTTCACGTCCTCGAAGTTGGCATTCACAGCAAGGTAGCACTCTGCTCTGAAGTCTTCGTCAAAATGCTCTCGGCTTATGAACAGAGAGTCATGATATGCGTAGATATGTTCAGTCTCGTCCAGAGTGTTCTCCACGATGTAAGGCTTGAGGATGTCATCGTCCTCCTCAAATCCTAAGATTCTTTCGCGGTTCATCTTGTAGACTTCTCCGTCGATGACTACAGGACGGAAATAGTCAGCCTGCTCAAGTGTAACATTATACAAGGTAGGCTGGACGATGAAACGCTTGTCTGTAGTGAATATCTGCTTAGGGACCCTGAACTTGGTCTTGAGGTGGAAGTAGTTTCCGATGACCTCAAGCTCGGTCTGATCGACCACGATGGTCTTCTTGGACATCTTTCCAACCACGATGGACTCGCCAAGCTCGACGATCTTGATCGTCATGTTGACATTGAGGATCTGACGGTTGTCAACCGTTGTCTCGTAATCGTTGTATTCAGGCTTGTAGAACAACAGCTCTGCGTTGTTAGGGACAAATGCGGAATACTTTCCATCCACATCTGTAAAGGCAACCTGGCCTCCGTTGTATATGACCGAAACTCCACCAATAGGCTCATTGGTTGAAATATCTCTGACGACGCCCTGGATTCTGATTTCATGTTGAGCTTCTGACCGATAGAACGGCATCATCAGGAGAATGACGGTCAGAAGCAGGTGCATCCGCTTCATTATTTGACCATCAATTGAATGTTAACGCCAAGTCGGGTAATGGCTGGTACGACTTTGATCTTGTCTGCAATTTCAACTCCTGCACCCAAACCGATTACAGGAACGATATTCCACCTCTTTCCCAGAATGAGGCTATATCCATATGTGACTCCGGCCGCAAAGAGATCAGCTTTGCGATCGAAGTCACTTAGGGAGAAGGCATATGACGAATAGATCATATTCGCTCCCATGAAATGACCATAGAAAGGCATACGGAACCAGTATCTGTATTCTGGAGAAACTGTAATGTGCGAGAGATAGAAATTGTCAGAAATCTTCCATGGGGAAGTGGAAGCAGACATGGAAAAGGCATGATGCTGCGCGAAAGCCACATCAAAAGAAAGGTTTGGAGACAGCGTGAGCCACTCCAAAGCATTAGTCGAGACTGCAATCCTTTGCGCCTTTACCTCTTCCTGAGAGATAAAGACAAAAACAATCACAGTCACCAACGACCACCATATCTTTTTTATCTGTTTTTGCATAAATTGCCTAAACCTAAATCAATAAGTCAATGCAATTCCTTCAACGTTCCTAAATGTGCAGCGACAAATATAATAAAAAAATATTCCCCATCTCCTATATTAAATGTATTTTTTTGTGCTTGGATTACATTTTATCGAATATTTTTGACATCCTGACAAGAATCCGCAAAGATGAGAGAAAAAGGAAAATGCTATTCGGAGATTTTGACTATATTTGTAAATTGTGTTGTAGATTGCACCGACATGGTGTAAAATCACGTAACCGAACTGCATTATGGAAGCAAATGAAATCATAAAAAACGAGCCTCGCAAGAAGGGTGTTCTGCGCAGGATCCTTGGCCTGCTGCTCTGGCTTATCGGCATATTTGCAGCCCTTGTGCTGATACTTCAAGTCGTGTTCACGTCTTCTATGATGACTGACATAGTCAACAGATATGCGAGTGAATATGTGGACGGAGACGTGAATTTCGGCAATGTGCAGGTGAACATGTTCAGACGTTTCCCTAATATCAGTCTTGCCATGGACAACGTGTCTGTGACCTATCCTGCCGACAGGTTCGACCATCTTGAATCTGCGGGCGCTCAGGGAGAACTACTTTATCAGGGCACAGGCGAAATCGCAGATACTCTCGTGTCATTTGAAAGATTTTCTGCCAGCGTGAACCTGGCGGCACTCATGACCGGAAAGATCAATATCACTCATGTACGTCTGACCCGACCTCGAATCTTCGCCCACAGCTACGACGAGGAGAACGTCAACTGGAACATGTTCAGGTTCGCCACGACTGAAGAAGAGGAGGATACGACAGGACATTCTCTCCTACCGAAGATGACAATCGGAAGAATCAGCCTTGCAGGCAAACCGCATATAGTCTATACAGACAGCAAGGACACACTCTTTGCCATGGTGGATGTCGGCAGAGCTTCATTCAACGGAAGACTCAGCACAAGACAGATTGCCAGGAGAGAGATCGGACTTACACTTGACAGCATCATGGTGGCAGGAAGACTAGCCTCTGACACTCTGGCATTCAGGCTCCAGCAGATGTATATTCATGAGCATGAAGACCATATGGACGTCGGCGTTGCAGCCAGTGCCACATTCATGACAAGGAATTACGGACGCATGAACATGCCACTCACTTTAGAAGGCACCGTTGACATGCCTAAGGATTCCATTCCTGTTCTCCAGATAACGAATATGCTTGCGACTGTCGCTGGTGTACCTATCGAGCTTGACGCGAATCTGGGTTTCGGCAGCGACAAGACCTACATAGAGGCAATGGCGGAAATCCCGCAATGGGAGGTGGGACTCGTGCTTCAGGAATACGTATCGCATTTCATTCCTGAGGTGGAGATGTTCAAGACGGACGCGACCGTATCGCTTCTTGCAGCCTGCTTCGGTCATTACGACCACCGGACGGGCAAGCTCCCGTCATTCTCAGCGGCTGTCAGTGTGCCGGATTCCTATCTCAAGTATGACGGCATCGACACAGACATGAATTTCTCCATGGAATTCAACCTGGCCAATGATGAAAAGGACAGGATAATGGTCGACCTGACCAAGGTCAATGTCAGCGCTAACGGACTCGAGGCTTCAGTGACAGGCAGCACACAGGACATCCTTGCCGAAGACCCTTCATTCAAGGTGGATGCCGATGTGGCAGCTGTGCTGGATTCCCTGATAAGACTTCTTCCTGCCGAACTTGGCATCATGGCTACCGGAGACCTGACAGCGCAGCTTGAAGGTGAAGCGAAACTCTCACAGCTGGACATCTACAACTTCTCGTACAGCGACCTGTCCGGAAAGATTCATGGCAACAACATAGTGTTCTCATCACCGAAGGACACGATCAGCGCATATATCGACGGCATTGATGTAAGTCTCGGACCGGAGGTTATGACTTCCAGAAGAGACACCACCCAGTCGTTCAGAATGCTAGCACTCGCAGCTCACATCGACACTACAGACATTTCGTACAAGGAGTCCATGTCTTTGCGCGGAAGAGACCTGAGTCTGTCTGCCAAGAACTCTGCGGATGCAATGAGCAGAAAGGACAGTACTCAGCTCGGACGTCTCGGAGGTACATTCTCGGCCGGCAACCTGATGTTCAGAGATGCAGCTGACATGAGAGTCAGAGTTGTCGAGACCACTAACAGGTTCCAGATGATGCCGAAGAGGGATAATCCTGACGTTCCGACAATCTCGCTCTCAAGCAGCAACGGAAGAATATCTCTAAGTACAAATGACAACCGCGTCATGATCTCAGATGCTGAGATCAAGGCAGATGCCGCTATCAATACCGTCCTGATGAGAAAGCAGAGAGAGGCCAGACTGGATTCTCTCGCAAGGGTCTACCCGGATACTCCTCGCGATTCGCTTATGGCAAGGGCCAGAGCCGAAAGAGGCAGCAGGAACACTGCTCTGGAAGAGGATGATTTCAAAGACCAGGACATCGACATCAGGCTTGACGAGGCAATGGCAAAGTACTTCCGCGAGTGGGATCTTGACGGCAGCATCGCCATGAGGTCAGGAATGCTCATGACTCCTTATTTCCCGCTGAGAAACAGGGTGCAGGGATTCTCTGCAAGCTTCAATAATGACGAGGTGATAATTGACAGTCTCAGACTCAACACAGGCAGTTCGGAAATCAGCGGACATGGCTCCGTATCAGGTCTCAGAAGAGCCCTGGGAGGAAGAGGAGGCCGAACAGGCGGCAGTCGCGGACGTACAAGCAATACAATTGATGTCGACATCGCCCTCAAGTCATCCGGCGTGGATGCAAACGAGCTCCTGGCTGCGCTGAATGCCGGTGCAGCATATAATCCGGATTCGTTGAGCATAAAGGGTGCGGACATGAGCGATGAGGAATTCCTCGAGGAAGTATTGGCTGACACTTCAGCAGTGGTCTCAAGCGGATCTTCACTGCTTGTGATTCCGTCAAACATTGATGCGGAGATAACTCTCGACGCTGCAAACATCAAGTTCTCAGACCTGTTCATCGACAAGGCTTCCGCAAAGCTTTCCGCCAAGGATAGATGCGTACAGATCATTGATACAGAAGCTTCTACAAACGTAGGTAAAATAAGTCTTGACGGATTCTACGCGACACGCTCGAAGGAGGACATCAAGGCAGGATTCGATTTCAGATTCGTGGATATCACAGCTGAGAAGATGATCGATCTTGTTCCTGCGGTAGACACGCTCATCCCTATGCTCAAGTCGTTCAAGGGCAAGCTCGACTGCGAACTTGCTGCCACTGCACAGCTTGACACCGCGATGAATGTGCTCACACCAAGCATCAACGGTGTGCTCCGTATCGGAGGAAAGGATATGACCATCAGCGGCGACAAGGATTTCGAAAGTCTCGCCAAGATGCTCAAGTTCAAGGACACACACACCGGAAAGATAGACAAGATGACTGTGGAAGGCGTGATCAAGGACAACACTCTGGAGGTCTTCCCGTTCGTCATCCAGATGGACAGATATACAATGGCATTGAGCGGAGTGCAGAATCTTGACATGTCGTTCAAATATCACGTATCCATGATCAAGTCTCCGATGCTTTTCCGTTTCGGCGTGGACGTATACGGATCAGACTTCGACAATCTCAAATACAGGCTTGGCAAGGCAAAATATAAGAATGCAGATGTGCCTGCGTTCTCGGCAGAGATCGACCAGACAAGGCTGAACCTTTCGTCATCGATCAGAAACATCTTCGAAAAGGGTGTGGACAATGCAATCGCCGAACACCAGAGGCAGGAGGCCATCACAGAGCACAAGAAGGCTATCGGATATGTCGAGGCGATCGACATGGAAATGGAGGAGCTTTCAGATGTACAGAAGACAATCATCAAGGGAGAATAACATAATATGAACAGTCAGGAATATATCGAGGTGTCGATAAAGATCACACCATACAGTGAAGAGAATGCTGAGATAGTTACAGCAGAAATCAGCGAACTTCCGTTCGAGTCCTTCAGTGGAGAAGACCCGTTCTTGAAATGCTATATTCAGAAGGAACTCTATGATGCACAGGCTCTCAAGGTCGTGCTCAGCGGCATCGAAGGAATGGGATTCGACTACGAATGGTCATCGACCCTGATGCCTGTGGTCAATTGGAATGCGGAGTGGGAAAGCCAGTTCCCTCCTATCATAGTCGACGGAAAATGTACTATCAAGGCTTCGTTCCATAAGGATCTCAAGAGGACACGTTACAATATCATCATCGACCCTAAGATGGCGTTCGGAACTGGACACCACCAGACTACATATATGATGTGCAGGGCTCTTCTTGAAAACGAGGAAGCAGTGCGCGGAAAGGTGGTGATGGATATGGGATGCGGCACCGCAGTGCTTGCAATCCTTGCTGCCAAGATGAAGGCATCACGCGTATACGGCATTGATATCGACGCAGTTGCGGCGATTTCAGCATATGACAATGCACGTCTTAACCGCGTAGGAAAGGTGGTCGAGACATGGTGCGGCGATGCTTCGCTTCTTCAGCGCAACAGCTATGACGTGCTTCTTGCAAATATCAACCGCAACATCCTTCTCCAGGACATGCAGACATATGCAGGAACCCTCCGTCGTGACGGACTCCTTTTTGTCAGCGGATTCTATGTGGAGGACATGCCTCTGCTTATCGGAGCTGCAGCTGCAGCAGGTCTTGACTACGTAAGCCACGACTCCATTGACAACTGGTGCTGCATCAAGTTCCATAAAGCCTGATTTTTATTATCTTTGCACGATTTTTTGACGCATTTAACTTTTAGCTCATGGCACAGAAACCATCTATTCCAAAGGGAACCAGAGACTTCGGACCTGCAGAAATGGCAGGACGCAACTATATTTTCGACACTATCCGTTCAGTCTTCAAGACATATGGCTATGCCCCTATCGAGACTCCGTCAATGGAGAATCTCAGCACTCTCCTCGGCAAATACGGAGAGGAAGGCGACAAGCTCCTTTTCAGAATCCTGAACTCAGGCGACGCATTCTCAAAGATCGACTATGATTCGTATCGCGTGGAGGGCACAGAGGACGGATACAACAGCAAAGCTCTTTCTCTCAAGGTTTGCGAGAAGGGCCTCCGCTATGACCTTACCGTTCCGTTCGCACGCTTCGTAGTGCAGCACCAGAACGAGATCAGCTTCCCTTTCAAGAGATTCCAGATCCAGCCTGTATGGCGTGCTGACCGTCCGCAGAAGGGCCGCTACAGAGAGTTCTATCAGTGCGACGTGGATGTGATCGGTTCGACATCGCAGCTCAATGAGCTTGAGCTTGTGCAAATCGTTGACAGAGTGTTCACTCTCTTCGATGTGAATGTATGCGTCAAGATCAATAACCGCAAGGTCCTCACCGGTATGGCTGAAATCTGCGGATTCCCTGACAAGGTTGTCGACATCACTGTGGCGATCGACAAGATCGACAAGATCGGAATCGAGGCTGTAGAGGCTGAGATGACTGAAAAAGGTCTTACAGCAGAGGCAGTATCAGTGATCCGTCCGATTCTTACTCTCAGCGGCAGCACATCAGAGAAGATTGCAGTTATGAGGGATCTCATGAGCGGAAAGTCTGCTTCAGGCATAGTTTCAGAAACAGGCCTCAAGGGTCTTGACGAGCTTGAGGAGCTCTTCGGTTTCATCGAGGCTGCTTCAGTACGCTGCGACGTGGAGATCGATCTTTCACTCGCCCGCGGTCTGAACTACTATACAGGAGCCATCTTTGAGGTGAAGGCCAAGGATTACGCTATCGGAAGCATCTGCGGCGGCGGTCGTTATGACAACCTCACAGGTATATTCGGACTTCCTAACATGTCAGGAGTCGGAATCTCGTTCGGCGCTGACCGTATCTATGACGTGCTCAAGGGTCTTGACAAGTTCCCTTCTGAGGTAACTTCGACAACTCGTCTTCTTTTCGCGAACATGGGTTCCGAGGAGCTCAAGTATCTCATCCCAGTTGTGAAGTCACTTCGCGAGGCAGGTGTCGCATGCGAGATCTATCCTGAGCAGAGCAAGCTCAAGAAGCAGTTCGACTATGCTGACAAGAAGGCGATCCCGTTCCTTTCGATTGTAGGTGGCAACGAGATGGCGGATGGTATCATCAATGTGAAGAATCTTTCTTCAGGCGAACAGAAGTCTTTTGGCAAGGATAATGTCGATGAAATTCTGGCATTCCTTTCGTAATTACTAACGCTACGGCTCTGGCAGCACGCTCATGATTAGCATTTTCATGCAGATATTTGTGCTATTTTTGAAATAAAATTTGCAGATTCAAAAATTGTCCGTATATTTGCAGTCCAATATCGCGGGATAGAGCAGTCGGTAGCTCGTCGGGCTCATAACCCGAAGGTCGTGCGGTTCGAATCCCACTCCCGCTACCAGGAAAGCAGATGTCTCATCTGCTTTCATTATTTAAGACCTTTCGCGGGCGTGTTGAAATTGGTAGACAAGCCAGACTTAGGATCTGGTGCCGAGAGGCGTATGGGTTCGATTCCCTTCGCCCGCACAAAAAGAGCTTTAATTCTTAAATGATTGTAAATCAAAGAGTTAGAGCTCTTTTATTTTGATGAGGTACAAGAGAGGTACAAAAATTTCGTAAAATTCCCGTACGATTTCCAGTACAAAGGTAAGACTTTTTAGGCATTTTTTTGGTATAGTCCCAAAATATCCTACTGATTTTTTCGTCTTTTTTTCATTTGGCTCACTATGATTTTTTAATGCATTTGACCACGTTAATCAGATAAGAAGGGAATATTTTCAGAAATATTTTACATAAAAAGCCCGCAGCGGAATCAACCGTTGCGGGCTTCGTCTTTCATGCTGTCAGAAGATTACTCTCCAGCATCCTCCTGAAGGGTTGCCAGGGTGAGCATTTCTCCGGATTTTTCGCCGGTTTTGGTGTTCACGAAGAAGTACTTGATGAAGACCTTTGGAGCGGCGGCGTTTGGTGCGCCGTGCTTGCCGTCGTAGTCCTGCTTGAGGTCGTACTCTTCTGTTACTGCTTCAAGGACTCCACCGATCTGA
>JAFZGK010000106.1 GCA_017555445.1 Bacteroidales bacterium
GATCATGATCAATCTTGTCAAGAACGCCATTCAGGCTGATGCAAAGAACATCACTATAACAGCCCATATCACTCTTTCGGAACAGACCGTCATCAGTGTTGCCAATGACGGCCTCCCTATCAGCCGTGAGAGCCAGGATGAGATCTTCGTCCCTTTCTTCACGACAAAACAGGAAGGCACCGGCATAGGCTTGAGCCTTTCACGTCAGATCATGCGTCTGCACAATGGCTCGCTTACATTGACACGAAGCGATGAGAACGGAACAATCTTTACTCTCCTGTTCAAGTAGCGCCGAAATCCTGTCGCAAATTCCTGATTTGTCAATGTTCCACAAAAACCTTAAATTTGTGGGTTAAGATTAATCATGTAAAAAGGATTATGAAGATTCTGGTAACAGGAGCAGCCGGTTTTATCGGCTCGAAGCTTATGTCTGTGCTAGCCTCACGCGGAGATGTTGTGGTAGGCATTGACAATATAAATGCATATTATGATGTCAGACTCAAGTATGGACGCCTGGCAGAATGTGGCTTCCCCCTTCCAGAGTCTTTCGATGACGGATATCAGTATGGGACAGAGTTGTTAAGCGACAAGTTGGACAGCTGCCGCTTTGTGAGGATGGACATCTGTGACAAGGAAGCACTTGACAGACTGTTTGAATCTGAACATTTCGATGCCGTGGTCAATCTTGCAGCACAGGTGGGTGTGCGTTACTCTGTAGAGAATCCATATGCCTATGTCCAGAGCAATGTACTTGGCTTCCTCAATATACTTGAAGCCTGTCGCCATAACCCGGTAAAGCATCTTGTCTTTGCTTCTTCCAGCTCTGTATATGGACTTAATGAGAAGGTCCCTTATAGTGAGTCTGACAAGGTCGATTCTCCGGTCAGCCTTTATGCTGCCACAAAGAAGGCAGATGAACTGATGGCTCACAGCTATGCAAAACTCTACGGTATCCCGATGACGG
Source organism: Bacteroidales bacterium (assembly GCA_017555445.1). The sequence goes on from JAFZGK010000106.1 coordinate 965, forward strand.
GACTGCGTTTCTTCACAGTATACGGCCCATGGGGACGACCTGATATGGCACCTATGCTTTTCGCGAAAGCAATCACATCAGGAGAGCCTATAAAGATCTTCAATAACGGTGAGCTCATAAGAGATTTCACATATGTGGATGACATAGTGGAGGGTACCATACGAGCTCTCGACCGTCCTTCTGTTGCGGAGGAGTGTCCGAATAATGTCCCTTACCGCATCTTCAATATCGGATGTTCTCAGCCTGTGAAGCTCATGGACTTCATAAGCGAGCTCGAGAATGCAATGGGCACTCAGGCGCAGAAGGTCTATATGCCGATGCAGCAGGGAGATGTCTATCAGACAAATGCAGATACGTCCAGCCTCGAGGAAAAGGTCGGGTATAAGCCTTGCATAGGTCTTCGTGAAGGAATAGCCGAGTTTGTGAAATGGTATAAATCAGATAAAAATCCATTATAGTCATGGAAAATCATGTAGTGATAATGGCAGGTGGCATCGGAAGCCGTTTCTGGCCGATGAGTACACCGGATATGCCGAAGCAGTTTGTAGATGTGATGGGAGTCGGAAAGACTCTTATTCAGATGACTGTAGAGCGTTTTGCACCTGTGTGCCCGATAGAGAACTTCTGGGTGGTCACCGGCAGAAAATATGTTGACATTGTCAAGTCGCAGCTTCCCGGCATCCCTGAGGACCACATACTTGCAGAACCCGCAATGCGCAACACAGCTCCATGTATCGCATACGCCTGCTGGAAGATACGTCAGCGCCATCCTCAGGCTAATGTAGTTGTGACCCCGTCAGATGCTCTTGTGCTGAATACTGCTGAATTTGCGCGTGTCATTTCAAAAGCATTGGAGTTCACTGCAGATGAACGACGAATTGTAACCATCGGCATCAAGCCAAGTCGTCCTGAGACGGGATATGGATATATTGCTGCGGGCGCCGAGGTGTCAGATGAAATAATGAAGGTGGATTCGTTCAGAGAGAAGCCGTCACTTGAAGTTGCAAAGGAATACCTTGCTGCTGGAAACTATCTGTGGAATGCCGGTATCTTCGTCTGGAATGTTGATACCATCACCTCTGAACTTCGTACACACACTCCTGCACTTGCATCGACGATGGACAAAATTGCAGAATCCTTCTATACTTCTGAAGAAGATGCTGTGGTAGGAGAACTTTTCCCTACATGCGAGAAGATCTCCATTGACTATGCGGTTATGGAAAAAGCTGACTGCATCTATACTGTTCCCGCTGACTTCGGCTGGAGTGACCTCGGTACCTGGGGATCGCTGCGTACTCTTATGCAGCAGGATGAAAATGGTAATGCTGCAGTAGGCGCAGATGTACGTCTCTATGACACTAAAGGATGTATCGTTCATGCTCCGAATGCAAAAAAGGTAGTCGTGCAGGGACTTGAGGACTGTATAGTAGCCGAACATAACGGATGTCTGCTTGTCTGCCGTCTTGACCATGAACAGAACATCACAACCTATTCAAAAGAGTAGATATGGCAGACAATTATCTTGAAAAGAAGATGGAAGACCTTCAGGCCCGTAAGGCCAAGGAGCAGCGCGCAAAGCAGGTCGCTTGGAAGAAACGCATGGAGGCCTACAGGAAGAAACTTGAAGCAGAACGTGAGAATTTAAGTGATTCTGGCGCCAAAAAATAATAAATTTATCGTAGGTGATCGGCCTTCAGCATATGCTGGAGGCCGATTTTTTCAATTAAGTGCGTAAATTTTTCTTACGCGGATAATCCTGCTGAACTTTGCACTAGAAAAGGCCTTTGATGATGTTAAACAAAGTATCAGAAAGATTATTTGAAGCTTATGAGGAAAATACGGTTCTTATCGTTTTGGCTCATGACCCTTATGGTGGTCGCAGCCTGTAATAATGAAGATTGTCTTATGACAGAAGCCGGATATCCGGTAGCGATATCTCTTACTGAGAGCATAGATGTAAGGAGTGTCTTGCCGGACGGACTATTTGATCAGATCAGGTCGCTTGGTATTTATGCATACAATTCCAATGGGCATCTTGAAGATTTTGTAAGTTCGGACGGCTCCAAGCTGACTGTGGACCTGAATCGAGGGATGAGCTATACTATATATGCCTTGGCAAACATGCCGGTACTTCCAGATGCGCCGTCTGATGAAAAGGATTTCATAGAGACAGTCCACTCTGTCACATATGACAATATAAGTGAGACAGGTGTCCCGATGTGCGGTAAGGTAAGTCTGGATGCATCAGAAATACTGACCGGAAGTGCTGAGATAGAAATGACCAGACTGATCACCCGCGTCGCATTTTCTTGTGACAAGTCTGAACTGACGTCATCTGAACTGGTGGTGACATCAGTGAAGCTTTGCCAGACAGCATCTGCAGTCGCACCGTTTTCAGAAACATTCGTACCTGTTGATGAGATGATTGAAAAGGAAGGTGACAGCGTGTCGGAAGAGGATCTGAAATATCTTAATACAGGTGGGGCGGTATGGCTGTATTGTCTTGAAAACTGTCAGGGTATCCTTCTTCCCGAGAACGATGATCCATGGCTGAAGGTGCCTTCAGAACTTCAGGATGCATCTGCACGTTGTACCTATCTTGAGGTACAAGCCAGTTATAGAGGTGATTATGAGGGAGTCGAAGTTTCATCTGACAATGTCGTTTACAGATTCTATCTTGGTAAGGATAACATCACGGATTTTACGTTGGAGAGAAATAAAGGAGTGGTTGTGAGTCTCGCAGTTTCAGACTCAGGTGTGTTTGAGCGCGAATGGAAGGTGGATTATGGTCAGTCGTTGCCTGTTGTGACTGCTTCGCTTGAAGTGATACCTTCAGAAACAGTGGTATACCTTTCAGAATCGGCAAGATTGAAAGCTACATATTCCAAGTATGTGGATGGTATCTTAAGTTCTTCCTCGGATGTAAGTTCAGATGTTATATGGACAGTGGATGATACAGGAATTGTAGAGATTGAAGATGCAGTCATGACAGGAACCGGAGAAGGAACGACAAGAGTCATCGCTTCATATGAAGGAATCCTGACAGCATGTGACGTGACCGTACTTCCTCGTCCAGGAAAGCTGATCTTCAATGATGAACCTGTATGGCTCTATCCGAACAAGGAGCAGGATGTGTTTTTCAGATATGTGAATCTTACTTCTGAGGACTTGTCCAAGAACTATTTCTCCTCTGATGCGTGTGAAATTCTGTCTGTGACGATTATAGATGACGAGCATGGATATGTGACAGTCAGAAGGGGCGCGGAGCCTGCTGCACTCCTGAAGTATCATCATCCCGGACGTAATGCCGAGTCTGAACTGGTTGTCATATCCAAGGATCCGGTGTTGACTATGGAAGGTCCGGAACGCGTAATGCAAGGCTCAGATGCCCTATATAGGATGATGGCAACATATGAATGGCCCGGAGGCTATATGGAGAGTGAAGATGTGAGCGGACAATGTGTCTGGGAAACCGGCAGGGACAATGTCTTGAACGGCCCGGATGGAAAGGGATATTTCAATATTGCAGCTATTGATCCGGATGACGGCGATGGTAACAAGTACTCTACCAGGACAGATGTCAGATGTACATATTTCGGATTGCAGATAGTCAAGGAGGTGCTGGTCTATGCCTATTCAGATTATAAGTTCTATTTTGCAATGATTGACAGTACCCGAGATTTCGAGTATTATGAGGTTACCCTCGAATGCCATATTTATGACCACAATGGCAGAATTGATGAGTGGTCTTGCCAGTTGCCATATGAATGGAAGCTTGATATGGCTCAGGGTTATTATTTAGGTAATGGAGATTTCCGCTTCAAGCTCGAAATCAATGACAAGATGGAATATATAAATGTCAAGCAGGCCCATTTAATAGCAACCTTCAGAACTGCAGGTGAATACAATTCTGAAGGTATACCATGGGGGTCTGAAGTGACTCTGATGAGAGACTTTGAATTGTCAGGTCTATATTAGCGACGACGTTTCATCGCACCCTTCATCATGTTGCCCATATTGGCACCCATGACTGTCTTCATCATCTTGCGTGTGCCCTCGAACTGCTTGAGGAGCTTGTTTACCTCAGGAAGAGATGTGCCGGAGCCGTCTGCAATTCTTTTGCGGCGGCTTCCATTTATGCATTCAGGATGCTCACGCTCATATGGGGTCATCGAGAGAATGATTGCTTCTGTAGTCTTGAATGCGCTGTTGTCCATGTCGACATCCTTGAGCATCTTGCCCATGCCCGGAATCATCGATGCGAGATCCTTGATGTTACCCATCTTCTTGATCTGCTGGATCTGGTTGTAGAAGTCCCAGAGAGTGAACTGGTCTTTAGCGAGCTTCTTCTTGAGCTCGCGTGCCTGTGCCTCATCGAACTGCTCCTGAGCCTTCTCCACGAGTGATACGACGTCACCCATTCCGAGGATACGGTCTGCAATTCGTGAAGGATGGAATACGTCGAGAGCCTCCATCTTCTCGCCGGTGCTGACGAACTTGATCGGCTTGCCTACAACTGCCTTGATTGAAAGAGCCGCACCACCGCGGGTGTCACCATCCATCTTTGTGAGTACGACACCGTCGAAGTCAAGTCGGTCGTTGAATGCCTTGGCTGTCTCGACTGCATCCTGTCCTGTCATGGCATCCACTACAAAGAGAGTCTCTGTAGGAGTGATAGCCTGATGGAGCGCTGAGATCTCGTCCATGAGCTCCTGGTCTACAGCAAGACGACCGGCTGTATCGACGATGACTACAGAATATCCCTCAGCCTTTGCCTTGGCAATGGCTCCTTTGGCGATCTGGATAGGATCCTTTACACCTTCCTCAGAATATACGGGAACGCCGATCTGCTCACCAAGAACCTTCAGCTGGTCGATAGCTGCAGGACGGAAGTAGTCGCAGGCTGCAAGGAGAACCTTCATTCCTCTCTTGCTCTTTATGTTGAGGGCGAGTTTGCCGGAGAATGTAGTCTTACCGGAACCGTTGAGACCGGCTACGAGAACAACGGCAGGGGCACCCTTTACGTTGATGTCTGAAGACTCGCTTCCCATAAGGGCGGCAAGCTCATCGTGAACGATCTTCACGATCATCTGCTGAGGCTTGACTGCGGTAAGTACGTTTGCTCCGATTGCCTTCCTCTTCACCTCGTCGCAGAACTGCTTTGCTATCTTGTAGCTTACGTCGGCATCAAGAAGGGCACGACGGATGTCCTTCATTGCTTCCGAGATGTTCACCTCGGTGATCTTACCTTCGCCTTTGAGGATCTTGAACGATCTCTCCAGTCTTTCGCTTAAATTTTCAAACATATGTCTTATCTTATATTTTCAAAATAATCATTTACAAGTGGCGCATCTTCAAGACGGTCACTGAATACAGCAGGAGCAAGGTCCTTCATGTTATAGCGGCTGGCCATCACCTGACCATAGGCACCGGTGCTGCGGATGGCCATGAGGTCTCCTCTCACACTTAATGGAAGAAGTCTTCCCGCTCCCCATACGTCGCTGGATTCGCAGACTGGACCTACGATGTCGTAAGCCTGGTGTGTAGGGAAGAATGTCCTCATTTCAGCTGAAAGATTCTCGATCTTATGATATGCGCCATAAAGTGCAGGTCGTATGAGGTCGTTCATACCAGCATCCATGATGAGGAAGTTCTTTGTTTCTCCGCTCTTCACGAACAGCACACGTGAAATGAGGGTTCCGCACTGAGCTACGAGCGATCGTCCCGGTTCTACGTGTACGCACTGGTCATCCCTGCAGATTATGTTCTCGCGGATTGTCCTGAACCATGTGTCGAAATCTGCGACAGGGTTTTCATCTGGATCATCGTAATCCACTCCAAGACCACCACCAAGGTTGATGTTGGCCACCTTAAGGCCGTTTCTTTCGAAATATGCTACAATCTCGTTCACTCTCCTGCACTCAAGAGCGTATACCTCGTCAACTCTGGTAATCTGTGATCCTACATGGAAATGCAGACCTATGAAGTTGATGTATTCGCTCTTGGTAAGGATTTCTATGAGCTTGTCAAATTCATGCTGAGATATTCCGAACTTGTTCTCGTAAAGACCTGTAGTGACATACTTATGAGTGTGTGCATCTATATCAGGATTGATTCGGACAGACACATTTGCCTTGACTCCATGTCGGTGAGCCATCTCGTTGATCACATAGATCTCCTGTAATGACTCGCAGTTGAAAGCCTCGATGCCGAGCATCAGCGCATTGTATATCTCTTTGTCGCTCTTGCCGACACCGGCGTAAACGATCCTGTCTGCAGCGAAGCCGCAGTCATGAGCATGAAGCACCTCGTTTCCGCTGACGCAATCTGCACCGAATCCTTTAGAACTTATATATTCGAGAAGTCTGCGCTCGACGTTTGCCTTCACCGCATAGTGGACCTTCACATCGTAACGTGCTGCAAGGTCTGCGACATAGTCTACGGTCCTGTGGAACAGGTCCATGTCGTAGTAATAAAACGGTGTGGCGACTCTGTCAAGTGCGTCTATTATATTGGAATCCATCATTTTCAGTTCAAAATTTACCCATTTTGCCGAATGGGCGCAAAACGGTTGCAAAAATAGCGAAAAAATCCGTAATTTCGCAGCAGGAATCGGAATAAGAAGCACACATACACAATGATATCTTTCAATATCTGTCCTGAGACTGCAGTGCAGCTGATCGTGGGAGTGGGGTCGACCATCCTCGCAGTCCTGCTTATGCTCATAAAGATACCCCAGTCTGACTATAGCTCGAAGCTCATCAATTCAAAGCTTGCCATGGTTGTGAGCTTCCTGATCTGCAGCTTCATGATGTTCTTTACCATGAGCCAGTATGACGAGCCGGAGATATGGAACTGGGATATGTTCACGATGCTGTCAATATATGTGGTGGTTCATTTTTCGACATCCATCATCTCCTATTCGATGATATCTCTGCTTAAAGCCGGGGAACACAGGCACAGGATGTTCGTTCCGGGACTCTTTGTCTCTGCAGTAATAGCGATCATGCTGTTAGGAGCTTATAAGTCAGAGAATATGACTTACTTCTGGTTCATGTGCATTGTGGCTCTGACGGCGTTCCTGGTGCAGTCGGTGACGTATATAGTCCATTTTGACAGAGCATACAAGTATTCTCTGAAAGAACTCGAAAACTATTATGATGAGGATGAAAGCCATAAGATAAAGTGGGTAAGGTTCTGCTATGTCATTTCCATGCTCACAAACATCTTTATTCTTGTATATCTCTGTCTGTACTGGTTCCTTGACTATAAGCTTGCGATTGCTGCGCTTTACACCATATGGTATCTCCTGTATATGCTTTATATGACTTCCAATTTCATTTCATTCCTTGGAAGCCACAAGCTCGTCCTTGATGCATTTGCTCACAGAGCTCTGACAGGTCAGGATATCAGACAGAAGAGGGAGGTGCGCAAGGCGACGAGAGCGGCTGATGAAGTGTCTCTCAATGAGAAAGAAGCAGCAAGACTCGAACGTGCTTTGCAGAAATGGGTTGAAGAGAAGAACTACAGGAAGTTTGACAAGAGCCGTGAGGAGATTGCCTCAGAACTCAAGACATCCAAGGAATTCCTTCATCATTATTTCCTTAACAGGCTTGGAGTAGATTTCAAGACATGGAGGACGCAGCTGCGTATCGAAGATGCAAAGAAGATGCTTCTGGAAGATAAGAAGATTTCCACCAATCTGGTAGGTGAGATGTGCGGTTTCAGTGACCGTTCCAATTTCCACAGACAGTTCGTCAAGATTGTGGGCTGCTCTCCTCGTGAGTGGCGCGAGTCATGTGGTAATCCAGTGAAATAGAGTCAGAAGCATATACTTCATCATTTGGGAAAAGTATTATCTGGTCTGTAATCTTTACAAACTCTCCTCCGTTTTCTGTTCCGTCGATATCCTCGAGCGTGATGCCTACGGTGCATTCAGTTCCTACGATTTCCTCTGGTATCGTCACATTGAACACACCTTCACTTGAAGTATATTCGACATTGTCTTCAATGCCTGATCCCCATGATACTGTCACCATGATATGCTCGATCGGCATGCCTGTTTCATTATATACAGATCCGTTAAGGAGGGGGCCGATGCCGATATCCTGATCCGGCTTGTTATCCATCACCATACACGAAGAGAGCATCAGTGCTGAGACTGATGCAATCATCTGTATGATTCCACATTTCTTCATTCTATTTCTTTTCAAGTTTGAAGTCGCAGTCGTTCACTATGAATGTGCTGCTGAATGCATCGAATGAGACTCCGGACCATGTCACTTCCACTTCATTAGCTGAACTTATGTATATCCCTTCAGTGTCGCTTGCAGTTATTGTGCATGTAACAGGAGTAGGGTAGGCATCAGTATCAATAGTGTATGTTCCATGATTGTCTGTGTAGACATTCATTTCATAGAGGGGCTTTCCCTTGACATCTCCCTGTATGCGGGCACTGAACGATACCTTTATCCCTTCCAGAGGTGCGTCTGTATTGAAATCAGATACAGTACCGATTATGACGAGCCTGTAATCTGCAGTCCCGTCAATGTTCATGCTTTCGCACGAAAATGCCGCTGGCAATGCCAGCAGCATCACTAATATGTAAATGATATTTCTTTTCATTCCGGGACAGTTCTTCCGGCTAGGTCCTAGTACGTTGCAAATATACTTATTTTACTTTAGATTGCAAGTCTTCAGGATTTATGCCCAGAAGTTTCATCCTTCGGATGACTGCAGGCAGTTCATTTTCGAGGAACTCCCTTCTCTGTGCTTCGAGAACGATGGTTCTGGCGTCAGGACTTATGAAGTAGCCTATGCCGCGTCGGTTGTAGATGATACCCTCGTTTGTAAGCTTTTCATAACTGCGCATCACAGTATTAGGGTTCACTCCTATCTCTGCACCATACTCGCGCACCGAAGGGATGCGCTCGTCCGGTCTCAGCGTTCCGCTGAGGATCTGCTCGCATATCGCATCGCAGATCTGCAGATATATTGACTTGTTGCTGTTGAATTCCATATATTATATTCTATGTCGAACTGCTCTTGTTTTAGTGTTTCAAGGTCTTGATTCTGAACCAGATGCCTATGAGAAGAGCGATGTTCATGAGAGTGTCGTTCAATGTGTCGAAGAGGGCTGCATGTCTGAAGATGCCGAAATTGAATATTTCATCAAAATTGCCATTATCCATCATGTCAAATATTTCATTCGTCCAAGGTGTCATGATCGGAGTTGCGATGATGCTAGCTGCAATTGCGAGAGCGATGCAGGCCATGATTGTCTTGACTGTCTTTCCTTTCTTGAAGAATACCGCTCCGAGAAGGAAGATGAGGCTTGTGCCAATCATGTCGTCTACATATAACCATGGGCAGGTGATTTCTTTAATGAATTTCGCTACATTTTCAGGAATCTCACCTAATGCAGCTTCCATTGCAGCTTCTTCCGGGATGTTCATTATTATTGTAGCCAGATCCTGCATTTCTGATACAAGGTTGTTGCCGCATGTCTTGTCGAAGAGGCATACGAGCGCGTCCAGACCGAGATAAAGAGCTGTTCCGATGACAGGGGCCACGACGATTGTCATAAGGAGCATGCTGACGAATTTCTCAAGTCTTGAGACCGGGAGAGTAAGGAAGAATGATCCTGACTGCTTCTCTGTGATCTTGCCGTAGCATTTCACAGGCATGGTGATCACAAGTGTTATCATAGCGATCACGAATAGCGTGGCCCTGGTGCCAAGGCCGAGACCTTCCCATCCTTGATTCATGATCAGTCCGAATGATACTGTCACCACATAGCAGATGAGGTAGAGCAGCATCGATATGGTGATGAGGCTGAGTCCGTAGTTCGCAACGCATCCTTTAAAGTCGGAAACGAAATATTTTCCGAATCTCTTGAAGTCAAATATATCTTTCATCGTTAAAACATTCCTTTAATGAGTTCCTTATGCTGGTGTACGGTGTTGAACAGCGCCTCGATGTTCACCTTGCTGTCCTTCTTTTCTGTGTTCGGAAGCACCTGTATGCTTCCTCCTGGGATCATTTCGCTATAGAGAGCGTTCTCGACCTTCTCGTTGCTGTAGTCGAAGTAGAGCTTGTCGGCGATCTGCTCGATGCTTGCGTTCAGGAGCACTTCCTTCTTGTCGAGGATGATGATCGGGTCGATGATGTTCTCGAGGTCGCGTACCTGATGAGTCGAGATGAGAAGAGTGGCGTCTTCGCGGGTGTGCTTCATTATTGCCTTTCTGAACTGTGCCTTTGAGGGGATGTCAAGGCCGTTTGTTGGTTCGTCCATGAACAGATATTTCGCATTGCATGCCAGTGCGAATGCGATGTAGGACTTCTTGAGCTGGCCGAACGACATCTTGTTCATTTTCTGATTCGGATCATTGTCGAGTTCCTCCATGATTGTCATGAACTTGCTCATGTCGAAGCCTTCCCAGAATTTTCCGTAGTTCTCGGCATAGTCTTTCGCCTTCATGTTTACTGCAGGCACTTCGTCGCTGAGATAGTAGAGGTCGCCGAGAATCGATGGTTCTCTGTCGTAAGGGTTGTGTCCGTCGATGTCGATGCTTCCTGCCTTGACCTTCTTGAGGCCGCAGAGCAGTGTCAGGAGAGTGGTCTTTCCCACTCCATTCTCTCCGAGAAGGCCGTAGATTCTACCTTCTTCAAGAGTCATTGTGATGTCTTTCAGTACGATCTTTTCGCCGTAGCTGAAGCCTAAGTCCTTGATACTGATCATTGTCTATGCTTTTAAATTTTATTGTCGTAGTGTATTACATTACTAATACACTGCAAAGGTAGCAATGATTGTCAGATATCCAAATATTTTGACCTAAATTTATCCGATCTGTCTGTGGCTGTTGTGCCGGAATGTCCGGATGTTTTCTTCCAGACGGTTGTGCTCCTCGGATGGAAGAGCCCAGGAAAGGAAGCGCTCGCGGATGTAGTTCACCGCCTGCTGAGAAGGATGGCACATGTCTTCAGCATAGAAACGGTAGTCGCGAAGTTCGTCCATCATGATTTCGTATGCGGGGAAGTAGTCTGCCTTTATTCCATGACAGGAATCAGAAGATGATATGGCAGAATCCACGCCCATAAGAAGGGCTGCCTTGCTGAGCTGGTTGCCATGTGCTCCGTCCTTGAAATGCCTGATTGGACTTACTGTGAATATGAACTCCTTTGAACCGCACAGTTCCATGATTTCGCAAATCGTTTCGGATGTCCTGTCTGCGGGAAGGAAC
>JAFZGK010000107.1 GCA_017555445.1 Bacteroidales bacterium
CGGTCAGTCAGTCTGCCGTAGATCTCAAGTCTCACACGATTCATCTTGAATGACACCTCATCAAGTTCACCTGCTGTGAAATATGCATTGGCAGACGAGGCAAACTCAAGATTTATATGCGACTTGATGTGGCGCATATTCTTAAGCTTCTCATCTGAGGCGGACTGATTCTGAACGATCCTTTCAAGAATGGAAGGAATTGAATCGTTTTCATTTAAAAGAGTACGGTTCTGAGCTCCTGAATAAAAGGTCAGGAGCATCAAAGTGCTTATAATAAGTTGTTTCTTCATTGTCATCTTTGCTTTAGGGGGCGCAAAGATAGAGAAAATTTATGAACAAAGCCGGATGATTTCCCCCTTGAGACGTTTCAAGTCAATAAGACTGTCAGAGATTCTGCGGATGAATCCTACATACTTATCATAGTCATCCTGCTTGCCAAGATGCTTCAATTCTGCCGTCAGCTTCTGACGGGCTCGTCGAAGGGCTATGCCTACCCTGAAATTGAACAGCCCGGTGATGCTTGCCACCTTGTAGTCCGGAAGCAGTTCCAGTTCGACAAGACTGAACACGATGCGCTGCAATGGAGTCATTCTTGCTGATGCCCTGCAGAAGATTTCCCATGCCATGGTGGAGATATAGTCATCTGCATTTTCAGCCCGTGGCTTTGAAAGTGAGAATACTTCGATGCGTACACCAGCAAGGCTCAGTATTCTTCGTCTTGAGATACGTAGCCGGGAATATATGCACGTACGTTTGAGCAGCCATTCTGCAAGTGTATATCTGTCATCATATGACATGGCATCGTGCCACAGATGGACGAAGACCTTTTCTGTAACCGCTTCACTGTCGGACCTGTCGCACAAGATTCTGAATGAAGTGTGTGATATAAGTGATATATATTTGTCTATCAATGCCTCAAAGGCTTTTGTTGATCCCCTGTGCATTTCTTTCAGCAGAGGCATATCCTGAAGAATCATTTCCTGGTCGTTCATAATCTTTTTATTTCTGACCATTCAAAAGGGATTCCAAATGAAGGTATGGAATCATGTTTGTAGGTATTTTGAAAAAATTTAGTACCTTGCGGTACAAGGTATTTAAAAATTTATATATCTTTGTAGTGCAGAATAATAAAGGCAAGAGATATGAAAAAGACATTGAATGTAGCTATCGGCGGATGCAGCTTCACAATAGATGAAGATGCTTACATGGTTCTTGAAACCTATCTTGACAGTTTCCAGGCTGGGCTTAGCGACAGTTCCAGCAGCAGTCAGGTCATGGATGAACTGGAGATGAGGATTGCTGATCTTCTGAAAGAACAGATCGGCAGAAGAGAGGTGATTGATCTGAATATGGTCAATGCGGTATTGAACCAGATCGGGCCTGTGGCACCAAGATCACAGAAAGCGGATGAAACCAGACAGGAAGGCCAGAAACAGAATGAGTCATACAGCGACGCGAACTCTCATACCGTAAGAAAGTTCTATCGTGATGTGGACAGCAAGAGAATTGCAGGAGTCTGCTCCGGTCTTGCACTGTATCTGAACATAGATGTCACTCTCGTGAGGATCATCTTCCTTGTAGCTCTGATCTGCGGATCGGCAGGACTCTGGATCTATATTGTGCTCTGGATTGTTGCTCCTGAAGCAAGGACTGCTGCTGAGAAATGCGAACTCCGAGGCATTCCGGCAACTGCAGAGAATATCAGAAGATTCACCGAAAACAGATAGATATGGACACGGGCATAATCGAGAACAACAAGACACAGATGAGGCGAGGAGTGCTGGAATACAGCATCCTTCTCATCCTTGCGTCCGGTGACGAATATGCTTCCTCCATCATAGCTAAATTGAAGGACGTGAACATAATCGTAGCAGAAGGTACCACCTATCCCCTGCTGATAAGGCTCAAGAAGCTTGGGCTTCTGACTTATCGCTGGGAGGAATCTCCACAAGGGCCTCCACGCAAGTATTATATGATTACGGATCTCGGCCGCGCCCAGCTTTCAGAGTTGGACAAGGCCTGGGATGAACTGGCAGCAGGAATTGAATCAATCAGAAATAGAAATGCATAACATGAAGACAACAGAGAACATCAGTATCGGAGGTCTTGCCTTTACGATCGAGTCTGATGCATATGATGAACTGAACAGTTATCTGAATGAGATTTCAGCATGCTTCAGCAACGACCCAAGCGGAAACGAGATTGTTGAAGACATAGAGGTCAGGATTTCAGAACTGATCAAGGAAAAATGCCCGGACGGTGCTGTAGTGGGTCTTGAAACTGTAAAAGAAATCAAGAAAAGGATAGGCGATCCGAAAGAACTTGGTGATGATGATACAGAGACAACAGCTGAAAGGCAGACTCCAGATGCAGAGGATCAGCCACAGAAACGCAGTTTCAGAGACAGAAGGCTGTTCAGGGATATTGACAACAGAGTGGTTGCAGGAGTATGCTCCGGCCTTGGGGAATACTTTGACATAGATAGAGTCATCTTCAGAGTATTGTTTTCAGTGATGGCTGTCATCGGCTTGATCGGTGAGCAGGAAGGAATGTTCTTGTTCTCATTGCTGGCATACATAATACTCTGGATAGCAATACCGGCAGCACGCACCGTCGAGGAAAAGTGTGAAATGAGAAGAAAACCTATAGACCTTGAAGGTTTCAAGTCAAAGGAAAACCGTTTTGAAAGAGAAGTTAAGGAAGCCGTAGAATCACCTGCAGGCAAGACACTCGGCAGAATCCTCCTGACCGCTGTCGGCATAATCCTTCTTACAATAGGAATGGGAGGTCTGTTTTCATTGATATTCATCCCGAGCGTACATGAAATCATTGAAGCATCAATGATTGCTGAATTATCTCCGTTCGATGCAGAAGAAATGTTGGCAATCAATCTGATAAGGAGCAACACTTTCTGGTGGATGATCATAGGAAGCATGTCAATAGCATTCATAGGTGTGATCTACAGCGGAATAATGCTGATATTCGATCTGAAGAGACCGGTATGGAAACCAGGACTTGTGCTCTTCATAGCATGGCTGATCAGCTTCTTCGTCCTTACAGCATGGATACTTGCACAAGTAGCAGAGTGGCTTCCTACGATTATCTAAATAATGAAGCTCAGAAAATTGATATTTATGTTAACGAAGTTTTTCTGAGAAACTCTCATTCTGGCACGGAATGTGTCTTATGAACAGTCGAGTTAGTTAAACATAAATATTGCACGAACTGATTGCCGTCCGCAGAAGTGATTCTCCGGGCGGCAGTTTCGTTTATATAGGTCTGTCTCATAAGGGAAATTTGATTATCTTTGTATTCATTTGAATCAGAATAAAAACAACTTATCATATGAACAGGATATCAAGATTAATTTTCGCTGCTGCATTGGCAGCCATCGGAAACATCTCTGCCAAAGCAGACGAAGGCATGTGGCTACCTTCGCTCATCTCGCAGCGCATTGCTGACATGCAGGAAAAAGGATTTACACTCAGTGCTGAAGACATCTACAGCATCAACCAGGCTTCACTCAAGGACGCTGTAGTACTCTTCGGAGGCGGATGTACAGGTGAGCTCGTTTCACCTGAAGGACTTCTCCTTACCAACCACCACTGCGGCTACAGCCAGATCCAGCAGCACAGCAGCGTCGAGCATGACTATCTCCGCGACGGATTCTGGGCGATGACACGCGACGAGGAACTTCCTAACAAGGGACTCAATGTAAGATTCCTTGAAAGAATGGACGATGTCACCGCTGTCATCCTCAAGGGATATGATCCTGCAATGACTGAAGATCAGAGAGTGGAGCTGGTAAGAAACAACTCTCAGGCACTCATTCAGGAAGTAACAAAGGCAGGAAAGGGACTGAAGGCAACAGTGGAGGCTCTCTACTATGGCAATCAGTATTTCCTTTTCGTATATCGTCAGTATGATGACGTTCGCCTCGTCGGTGCTCCGCCTTCATCAATCGGTAAATTCGGCGGCGAGACAGACAACTGGATATGGCCACGTCATACAGGTGACTTCTCGATGTTCCGTATCTATGCTGACAAGGACAACAATCCTGCACCATACTCTAAGGACAATGTCCCATATAAGCCTAAGAAATATTTCAAGGTATCCACAAAGGGTGTAAAGGAAGGCGATTTCACTTTCATCTACGGCTTCCCTGGCAGCACTAAGGAATATATCCATTCCGAGGGCGTCCGCTATATCGAAGAGATCAGTGACCCACACAAGGTGCGCATCCGTACACTCAGACTCGACATCATGAACAAGTACATGGACCAGAGTCAGGCAGTGAGAATCCAGTATTCATCTAAGAAATCAAATGTTGCCAACGCATGGAAGAAATGGCAGGGTGAGATGAAGGGTATCAGAAAGATGAAGACGGTTGCAGTGAAGCAGCAGTATGAGGCTCAATTCAAGCAGTGGGCAAAGGGTACTGAATATGAAGGACTTGTAGAGAAGATTGATGCGATCTACAGAGAGCTCGAGCCATATAGCTATGCGGCTGATTATTACACAGAGACAGCACGTACTGTGGAGATAGCTAACGTAGCAATGTCTGCTGCACGCATATTTGCAGCCGAGACTTTCGATGCAAAGCGACTTGAAGAGACATTGACTTCATTCTATAAGGACTACTATCTCCCTATCGACAAAGAAGCGTTCGTAGCAGTAATGAATGAGTTCGAGAAGAACATGCCAGAAGAGAGCAAACCGGCATATCACAAGGCCATGATGGAGAGATACCAGACTGTAGAGGCCTGGGCTGAGGATATCTTCACAAACTCCATCTTTGCAGACAGAGAGCGTGCCATGGCTCTTACGGAAGCAGACAAAGATGCTGTCATGAGCGACCCTGCATTCTACTTCCACAATGAATTCCTGAGGTGGTACACTGTGGATGTGACTCCGCATACACAGAGACTCAACCAGGACCTTCAGCTGGCTTACCGTGACTATATGCGCGGACAGATGGACTATGCTGAGGCCATGGAAGGAAAGGCAGGAAGAGAAGCATTCTACCCGGATGCAAACCTCACTCTCCGTGTGGCGTACGGACATATAAAGGGCTATAATCCTTCTGACGGAGTATATTATGAGCCATCATCTACACTCACCGGTATCATCGAGAAGGACAATCCTGAAATCTTTGACTATGACATCCCTCAGAACCTCAGAGATATCTATGCAAACAAGGATTTCGGACGTTGGGCCGATGAGAACGGAGAAGTACCTGTATGCTTCATTGCGACAAACCACACTACAGGAGGTAATTCCGGAAGTCCTATCATTGATAAGGACGGCAACCTTATCGGAATCAATTTCGACCGAGTATGGGAAGGTACCATGAGCGACATCGTCTTTGACCCTGAGATCTGCCGCAACATCTCTCTTGATGTTCGTTACCTTCTTTTTGTCATCGACAAGGTAGCAGATGCAGATCATCTCATTGAAGAAATGACATTAGTGGAATAAGACATGATAAGAAGATACATCACTTCGTTGATACTGGCCGCATCTCTTACTGCGGGAGTATGTGATGCTCAGCATAAAGTATTTCCGTCATCACGTGAATGGACATCGGATGCAAAGAACATAGTCAAGACAGAAACTAAGAAATACAATCAGGCGGAAATGCTGTACAAATGGATCTGTTCGAACATAGCTCTTGACACATCCGGTACGGTAGAGACTGCTGATGATTGCTGGAACCTCAGGAAGGGAGGAAGCCTTGCGTTCTGCGAACTTTATTACAGACTTGCAGAATCCATAGGGCTGGAAAGCTATATCATTACAGGAGTAGCAAAAAACCAGGAGGGAGGAATGTACGACCACGTATGGCTCATGGTCAAGATAGATAACGGATGGATATTCACAGACCCGTCATGGGGTGCAGGCAGCATCATTGATGGAGTATTCCATAAAAGTGAAGGTGATATGTCATGGTTCAATGTAGACCCGCATATAATGATCACCTCTCACTTCCCTGCTTCCAAAGGTGATCAGCTCATCAGTCCATCAATAGACAAGGAAACATTCGAACATCTCAAATATGTCGACCCTATATTCAGCAGTCTCGGTCTCAATGGCAGGAGAGCTCTCAACATTGCAAGCGTAGACAGCCTGAGTCTTCCAAAGATATATGGCACTGTGACAGAAGACATGCAGCTGAGGAAGCTCCCTCTCGATGGAATCATGAAAGAAGCTACGATCTGTAATTTCGAGTCTGGAAACAGCATGAAATACAATTATGAGATCCGTATCGATAATGAGCCCATCCCTGCTTCAAGCTGGACGGTGAGTCCGTCAAGCCGCAGTGCTGAATTCATAATTGCAGGCTCTGAGTCGATGATGATCTACGTCCTTGACCGTAATGCAAAAGAAGGCGAAGTTGCTGCCGCATTCGAATACAAGGTGCTTGAAGGCGGATTGGATGCATACAGGGCAATCGAAATGCATGACCCTTATCTGACCTATGAAATCAGAGAAGCAAAGAATGTCAACATACCGTATATGAGGGAAGTGGGAATTGACGGCCATATGGTATTGGAAGACCTGAGAGAGAACAATGCATGGGCCATTCCTATTCTTTATAAAGGACTAGACAAGATTGAGATCATAGACGTTCCGATGCACTCACCTCTTAAGGTCGGAGAGACGTATACCTTCGAGTTCCGGGCAAAGAGCGATGACAAGTTCGTATTAGTGAACGAGGATATCTGGCATAAGGTCTGGGATAAAGGCAGCATGAAGGAAGGCATTCATAAAATGACTGTAACAGTAGAAAAAGCCGGCTTCATCGGTCTTGGATTCCAGCTTCAGGGCAAGGAGTATAAACTTCTCCTCGAATATGAAGCAGTAAATTAACTGATAAAAATATAATTACACCCCGCTTTTGCCATAGATTGGCACAAGCGGGGTGTAATTTTGCCTCCATGAACAGGGACGGAAAAGTCAGAGCACGGGGCAATGATCAGTCTGTTCCATAAAAATGGAGGTATATATGTGGCTTGCAGTAATAATAGGCGTCAGTCTTTCAGTTGAAGTATTGAGCTATCTTACCGGCGGCGAGGTCTGATCATTCAGACCAGTCCTTGAAGGCATCCATTATGACTGTCGGGAAACCGTTTTCAGTAAATGCACCGAGCTTGTACTGTGACGGCTTGCACTCTGGTTCCCAATAGAATACGCCTTTACAACGACCGTTAGTATTGTTGATGGACTCGCGTATCACACGTGCAAGCTGCCTGCGGCTTGTCTCCATCCTTACCGGATCCTTCTCATCTACAAGGAATCCTGTCTCGACTATCATCACATCACAGCCGAACTTGGCACTGACATACTTGATATTCTCGATGCAATCAGTGATGACCTGCTCTTCATCGTCTCTGAATCCACCATCGAGAGCCCAATAAGGATATAGCGACATACCGATCATATCCCACTTTGCACCATTATCTCTGAGTACACCTAGATTGTAGTCATAAAGATCCTTATCAAAACCGTTATCGAGGTGAACCATCACAATTGCATCAGGGAAAACGCTCTTGCAGGCATCATAACCGGTTGCAAAGAATCCGGCATACTGCTCAGGATTGTTCACCACATGGCCCATTGATTCGGTAATAGTAGTATTTCCGTTTTCATCAAGAACCGGCCATCCCAACTCATTGGATTCTACACTCCAGAGGAAACCGTTGCGGGTCTCATTACCGACCTGTATCCACTTAGGCGTAATGCCGTTTTCCTTAAGATAAGTCAGCACATCCACAGTATGAAGTCTCAGGTCTTCCTTCATCTGCTCATAGCTGTGTCCGCTCCATGCAGCAGGAATATTCTGCTTAGCGGGGTCAGCCCACCAGTCGCTGTAATGGAAATTGACAAGAATCTCCATATCCAGGGCCTTCGCTCTGAGACATTTCTCAAGAAGATCCTCCTTGTCACACCAGTTGTCATGCTTTGAAGGATCAACCCATACACGATGACGGACGGCATTAAGGCCAAGTTCCTTCATCAATGCAGTACCTTCGCGCTTCTGTCCCTTGTTGTTATAGAAGTTATAGCCATTTGCCTCATATTCCGTAATCCATCCAAGATCGGCTCCAAGCCAGAACGGTTCTTCTTCAACCTTATTATTTGTCTTGGATGTACATGAGGTCAGGACAGCCAACAATATAAAAATATATCTTTTCATCATTATGAATGTATAGCCGACTGCAGAACTTCAGTCAGAGTCGGATGTGTGTGAATAATGTTCTTGAACTCTTCTATTGTGGCTTTCCTTGTGATAAGTGCACATGTTTCCTGAACGATGTCCGAAGCGTGCGGGCCATAAAGATGACATCCGAGAATACGGCCGGGCTCGTATGGAGAAGGTTCACAACCTTCCTTTGGTTCTGCCGCAACTACAACCTTGCAGAAACCGTCAGTCTCGCCCATAGTCACAGCTTTACCGTTAGCACGGAAGAATGACTTGAGACATTTTACCGGTATGCCTTTCTCCTTGCATTCGTCTTCCGTAAGTCCGACTGAAGCAGCTTCAGGAGAAGTGAATACAGCAGCAGGCATGACTGAGAGGTCGATTTCATTATGAAGGCCCATGATATGATCGAGGGCAACGATACCCTGGAATGTTGCAGCATGAGCTAGCATCATCAAGCCATTGATATCACCAATTGCATATACATGAGGAAGATTGGTCTGCATATATTCATTTACAGATATGCCACGTCTTGTACATTCGAGACCTATGTCAGCATAGTTCATCGAATCAAGATTAGCCCTACGTCCGACAGCCATAAGGACCTTGTCAGCCACAACAGACTCTTCCTTGCCTTTGCGCGTGAAGGAGATCCTGTAGGCAGATGTCTCGGCTTCGCTCGACATGACAGTGGTTTCCTCAATACCAGTTACCTGGGCCTGAGTCTGAATATCTATTCCTCTCTTACCGAGACTCTGCTTGAGACGCTTCGCCAGATCTGTATCAAAGCGCGGAAGAATATCCTTGCAATATTCAAGAACAGTGACCTCACTTCCGAAACTTCTGAAGATGGAAGCGAATTCAAGTCCGATCACGCCACCTCCGATTACGCAGAGCCTCTGCGGAACCTCCTCTATGTCAAGAATTTCCTTAGAAGTAAGGATTCCTGGAAGATCAGCACCTGGAATTGGCAATGATGCTGAAACAGATCCTGTTGCAATGATTATATAGTCTGCTGTGTATTCAGATGTCTCGACTTCGCTCGACATTACAGGAGTGACTACTACTGTATGGGCATCCTTGAATGATGCCTTTCCATGGACGAGAGTGATGAGCTTATGTCCAAGAAGTCCTTCTACGCCTGCCCTAAGCTGCTCGACTACGGAATTCTTCCTTGTGATGACATTCTTGAAATCGAAGCCGTACGAAAGGTCAGTTACTCCGAAATGCTCTGCTTCCTTGAGGCTGTCAATAACTTCTGCATTCTTGCAGAATGCCTTGGTCGGGATACAACCCTCATTGAGACATGTGCCACCAACCGGGCCTGCCTCAATAAGAGTCACTTCAACTCCCCTGTTTGCAGCAAGAAGGGCGGTTTCATAACCGCCCGGTCCTGCACCGATAATAATTATCTTCATATTAACTGATCATATCCTTATACCTGAGCACCGGCTGGCGCGCCGCTGTAGTTTCATCAAGGCGACGCACCGGCGTTGTGTGAGGAGCCGTCTTCAACGACTCAGGATCCTCTATTGCTTCTGCTGCAATATGCTTCATGATTTCAATGAATCCGTCAAGCGTCTCCTTCGACTCTGTCTCGGTAGGCTCGATCATGATAGCCTGATGGAAGAGAAGAGGGAAATAGATTGTAGGGGCATGGAAACCATAATCAAGAAGCCTCTTAGCGACATCAAGTGTTGTCACTCCTGTCGACTTATCCTTAAGACCGTCAAACACGAACTCATGCTTGCATACAGAATCTATAGGAAGCTCGAAGCAATCCTTGAGAGATTCCTTGATATAGTTTGCACCGAGGACAGACAGAGGACCAACGCTTCTGACATTCTGTTTTCCGAGCATCAGGATATAGGTGTAAGCTCTGAGAAGCACACCGAAGTTACCCATGAAACCGGAAATACGGCCGCATGTCTGACCATCTGCACCCACAAGATGCAGGAGCTCATCATCACCCTTGACCACCTTAGGAATAGGGAGATAAGGCACAAGATGCTTGGCCACACCTACAGGGCCGGCACCTGGACCGCCACCACCGTGAGGTGTCGAGAATGACTTATGGAGATTCAGATGAAGAACATCAAAGCCCATATCACCCGGACGGACCATACCGATGAGCGGATTCATATTCGCTCCGTCATAGTAGAGAAGACCTCCGCACTCATGCACGAGAGCAGCAATTTCCTTGATATCCTTCTCGAACAGTCCGAGAGTGTTAGGGTTTGTCATCATGATACCTGCAATAGTATCATCAAGCAGAGGCTTCAAGTCTTCAACATCGACAAGACCGTTCTCCTTCGACTTTACCTGCACGATTTCCAGACCGCAGACAGCTGCAGAAGCAGGATTTGTTCCGTGTGCGCTGTCCGGCACGATGATTCTTGTACGTTTCTCATCGCCACGTGACATATGATACTGACGGATGATCATAAGTCCTGTCAGCTCGCCATGAGCACCTGCAAAAGGATTGAGCGTGAACTCTGCCATGCCGGTTATTTCTGAAAGCGATTTTGCAAGCTTGTCGTAAACCATGAGGGCACCCTGTACGGTAGACTCCGGCTGAAGCGGATGCAGACCTGCAAAGGCAGGCATAGCAGCAATCTCCTCGTTGATCTTCGGATTGTATTTCATGGTACAGCTTCCGAGAGGATAGAATCCGGAATCCACACCAAAGTTCATCTGCGAAAGATTAGTATAGTGACGTACCACGTCAAGCTCGCTCACCTGAGGGAGAGCAGGCTGTGAAGCACGCTGAAGTCCTGCAGGGATATCAGTAACAGATGCTGTCCATCTGTTCGCCGGCAAAGAATATCCTTGTCTTCCTTCCTTGGAAAGATCAAAGATCAGTTTGTCATAGTACTTCATGCCTCAAGTCCTTTAAGATATCCAACAACAGCATCAAGATTATCTTTTGACACCTTTTCAGTGACACAGAAATTTACAAGTCCTTCTTCCACCTCTACTGCTCCGAATACTCCGATCATCTGGAGGGCATCCTGCAGCTGAGCAACAGGAATGCGGGACTTGAGAGTGAACTCCTTGAGGAAAGGCTTGTCAAACACCTTTTCAAACAGTCCTGTGGCGAGAAGTTCATCATGGAGATAATGTGCTCCACCATAGCAGAGATCATTGACCTCACGAAGACCCTTAGGACCCATGAGCGACATATACACAGTCACATACAAGGCCATGAGGGACTGGTTCGAGCAGATATTGCTCGTCGCCTTCTCGCGACGGATATGCTGCTCGCGTGCCTGAAGGGTTAGTACATATGCACGTTTTCCATCCACATCCTTTGTCGCACCTACGATACGGCCAGGAAGCTTGCGTACATGATCTTTCGAGCATGCAAGGAATCCGACATAAGGGCCACCGTAGCAAAGCGGAATTCCGAGAGTCTGAGAATCACCACAGACAACATCAGCACCCCATTCGCCTGGAGTCTTGATTACTGCAAGTGACGAAGGATCTGAATATACCATGAAGAGACCCTTCTGTGCATGAACTGCATCTGCGAAGCCTGTAAAATCCTCGATTACTCCATATTTATTGATACCTGGCACGAGGACACCGGCCACATCACCGGCTGCAAGCTCGGTAAGCAATGCGCCATATGAAGTCTGTCCATCCTGACACGGCACAAAACCTAGCTGTACACCATTGAACTTCGCATAGGTCTTCACAACCTCTACCACCTGAGGAAGAAGTCCTTCTGAAAGAAGTACACGTGTCTTCTTCTTGGTAGATGCCATAGCCATCATCATTGCTTCTGCAGCAGCTGTAGCTCCGTCGTACATGGATGCATTCGTACAATCCATACCTGTAAGCTCAGTAATCATGGACTGATATTCGAAGATATAACGGAGGGTACCCTGAGAAACCTCAGGCTGATACGGAGTATAAGCTGTAAGGAATTCTGAACGAGAAATGATATGAGGAATCACTGCTGGAGAATAATGATCATATGCTCCCAGACCGCAAAGACAGAACAGATTTGTATTCTGCTCTGCCAGTTCCTCGAAGAATTGGCGGACCTCATGCTCGGACATAGCGTCCGGCAGGTCATACTCCTTGTCGTAGATGACATCAGCAGGAACATCGGAGTAGAGATCTCTCAAAGATCCTACCCCGATCCTGTCAAGCATCTGCTTTATATCATCTTCCGTATGTGGAAAATAAGCAAAAGCCATAAGCGTCTGTTTTACTCGTTAGCGCACATTGCCTCATATGCAGCTGCATCCATAAGAGCATCAAGCTCTGAAGGATCGCTCATCTCGACCTTCATGATCCAGTTAGCGAATGCATCCTCGTTAAGAAGTTCAGGAGCATCCTCGAGAGCCTCATTGACCTCGACTACAGTACCGGAAACAGGGCTGAAAAGGTCGCTGGCAGCCTTTACGCTTTCAACTGCACCAAACTCCTCACCTGCTTCGAACTCATCGTCAACCTCAGGCATATCAACATATGAGAGGTCGCCCATCGCGTGCTGTGCGAAATCTGTAATACCAACGATAGCTACGTTACCTTCTACCTTTACCCATTCATGTGACTCGCTGTAATAGAGTCCTTCTACTGTCTTTGCCATAATTTTATCTCTATTTTGTAAATTGTACTTTAATTAGAATCATCTCTTATTTTAATGGAAGTGAGGTTCGACGAAAATTATGACAAACCTCTTACCCCCAGTCGCATTCGCGACAGCCCCAAGGGGCATACCGACATAACTTCGTTCTGTCGGGCGACCTCGCTGCTTCGATGTTAAAACATCTCGCTGACGCGACTGTCGCGGCGCTGAAGCGCCTTATTACTTTTTATAATTGGTCTCGTAAAAGCGCTTCTTGGTCACGATGCCAGGGAAAACCTTCTTGCGGATGCGGATCTCCACCTCAGTACCGAGTTCGATATAAGCCTTGTCGACCATTGCCACACATACGCTGCGGTCTGTCGAGATGCTGCGGTAGCCCGTTGTCACCTCTCCGACCTGGACGCCGTTGACCTCGACCGGATAACCTGCGCGAGGAATAGCCTTGTCCTGAAGCTCGATACCGACAATCTTGCGTGAAAGTCCTGCCTCTTTCTGTGCAGCAAGTGCATCACGGCCTATGAAGTCCTTCTCCTTGATCTTTGCGAACATTCCGAGACCAGCCTCAAGAGGAGTGATCTCATCGCTGAGTTCGTGTCCGTAAAGAGGAAGACCTGCCTCGAAACGAAGAGTATCACGGCATCCGAGACCGCAAGGAACCACTCCGGCAGCGAGAAGCTTGTCCCAGATCTCATTCACAGCCTCATGCGAGCAATAAATCTCGAAACCGTCCTCTCCGGTGTAGCCTGTACGGCTGACAACCATCCTCTGACCGTTCCACTGTGCCTCGTAGTATGTATAGAATCCAAGATCTGCTGCAGGAGCAAGACCGAGAGTCTCCACTGCGAACTTCTCTGCATCAGGACCCTGGAGAGCAATCTCTCCCCATGTATCTGAAGCATTCACGACCTCAACGTCAAAACCTTCCTGCTGAGCACAGATCCACTCGTAGTCTTTTGTGATGTTTGATGCATTCACTACGAGGAGATATTTGTTCGGCTCGAATTCCTTATAGACAAGGAGGTCATCCACTACTGTACCGTTAGGATAAAGCATCATTCCATAGAGGATCTTTCCATCAGGAATTCCAGTAATATTGTTGGAGAAGATATGGTTTACAAACTTCTCTGCATCAGGGCCGCTCACGAAGATTTCACCCATATGCGACACATCGAACATACCTGCATGCTGACGCACAGCATTATGTTCCTCAGTAATCGATGAATACTGGATAGGCATGATGAATCCGCCGAACGGGCTCATAAGAGCTCCGAGAGCGACATGTTTGTCATACAGACAGGTTTTCAAAAGATTTTCTTCCATGGTTATCAATATTTTAGCATTATTTATCTTATTTGTTCGAAATGACAGGATAGTCCTTCTCTATCTCCTCAATAGCCCTGATGTCATCCTGATCAAGAACCATCTCACTGTCACAGAAATGGTCGACAAGAGCTTTTATCAATGTGTCGATCGGCATCTGTACCACCTCTGAAAGGTTCATCACCCTCTGTCTAACTGACTCGACACCGTGCCTCTGCAGCTTCTCCACCGGAGGGAGAAGAGCCTGCTGAAGGGCATCGAAATCAGTAGAATAAAGCAAGGTACCGTGAACAATGCTTCTGTCCGGAAGCTGATGAAAAGCATTTCCGCTGACCTTTCTTCCATTTACCAGAATATCGTTTCGTCCCGACTTATCAGCCGGCACACCGATCGAGTGAAGGAAGCCAGTCATGGCATCGAGATACCTTTCAAACACCTCATTTACCACTCCCCTCTCCGAGACATAGGAAACCATTATATTTCCTTTGTCCGAATACACACAACCTCCACCGCTCTTTCTGCGTACGACCTCTACCTCATGTTCCTTGCAATAGACCATATTGACCTCATTCTCAAGAACTTGATTACGACCGTATATCACCGTCGGCTCTGACTGCCACACAAAAAAAGCCTCACCCTCTACATTGCTCGCCACGAACTCCTCCATGGCAAGGTAAAAGGCAAGACTGCGCTGACGGTCGTCAGATAAGATGATATGCTTCATAGTTGACATTAAAATCTCTCAAATTTAAGAAATTTTGCATCAAAAACACATAGGGATTTTGGAATTTTATGAGATTTTTTTTGATCATCCTACGTGATTCCGGCATTAATTGTGTCATGGAGGTTGCAGTTGAAATCAAGAATATGAAAGCGACAGGTAAAAGCAGATCAAGTCTGACCATGCTGGGCATGTTCAGAGCAATGATGGAAGGCGGGTACTATCCTCAATTTGACAAGACACACATCACATTCGGCCATGAAGGAAATATAGCTATCGTCGAGTATGAGGAAGGGGTGCTTTCAGTCAGACTGTTCTTCACGATTGAAGAAGAGGCTTATGACCTTTTCCTGGAGGCATCAAATCAGAGCATGCTTGAGACCTATGTAGTCAAGCCTGTCCTGATGGATGACATGAAGACAATAATGTTCAGTTGCGAGACTCTCTGCGACAATCTGAGAGAATTCCGCAAATTCTTTCCACGCTGCATAGACCTGATCGACGAATCGATTGCATCACATAAAAGAGAAATGAAGAAGCTTGTCCTTGCCGAGGAGACAGTATCAAAGACGATCCCTGCCTCGGACGAATGGTCATCCTTGGCAGGGACTTCTAAATCACGTAAGATCCTGTCATGATCAGTTCAGTCTGAGACGCTGCCATTTGAGGTCCTGGTCAACTTTGCTGTCAAGATCGTATAGTCTTCTGCCACCATACTCTTCAAACTTCCTCCAGAAAAGACTACCATGTCCATGTGCGAAGGTATGCATCAGTTCATGTACACAAATGGATTCTACACTTTCCTGAGGTAATTGAATACATTCAAGAGAGAAGGTTATTTCTTTATTCCGGGTATCAAAGGTAGCCCATGTCTTTGTCATCCTCGAGTTCACTCTGCAATTTCCATAAGGAACACCGATCCTTTCAGACACTTCCTTCAGCACGTGTGGCAGGACAATTTCAGCTCTCTTCTTCAGAAGATCACGAACCTTGTTCATGATTGCTTCCTGAATGTAGAGATAATTCAGATCCGCATCTTTCGGAAACATTACTATGCAATTGTCGCCTTTAAGAACAGCTTGAAAATCATTCATATCAGACCTCTTCACATTCAACTTGAAAAAGTCAGTATTCAAGGTGTATCCATCATAGAACCTTGTCTTGCCATCACAGGTCCAGCTGCGATTACACTTCGAATCATTATCCACGGCAACGTTGAATCCATGGCAGAATGGCATAGAGTGACTTATCTTTACAATGACTCCATCTTCATTATACCTGACAGACCAGGTCTTCACATTGCACCTCATGACCTTCACCCAACCTATGGAGTCGATAAATCTCCGCCGCTCGGAGATTTCCGGGATCTCCTTCATCTGGGAAAGCTTCTCCTTCAACCATAGGATCTCCTCACAATCGGACCTATGCATAAATCCGAACTTCAGCAGGGCAACCTTGTAATTATCTTTGGCAAGAACAAGGTCCTTCTGCACACCAAGACCAAGTTCATGACATTTTCCAAGCATCAAGGTACAGGAAGCGTCATCTCCCATATTCACGCCTGCTTCAAAGCACTCCACGGCCCTCTCATACTCCTTCATCCGGAAATATTCGAGACCATCTTTATAACCATACAATGACATACCTAAAGCCCAAGTTTGTTACAGATCACCATAGGACAAATTTAGCAAATATATATTCAGCAACTACTCAGACAATCAAACTATCAATACAATTTTGTCAATCGGAAAAAATGAAGTAATTTTACGTGCAACTCTTAATTATTTTCAACAATGGCACATATGGAGAATCTTTCAATCGGCGTCTTTATCGACGGCGGATATTATGCAAAGATCAACGAAGGCTTTGGCGGAACAAGGGAAGTCAATCTCAAAGGGCTCCTGAACTTTATCTGCAAAAAGGTCGCTCAGGATAACGAGATTGAAAGGAACCATCTATATATCACAGAATGTCATTACTATAGAGGACGATACAGAGCATCTGATGCAAAGGCGAAGAACCTGCTCTTCGACGAGAGGAAATTCGAAGACATGCTTATCGAGAACGATGTCATCTTCCACTACAAGCATCTTCGCACAGACCCTCGAGGAGGGGTCATTGAGAAAGGAGTTGACACATGGTTTGCCCTGGACACTTATGAAATGACTCTTTTCAGGCAGTTCGATTTCGTCGTACTGATCAGTGGCGACGCAGATCATGAAATGCTCGCAAAGAAGCTCAAGGCACTCAAGACCCATGTCATTCTTCTCACATGGGACCCGGCAAACACTGCCTCCACCTCTCGTTTCCTCAAGGAGGAGGTCTGCACTCATATTGACATGAACAGCATCATCGAATCCGATGCTTCTCTGTTAAAGACCTTGACTATTTCTTAGTAATTTTGAAACCATTATTCTCATCGAAAGCACCAGTGTACATATCCTTCCTATATTCAGATTCAGTGCACCACCTTAATCCAACACCCATGGAATGATGGTAGCGCTTGACATATAGAAGAATCCGGCATCATCTGAAGTCGTTCCGTCAGTGATGTCAACGACACGGAAACTGTTTTTGTAGTAGACATCCATCTCATCGAAAGAGGCACGTGTCGCAACAGACAGCTTACTGAGGTTCAAATATTCCATCATTAAGGAATTATTTCCATAAATTCCACCTGAATAACCCTGGACAAGGTACTTTTTGAATATCTCATCCCCGTCAGGATCAGGGAGTCCGTTCTCGTCAGCAGGATATGTGATCTCAAAAGAAAGGAGTCCGTTATACTCGACAAACCTGTAGGTTCCGTCAGCTATGTGTTTATAATCAAAAGTAGTGACATCACCCTTGCATATCCTCAACACATTATCAACGCCTCCATATCTGAAAGCAAAGAAAGACCCTTCTTCAAATTGACTTTCACCGCTATCTATCGCAAGAGCATGATATGATTCACAGACCTTTACATCTATCACTTCAGTTTCACCTGTATCTTCCTCCGTCACTCTGACAGAAGTCTGTCCCAATCTTTCAGGAAGAAGGGTTACATTGGCCGTCTCAATATCCGGATAGTCAAACGGAACATTCTTTACAAAGCCCTTGTCATAGGAATATCCTAATATTTCCGGATCTGAAATCTCGACGGAATGATGCTTTCCATGACCTCCATAAAGGGAGAGCAGATACGGATTTCCACCTTCTACAGGAATAGCCATGACTGGAGAATCTGACTGTATGAAGCCGTAGTGAACATTATAGACACGGAACTTCTGACCGTCATAGTAAGGATGATACTCACATCCGCTCAGTATGATGACTGCCGTCAAAGCGGCATATATGATCTTCTTCATTATCGTCTGTTGTTTTCAATGAATTCACGGGTAATATAATCTGTATCCACAAATGTCACTCCTGCAAAGACTCCATAGCCGTTCTTTATGTTCGAATAACAGTAATTTGACGGAGCTATTCCGGCAAACATAGAAGCATTATCCACTATAAGTTCCTGAGCGACAGTATATTTATAGAATTCATCACTCAAGGTATACAGTCGCAATTTATGAGAAGTAGTTACAGTATATGAGGATATATCTTCCCTGTCCACGCTTAATTCAGTCTCTAATGGAAAGAATGATTCGTACGAGTCCGTCCCTCTATCAGACCATGTGGTCACAACCATGGAAATTGTCTTGTCCATACCGTTGAAGACCTCATCACTCCAGACAGCCATTTCCTTCCTCGGAACATCTGTCATCCACTCTACTATATCGATTATTCTTCCTTCAAAGGTATCTGGAGCCATGTCATAATAGTATGAGAGCTGCTGTCCTGCATAAGAAGACTGAACCACATACGAACTGTCTCCTATCTCAGTCTTCGTATCACGCCATACCTGCAATCCATATGCGAGATCGGTTTCATCATCATCATCAAAGGAAACATAGATGACATCAAACTCGCGGTCACCTATCACCTCATGTCTGTAATCGATCTTTCTTTGCGGGAAGAATTCCGGGATGGATGTTTCCGCATATATGGTCTTGAAACCTTCCGACGACACCTCCACACTCATCTTATCACCAGGAACAGGCTTATAATCTGCGAGATAGCAACCATCGAAGTACTTTTCACTGATCGAATGGCCTGTATTCAAGGCTACAGGCACCTCCTTGCCGTTTACCTTGAAAACTATCTCAGGCTTGAATTCAGGTCGTGAGGCTTCATTTGAATAGGAGTAGGCGGGATCGATCTTGAAAACCACCATATCCGTCGCACCCGGAAATGATTCGAGGTATATCACCGGCTCATCATCAAAATCCAGGTCGAAGGCGTAGAAACACGAAACCGCAGACATCGAAACCAGTATAAGCAATATGTATCTGAATATCTTCATTTCATTAGAATTTAAGTGTGTAACTGAATGTCGGGATAATAGGAATTATACCCAGAGCATTTCCATAAAAAGAGACTTCTTCCCTGTCAACCCAATCAACCGAAACATCTGCTGAGATAGGATTAGTTCTGCAATACGCGTTGTAGACACTCAGATTCCAGATGCTTGTATTGCCTCTCTTTGTGTTCTTGACAAAGTTGAATCCAAGGTCCAGCCTGTGATAATCAGGCAGTTTTACATTATTAGGTTCTGAAAATATCTGCATATAGCCGTTCTGATGAGTCGCCATTGTCACCCTGTTTCCAGAATGATAATTCCATGCACCATAGAGTTCGAATCGCTTTCCGAACTTATGTCTTGCCATGATGGTCAGCTTGTGACGATTATCATTCCTGTCCCTGTACCAGTCGGGGTAGAAGTCATCGAACTTTCTTTGTGACCATGAAAGCGTATAATACACATTGGCCTCGGTCTTTCCATTATTGTAACCGAAATCTATCTCAGCTCCCCATGAACGTCCATTTCCTGATCTGTAACAATCCTCCCATCCTGTAATAGGAGGGAACAATGCATACGAACCGGCATATTCAAGAAGATTGTACATATGTTTATACCAGCCCTCGACATTCAGATGCATGTTATGATCAAGATTGGTATACACTCCACCTGCTGCTTCTCGTGAACGTGACGGTCTTATCTTGGATGTGGACGGCAGCCATGAATTTGTAGGCAGGTCCAGATAGAT
Source organism: Bacteroidales bacterium (assembly GCA_017555445.1). Next base: position 19,983 of record JAFZGK010000107.1, read on the forward strand.
AGAGGAGACGAGATGGGAAGGCTGACTCATTTCAGTATATGATGCCTTGAATGAAATATTTTCATCAAGAGAGTATTTCAATGCTATTCTCGGCTCTACTGAATGCCATGTCATGCCAGCCGAGCGATATAGAGAATAACGCAACCCGGCATTGACAGAAAAAGACTCCGTGAATGCAATCTCGTCTTCAATATACACTGCAGCCTCTGCCGTATGATATCGTAGAGAATCAGCATACGCTATACCTGTGTATTTCACACCATCCGCCTCAACTTCAGACTTGGACGTTGCATCAGGACCGTAGATATGATATTGTGCTGTCATTCCATACCTGAGCTTCTGCTTTGGAGTGACTGCATGGAACCAGTCTGACTTGAAGCCCATATTATGGACATTGGAATTGTTATACAGCCCGTTCTTGATATCAGAATTCTTATAGGAATTATCCTTGTTGATCTCTCTCGTATAGAAGGTAAAGTTGGAAAGAGATCCGCTGTAATACAGAAGGTTACGCATGGACATACGCTCATTGATATCATAGCTCCAGTTCAATGAACCCAAAACATTTCCCCAGGAAAGAGATATATTGGTCATGTTCCTTTCATCACGTTTCTGCATATCAACCCCTACACGATCCTTCCAGGTCCTGTCCTGCATATATTTGACCACGTCCCTTCCTGTGTAAAAATTGGCAGTGAGCCTGTTGGTTTCACTGAACTTATGAGTTATCCTTGCATTGAGGTCAGTAAACGCATAACGGACATTCTGCTTGAAGTGATCCTGCTTGTTGATCTTGTTGACAACAGCGAGAACAGGTATGGTGACAGTCTCTGTCCAGGTCCTTCTCAGACCAACATTGAAAGATGTCTTATCCTTCCAGAGCGGACCTTCAAGCTGAAAACGTCCGTCGATAAGACCGATGGCAAAAGTTCCGTGATAGTCCTTGAAGTCTCCATCTTTAGTGGTCACATCTACAATTGATGACATCTTTGATCCATAACGGGCAGGGAAACCGCTCTTATAGAAATCCATGCTGGAGATGACATCAGTGTTGAATGAAGAGAACAGGCCAAGGAGATGACTGACGGAATAGATGGGTACGCCATCAAGAAGAAAAAGATTGTCGCTTCCGTCACCTCCGTGGACATAGAAACCTGAAAGGAGTTCTGTACCGGAAGACACTCCCGGCATCATCTGAAGAGTCTTGATCACGTCAGGAGTACTAAAAAAAGCGAATCCGGAGTTCAGATCCTTGTTGTCAATTCTTTTGAGACCGGTCTGAGTGCTGTTTCGTCGAGGATCGACCATTGCGGTAACGACTGACTCATTGATTGTGTCGAACTGTTCTTCAATGAATATCGTGTAGTCCCGGGGTTTCTTCTTCGAGTCAGCCCTTGTAAGGACTATGTATTTCTTCATCACTTCATACTTGATGCCTGACTCCTTGAACAGGGACTTAAGACATTCGTTCAAAGCCTCCTCTGACACAGACTTGCGGGAGCGTATGATCTCTGACATGGGCTTGCCAGCATAAAGAACGGTCAGTTCAAGAGACGAGTCATAAATGAAGTTCATCCCGAAGTGCTCGTGGATTACCTCCATTTCTGTCTTTAGAGTCCTGGTCTGCTGCTGCGCTTGGGCATTGAAAGTCAGAGTCAGAAGAACAGTAAATAAAAATAGTACGTGTTTCATTGTCAAGTTCAAAATTACTTTTGTCCGCTTATAAGACGAAAGTTTTCCGAAAAGTACTATTTCTTTTTGTAAAAAATGAAAAAAAACCTCCGAATCGTTGAAAATCCGGAGGTCTGCATATGAAAAATCGTGTTTAGTTCTGGTGAGCTGGTCTGAGGAGATCGAGAACCACCTTCACAGGATTGAATGTCGCGAGCGGAACCTCAACGAAGAGAGTATTCCAGTTGCTCATCGCACCGTTCCAGAGACCAGGAAGTTCGAGAGCCTTGAGCTCGCGGCCCTGATAGCTCTTTGAGCTGATGAATCCTGCATCCTCGTCAACATATTTGAGGAGGTCGAAGCTCTCTCCATTATAGTCGTGGAGACAGCATACGATATCTACCGGATTGAAGTGGGTAGCACTTGCAAGAGCGTTGCGGGCATGGTCGTCAGACATATTGATCTGTACGCTCTCAAGCACCTGGAGAGATGTAGATCCGTCCTTTTCAGCAATGATGAAAGGACCGCCGCCTGGCTCGCCCTGATTCTTCACCATACCTGCGACACGGATAGGACGGTTGAGTTTCTCTCTCAACATTTCAACTCTCTGCTTTGGAGTATCCGCTACCGGAAGTTCTATGCAGAGCACGTCTTTGAGGTAGGTCTCGATGTCGTTGCAGAGCTGTTCTGCCTCAGGTGTCGCACAAAGATCTTCGTAGAGTGGGTCATAACCAGGAACACCTACTGTCTTGTTTTCAGAGCCCTTGATAGGAGTACAAACTATGTCAAGCTCACGGAGATATGCATGAAGAGTATCACGAAGCTCGAGAGCCTTTCCAAGAAGCACCTTCTTCCATGTAGCTGTCTCAGGGAGAAGTCTCTCGTTAGCGACATTGTCAATATTCTTGATGGAAACCACCTCATCTTCAATCTTGTTGAGGTTGTGGATGAGGGCGCCATGACCTGCAGGACGGAAAAGAAGAGAATCAGTCTCTGTTCTGAACGGCTTGTTCTCCACGTCTACAGCAATTGTATCTGTAGCCTTGTCCTGGAATGTGAAATTGATATTGTATGTAACGCCGTACTTAGCCTCATATGCTGCCTTCACTTCTGCATATGCCTCTTCAAAAAGATGCTGATGCTCTGGAGATATTGTCACTACAAGATTCGCTGTACCATCCTCGTTTCTCATATAGTTCTGAGCCTCGACAAGATGCTCTGCGAATGCGGTACGGATCTCGCCATCAGTGTACTTGTGGAATTTGAGCACACCCTTAGGCTTTGCACCATAACCAAGTCCCTCGTCAGTGAGAGTCCTGGCAAGAACATCCTTACGGTATTCAGGGCACTTGCTGGTCTTGTCACCGAAAAGTTCAGGTGTGTAGAAAGCGAATTCTGCGATGTGATCCACGAACTTCGCTGCAGGAGCGTCATCTGAAAGTTCCTTGCCATCCTTCAGGGCATCAAGACCGCTGAAAAGATCCTTGAACATACGTGAAGCTGCACCGGAAGCCGGAACGAACTTGCACTTGCCGTTGATCTTTGCTCCCTCATAATACTTGACGGCAGCCTCTACAGCAGCCTCATCAAGCACCTGGATGCCTTTTTCAGGAGTTGCAGGAGCAACAATCTTCATCCATGGAAAACCTTTCTTGAAGCGCTCCACCTGTTCTTCAACAGTCTGCACCGATGAGCCTCTCTGCTCGATCTGCGCAACATCTTCTTTCCTAAACATATCTTTGTCTGTTATTATTAATTATATATGGTATTACAATTTTCACGCTAACTACTCCACATATATCTCTCTGCGATACTGATAATTCGACCTCATCTTCTCAAAATTGCCAGGATCCATCCTGAATCTGAAGTCATCAGTGAAGATCGGGTAGTTATACTGGAACAAAGCAGCTATCTCACCCTGGTTCTTTCCAGTAAGGTCGAGAAGAACAGGCTCATGTCCAGCTTCTTCATCCGCCGGATAGAACTCATAAAGATCCTCGATTTCAAAGAACCTTGCCACTGCCTGCACAGACATGGCTGTTCCGTTTATCTTTCCCTGGAATGAATATCCTGCGATATGTGGCGTAGCTACATCAACAAGGTCGATAAGTTCTTCATCCGCATCAGGCTCATTGTTCCATGTATCTATTATTGCGGCACCTAATTTAGGATAGGCCTCCTTCAATGCAGCCTCATCCATGACCTCTCCCCTTGCTGCATTGATAAATATCGCACCTGGCTGCATCTGAAGGAAGAAATGCTCATCAGCCATGCCGCGGGTAGTTTCATTCAAAGGCACGTGCAAGGTTACAATCTGACAATTGGCAAGAAGGTATTCAAGTGAACAGAATCCTTCCTCCCCTTCTGCAGCTGATCTCGGAGGGTCGCATCTGAGGACATTGAAGCCCAGATATCTTGCCATAGCTTCAATCTTCCTGCCGACATTTCCGACACCTATTATGCCGAAATTAGCATCATCAAGCTTTATCGCCTTGCGAGAAGCGACACCATACAATGCAGAGAACACATACTGCATTACTCCTCCGGCATTGCAACCTTCCGCGTTGTGCACTTCGATACCATTAGCTTCACAATATTCCAGATCGATATGGTCCATGCCAATAGTCGCAGTGGCGATCATCTTCACCTTCGTACCATCCAGAAGTGCCGCATCACATTTTGTACGCGTACGGATGATCATCGCATCAGCGTCTGCAACATCTTCATGACAGATCTTGTTGCCATCTATATATACAACCTCAGCATAAGGCTCAAAAACACCTTTAAGAAAAGGGATATATTTGTCTGCTACTATTTTCATGATCATTTCAAAACTAAAGTC
>JAFZGK010000108.1 GCA_017555445.1 Bacteroidales bacterium
AGGAGTGTAAGCTGCAATCGCAACTGAATCACCCTCAACCTTTGCGAGGTCGATAGGAGCAACCGCTGCTGCAGTCACACCCGATGGAAGAGTAACGAACTCCTCCTGCTCATTTGTCTGCGGATCAGCAGGCTTGATTCCATAGTCGCCAGGAGTACAAGCAGCAAGGAAAAGACCTGCGAGAACGCTCAAATATGCTATTTTCTTCATATTCTTTCTGTTTTAAAATTATTTGATCTCACCAGTTCCCTTGAGGAAGTTGATCTTGAGTACCTGACCCTTCTTACCATTTACGCGATCCTGGTCTCCGCCTGTAGCACGATACTTGAGCTCGCCGTCGAACACCATGAACTCGGTCTTCCACCAGTCGAGTCCTTCAACGCTTACACAAGCACGTACACCACCGTCACCGTCAGTATCGAATGCGAACGCTGGAGATACGAAGTCACCGTCTGCTGTAGAAGGAACTGTAAAGAGGTTCTCAGGAGCGATTGACCAGTCGTTCTTAGGAGCGTTAGAACCCATGAGGTATACATTTGGCTTATTAACCTCAACTGTGTACTTAAGATCACGTCCATCAACCTTAACTCTAACAACAACAATGTACCATCCTGCATTCTCAACACCGATGTTTCCACCAGCATCAGAAAGACCTGCACCAGCATTGTCAACAGCAGTTACCTGAGCGAATCCACGCTCACCGCCGTCCCAAGCCTTGTTGAAGTTAACCTTGAAACCACCCTTAGGGAGGTAAGTTACATTCCAGAACTCAGCGTGTGAACCATCGTTACCATTTGCCTTAGCATTATCGTAACCTGGAACCATCTCATAAGCAGCGCCCCAGTCCCAACCGTTGCAATCACCGATAAGATACATCTTCTCAGGAGCAGCAACCTTAGGAAGAGCAAAGTGGATACGTACGCTAGGAAGGATGATCACATTTGAGTGAATCTCACCCTTACCGCTTGCTGTGAGAGTAGCTGTAAGACGCACGTGAACCTCTTTTACAAATGGGAACTGTGCCTCATCAATGATACCTGTAAGAGCTGTAAGTGCCTCAGCAAACTCAGAAGCATCCACATTCATCTTAGCAGTGCTGTAAGTAGTAGGAAGTACCTTGTAGTCACCCTTAGGATTACTCTTAGCATCATACTCGCTAGTGAATGAACCTGTGAGTGAAACTTCTACTGCATATGAAGTTGCAGCAGTAAAGCCATAGTCTGGCTGTGAGCATGAGAGCTCGATAGTCTTCGAGTTCTCAAGGTTGTAAAGATTGTTCTTGTAAGCCGGCTCGTTGAGAACGAAGGTAGTAGGCTCCTGAAGAACCGGTGTGTTGTCCTGCTTCTCACAAGCTGAGAATGCAGCTGCACCGATAAGCAAAGATGCTAATATATAGAGCTTTTTCATCTTTATTCTTTTATATGCTATTAATATCCTTTGTTCTGCTGAAGATTAGGGTTTGAGTTCATGTCTGCAGATGGGATTGGGAAGAGGTTCATGTGTGAAGAAACACCCTTACCAGCCTTTACACCACCCTTCCATGACCAGAGGTAGTCAGCAGAAGTGAACTTACCGAAACGAACGAGGTCTGAACGACGCCATCCCTCAAGGAAGAGCTCGCGAGCACGCTCATCAAGAATCTCGTCAAGAGTTACGTCAGCAATGCTCTTTGCAGTTGAGATACCTGCACGTGAACGTACAGCATTCCAAGCCTCGAGAGCATCAGGAACATTTGCACCTCTCTTAGCGCACTCAACCTTCATGAGGAGAGCATCAGCATAACGGAATACTGGGAAATCAACATCTACGAAACCGTCGTGCTTACCCTTGCTGCCGTCACGCTTTACATTCTTGAACTTGAAGAAAGCGATACCGTTTGTGAAATCAGATACATCATCGATCTCAGCCTGCTGACCATCAGTCCAGAAGAGGTTACGCTTGTCGTTTGCAGAGAACTTCTTGTAGTACTCAGGAGTTGTACGGATACCACCCCAACCTGATGAGATACCAACCTTCTCAGTGTCGATTGAACCACCTGTGGCAGCGAAGATAAGGTAGTTTGTAACACCGTAGCTCTGAGTGTTCTGACCATCCTGCTCTACAGCGAAGATGAACTCGTTTGTGCAGAGGTGGTTGTCAGCAAGGAAAAGGTGCTGATAATTGTTCTCAAGAGAGTAGCTTGTACCGAGCTTTGCAAGAACGTCTGCACACTCCTGATACATTGGCTTACCGATATAAACCTCAGCATTGAGATAAAGCTTTGCAAGAATCATGATAGCAAGACCCTTGTTTGCACGACCGTACTCACCTTCCTTCACGCCATAAAGAGCTGAATTATCGATAAGGTCCTTAAGCTCAGCCTCAACATATGCGAAGAGCTCCTCACGTGTTCTGTACTCAGGTGCAGCAGAACCTACAGCAGCATTCTCGTCTGCGAATGGGAAACCACCATAGTTATCGATTGCATCGAGGAAGCAGAGAGCACGAAGAGTACGAGCCTCAGCGATCCACTGATCCTTCTTAGGAAGATCGATTGTAGCGTTGTTCGCCTGACGGATGAACTCGTTGAATGCTGAGATCTGATATGCGATACGATAGTAGAAAGCAGCTACGAATACGTCTGAAGTAGTCCAACCAAGACCATGGAGGTCCTGAAGAGTCTGGTCATTCCAACCACACACAGCCTCATCTGTTGTAAGACCGTTGAGGTGGTAGCGGCCACGGAAATACTGGCTGAAACCGCCGTCAACACCTGAGATGTTGTTTGCACCGTTAGGACCATAAGATCCTGATGTTGCAAAGCCTGTATAACACTGTGCAAGGAGAGCGAAATAGTCGTTCTCAGTCTGAAGAGCCTTATCCGCAGTGTTCAATGCAGGATCGATTGGAGTAACATTGAGGTCACCCACGCAAGACGACATACCTACTGCAAGAACAAGGACTCCAAGAATATATTTCAATGTTTTCATATTATCTTGTCCCTAAATTAGAAGTTAAACTTAACACCAAGGATATAAGTTCTTGGACGTGGGTAGAGGTTGTTGTCAATACCGCTGAATACCTCAGGATCGAGTCCGTCGTAGTTAGTTACGGTAGCAACATTCTGAACAGTTGCATATATATTGAGACCCATAGCGCGGTCAAGCTTAGCTGACTTGAAGAGCTTAGGGAATGTATATCCGAGGGTAACATTATCGAACTTGAAGAATGATGCATCTCTTACATAGTAGTCAGAGAGGTAGCATGCCTGGCCGAAGTTCGAGAAAATAGATGATGAAAGACGGTTGCTGGTGAACTCGTTAGTCCAGAGGTCAGCAAGCATCTCACCGTCAGATGCGACGTTGTTGTACACCCAGTTGCCTACACTACCGTGACCTGAAGCTGCGAGAGTCCAGTTCTTGTAAGTAAGAGTTGTGTTAAGACCGAATGTGAAGTCAGCAGCTGGCTTGTGATAGAAGTACTTGTCATCGTTGTTGATTACACCATTACCATCACGGTCAACATACTCACCCTCGATAGGATGACCATTCTTGTCATAAACCTGCTCATATACATAGAATGCATTAGGTGGGAAACCTACCTGGTGCATCTGGATGTTGTTACCCACACCACCTGAGATACCTCCTGTCTCAACGCCAGTCTTGTCGTTAGGAGAAGCTGTAAGCTTGGTGATCACAGTGTTGTTGTAAGCTACGTTACCGCCGATAGACCATGTCCAGTCCTTTGTGTCAACTGCCATTGCATTCACCTCGAACTCGACACCCTTGTTCACGAGGCTACCGATGTTAGTGTTGAGGTAGTTGGTAAGGTTACCGAGAGCCGGTACAGGGATGAAGTTGATCATATCAGTTGTCTCACGCCAGTAAGCATCGATACCTGCTGTGATACGGTCATCAAGGAAACCGAAGTCAAAACCGGCATTCCATGTAGTAGTAGTCTCCCACTTAAGGTCAGCATTGTAACCAAGAGCTGTAACAGGGTTTACAAGCTGTCCACCGAATGAATAGTATGAACCGAGGAGGTTCTTGTAGTAAGTAGCCTGAGTGTCATAGTATCCACCTACACCCTGCTGACCTGTCTGACCCCATGAAGCACGGAGCTTGAGAGTTGTAAGAACGTCGTTATCCTTAAGGAAGCCTTCATTAGCGATGTTCCAACCGAGAGCAACTGATGGGAAGAGACCCCACTTGTTGTTAGAGAAACGTGAAGTACCGTCGCGACGGAGAGTAGCTGTAACCATATAACGGTTGTCATAGCTATAGTTTACACGACCGAAGAATGAAACGAGGAAGAGCTCACCTGCAGGCTGGCTTTCGCTGAGAACATTGCCGTTGTCAAGTCTTACGCTCTTTGAAGCAGACTCGTTGTAGAACTGCTGCCAAGAGTAACCTGCCATTGCATCGAAATGATGGCCACCTGTGAAGTCCTTGTTGTAAGCCAAATAAGCTTCGAGTGTCTTGTCCATACGGGTGTATGAGTACTCGCCCTTGTAACCTGAACCTGACTGAGCTGTGTCATGCCATGACTGCTCTGAACCTGCTGGTGAACCGGTCTCTCCTGATGATTTAGCATAGTCGAGACCAAGGTTGAGGTTTACTCTGAGATCCTCAAGACCATGGAACTTGTAATCGAACTGAGCGTTACCGATGAAACGGGCAGCGTTGCTGATGTCAGTTCTCTGTGTGATGAGGGCAACAGGGTTCTGAACAGCCATTGTGTTTACAGTACCATTAGACTTGCGGTGTACGAAGTAACCGTTGATGCCGTTAGCCGAATCATCATATACAGGATGAGTAGGATTCATGCGGACAGCCTGTCCGATAGCGCCCTGGTTTGCAAAGTTGTTCTTTGTGAACACACCCTTACCATTAAGGTTGATAGTGAGGTGGTTGTCAAGAAGTGATGGTGAAAGGTTGACAGAAACTGTTCCTCTGTCCATCTTGTCAGTCATGAGGACACCTTCCTGTGACATGTAACCACCAGAAACGCGATAAGGAAGCACGCCAGCGCCACCCATTGCTACACGACCTGCAAGTGATACGTTTGCATCATAAGTCTGTGCAAGCTGATAGATCTCCTTCTGCCAGTTTGTATTTGCAGTACCGAGAGCAGCAAGAGCGTCTGGTGAAGTAAGACCTGCGTTTACGCGGTCAGCGATGAGCTGACGGAGTTCGTCTGCTGAAAGAACGTCAACATACTCGCTTACGTGGCTGAGTGAAGTCGAGAAGTCAGCATTGATCTGAGGAACGCTTGTGTTAGTCTTCGCACCCTTCTTTGTAGTGATCACGATGACACCGTTAGACGCACGTGAACCGTAGATAGCAGTTGCAGAAGCATCCTTGAGCACAGAGAAAGACTCGATGTCGTTAGGGTTGATTGAAGAAAGTGGATCCGACATACCGCTGATACCATCATTGCTTACTGGAAGACCGTCGATGATGATGAGAGGGTCGTTGGTTGCGTTGAGTGATGAACCACCACGGATACGGATGGTAGCGCCTGAACCAGGAGCACCTGAACCAGGAGTTACAACCACACCGGCTGACTTACCCTTGAGGAGGTCTGCTGGTGATGAGATCATACCCTTATTGATTTCATCCGCCTTAACGGTGCCGACCGAACCGGTCATGTCACCCTTCTTCACTGTACCGTAACCGATGACAACAACCTCATCGAGGAACTCGTTGTCCTCACCGAGAGTTACGGTTGCAGGAACCTGTGAAGCTACGAATGTCTGTGTAGCGTAACCGATGCAGCTGATTTCTACAACTGCGTCTGCGCTTGAAACAGTAAGGACATAGTCGCCGTCAAGACCGGTCGAGGTACCATTTGCAGTACCCTGCTCGATGACAGTAGCACCGATAACAGGACCGATAGCGTCAACAACTACTCCTTTCACCTCGTATCCGCCCTGGGCGAATACAGATGCGCCCATAACTGCTGAAAGCAGGAATGACGCGCACAGTGTCATGAATTTATTCATAAAGAATTTTTTTGGTTAGTAGATTGTTTCGTTGTATTGTTTGTGAATATTGTATTCTCTCAGGAATCCTTACTTCCTTCCGCTCTTGATGAAGCGTACTGCAACCGCACCGAGAACGAGAAGCACACCAGCAACGAGGAACATGCTTGCCTGAGCACCGCCTACGAGGCTGAGAACGAAACCGCCACAAGCTGCAGCAACGATCTGCGGAAGGCAGATTGTACCGTTGAAGAGACCGAGGTATGTTCCGATATGCTCACCTGAAAGCGAGTTGGTGAGGAGAGTGAAAGGAATAGCCAGCATAGCAGCCCAAGCAACTCCGATAAGGAGGAATGAGACAAAGAGCATGTACTGGTCATGGATGAAATATACTGATGCGAAGCCGACAGCACCGATGAGGAGGCTGACAACATAAGCAGTCTTGATATTCTTGAACTTAGGAATCACAAGTGCCCAGAGAACTGAACCGATTGCCTGTACGGCAAAGAGGATACCGCCCCAGTTTCCTGCTTCCTGATAACCTGCAGAAGCAACGTCTGTAGTACCCCATACGGTGTCAGCGATAGTACCTGTAGTGTATGTCCACATATAGAGGAATGCCGCCCAACAGAAGAACTGCACGAGACCTACTGTCCAGAATGCGCTTGGAGCGTCCTTGAGGAGAGTGAGCATGCCAGGAGCCTTCTCTTCCTTCTTTTCAGCGTCGATGCCATGGAATTCAGCATATTCCTTCGGTGGCATCTCCTTCACCTTGAAAGTTGTGAAGAGCACGCAGAGGATGAGGATTGCTGCACCGATATAGAATGCATACTTCACTGTGTCAGGAACCTGTCCCTCAGGAGCTGTGTTCGAGATACCGATCCATGCGAAGAGGAACGGGAAGATGTATCCTACAAGGCTGCCGGCGTTGCAGAGGAAGCTCTGGATAGAATAAGCCTGAGCCTTCTGATTCTCGCCTACCATGTCACCTACGAGCATCTTGAACGGCTGCATCGCAACATTGATCGAAGTGTCGAGGAGCATGAGTGAAATGAGTCCGAAGATCATTGCACCACCTACTGCAAGACCGAAGTTTCCTGCATTAGGAAGCATGCACATCACAGCGATGGCGATGATCGAACCGAGGAAAAGATAAGGGATACGGCGTCCGAGACGGGTCCATGTCCTGTCGCTGTATTTTCCTACGAGAGGCTGCACGAGGAGTCCCATCAGAGGCGGAAGAATCCAGAAGAAACTCAAATCGTGGGGATCAGCACCCAGAGTCGCAAAAATACGGCTGATATTGGCGTTCTGAAGGGAATAAGCGATCTGAACTCCGAAGAATCCGAAGCTGATGTTCCACATCTGCCAAAAGGTAAGTTTTGTTTTTTGCATATTTTATCGAATTTGGTTATCAAGTGTTACCTTATTGTAAGCTCGCGAAAATAAACATTAATCCTTACACGCGCGTAGGAGTTATGACGAACGGGATGAAGAAAGGGACGAATGGTGAGAATTTCGGGATGAACAGATCGTAAAAATTGGATAATCTGAGCAAATTCATTATCTTCGTATCCGCTTAGAGCCAGATACGCATGAAGCCCCTGAAAATCTCCGGAATCATACATATTTTCGCTCTTCTGCATGCGACAGTTGCACTCGTATGCAGGCTTGCCGGTGTGGGTGACGAATTGTTCCTCACAATCCTCACGATGGCCATGTCTCTGATCATATGCATGAAGCAGGGACTCAAGACAGAATTCACCATAGCCATCGTCTTTGCCGTCAACATTCTCGGATATCTGATCGGATCCCTCGGAGCCAATGTGCTGCAGTCCTTCATACATTCCAATTATATAGTCTATCCTGTCACTACGATGATAACCACTGAAATCCTGGGATGGTGCATCATGGCCATGACAAGAGTCATCGTACGAAGGGATGAAAATTCCGGAGAGATAAAGTCGACGCCATACCAGAAATGGCTCATCCTGATTGTTTCAGGAATCTTCCTTCTGAGAATCATAATCGTAGTTCTGCTCTCAAGATCGGGCATCGAAAAGAATGACATCTTTGACATGATCACCAAGGTCATGTCAAACACATTCTCCATCATAGTCCTGACATGCGTCAACATCCTGTTTGTCAAGTCCATATCGATCAGGAAGAATTTCGAATCAAGATTCAGTTCGCTCATGCTGTATGCGACATTCATGATTCTTGCCACATTGCTTGAAATATTTCTGGTCGGTACTCAGAATACGGATTTTATATTGCTGTTCAGTATTGCACTGATTGTTCAGATTGTCATATATTGCATCGTGTATATGATAAATTCTTCCATTCAGGCACACCGCGAAATGCAGAACGAAAGAGAAAAGGCGAACATGGCGCAGTACAGATACCTTAAACTGAAACGCCAGGTCAATCCGCACTTCCTTTTCAATTCCCTCAACATTCTGGACTGCATGGTCTGTGAAGAGAAGGTAGATCAGTCCAGTCTTTATATCCATAAGCTGGCAGGCATCTACCGCTATATGATCAAGAGCGAAGAAGAGGAACTGGTGACGATGAAGGATGAGCTGGAGTTTGTAGAAAAATACGTGGATCTTCTGAAGGTGAGATTCCCTGAAGGACTGGAAGTGACAATCGATGTTCCGGAGTCGGTCATGGCAAGATTTGTGCTTCCTTGCTCGATCCAGCTGCTGATCGAGAATGCCACCAAACATAATGCAGTCACCCCCGACAATCCCCTTGTCATAAATGTAAAGGCAACCGATAAGACTATAAGCGTAAGCAACAATCTGATACCAAAGGTCACAAAAGTCCCTTCTACAGGCCTGGGTCAGAAATATATAAGACAACTTTACGCCGACTTGAGCGGCAAACAGATTGACATCGAACAGACTGAAAACAGCTATTGTGTAACTCTACCTCTAATTTAATGTCATGAATGTCCTTATCGTAGAAGATGAGCTGATGGCTCAGAAGAGTCTTACAAGAGTGCTGACACAGCATTTTCCCGACATGAAGATTGTCGGGACTACAACTTCGGTGAAAGGTACTGTTGCCTGGCTGAACACACCGGGCAACTCTGCCGACGTAATATTCATGGATGTAGAACTCTCTGACGGCGAATGCTTTGAAATCTTCCGCCAGACAGAGGTCAAGTCAAAGGTCATTATGACCACAGCATATGACAGTTACGCTTTGAAGGCCTTTGAGGCTGGCAGTGTAGACTATCTCCTGAAGCCTGTGGATGCGTCTGCGCTCAAGAGAGCCGTCGCACGTTGCCGCATGAGCGGAGGCGGAGTGGATGTGGAAGCTCTGCTCAAGGCCATCGGAGCAGGAAGTCAGGCGGCGAAGGAGTACAAGGAAAGATATATCGTCAAGTTGAACGACAGGATCATCCCTATAGAAGTTTCGAACATCGCATACATCTTCTCAGAAGACAAGAACAATTATCTTGTAACCCTTGACAACCACCAGTACATCCTTGATTCATCGCTTGATGTCGTGATGGAGGATATGAATCCCGAGCAGTTCTTCCGTATCTCAAGAAGCTGCATCATATCAATGAAGGCAATCAAGAGCATCATCAAACAGCCGGGAGGCAGACTGAGGGTAGTGCATATACCTGAATCAGATCAGGACATGACGGTCAGCCGTTCAAGAGTAGATGACTTCCTCCGCTGGATTGAAAAATAGCATTGATTCACAATAAAATAAGCCGGGCATCATGAAGTGCCCGGCTTATTTTTCATATTGATGGATTCTAGCAGCGGCCGCTGTCAGAAATCATTGCAGTGAGCGTACTGTTGAACTCTTTTGCCTGAGCAAGCTGCTCGACGCTCATATGCATACGGTAGCGCCAGTAGTGACGCGAGTTTGCAGGCACATTGATGCGCTCCTCATGCGGATTCACACGACGGATGTTTCCGTCCATCGAGAGCCAGTCCTGAAGCGGAAGGATAGTCAGCATTGCCGGAGACCAGAGGTGCTGGTCAAGAATCTGACGGCAGATCCATGGCTCGCAATAGTAAGGAGTCTCTCCCTGTCCTCCGAGCATCATGTGATAGAACTGGTCTGTCACCTGACGATCCTCTTCCCACCATGCACGGATAGGATTCATGTCATGGGTTGAAGTTGTGCAGACTGAAAGGTAAGGATAGTTTGCAGGATGAGCGAATGTCTCCTCTACGGACTTAGGCATGCGCTGGATCTCGAGAGAAAGGATTCTGAGGTCAGCCATTACCTGAGGTACTGTTGCAGGGATCATACCGAGGTCCTCACCGCATGCAAGCATTCCGGTCGAGTCAAGAAGTGCAGGAAGCTTCTGCATAGCCTTCTCCTTCCAGAATTCGTTGTTGCGACGATAGAAGAAGTCGTTGTAGAGGCGGTCGAATGTTCCCTTTCTGTAGGCGTCAAGCCAGTGGTATGCCTGAGTGTCACGCGCACCGATCTTGATGTGATAATGTCCCGGCTGACGAGGATCCTCCATGAAGAGTGCACCGTCATTCACATCAAAACCCTGAGACTGAAGCTCATATGAAGGGATTGGAAGTGAAGGGCTGAAATATCCGTCAAGACCGCTCTTTGACCAGAGTGGAATTTCCCAGATACGGAAGAATCCGAGGATATGGTCGATACGGAACACATCGAAGTACTCAGCCATCTTTGCGAAGCGAGCCTTCCACCACGAGTATCCGTCCTCTGCCATCTTCTCCCAGTTGTATGTAGGGAAGCCCCAGTTCTGACCGTCGGCAGAGAATGCATCAGGTGGTGCTCCTGCCTGTGAGTCCATATGGAAGAGTTCAGGATAGAGCCATGCATCCACGCTGGTACGGCTGATACCGATAGGAAGGTCACCCTTGAACACCACGCCCTTGGCATGAGCATATTCACACACCTCAGAAAGCTGTGCGTCGAGGTGGTACTGCACGAAGCACCAGAAGTCGATCTCGTTCTTGTGTTCCTCACAGAAAGCAGCAACCTTCTTCTTGTTATATTTAGCATAACCCTTCCACTGCGAGAAGTCCGGCGTTCCGTTCATATCACGGAGCACGCAGAATGCAGCATAAGGAAGAAGCCAGCTGTTGTTCTTCTCGACAAACGCCTGATAATCAGCCTTTGCAGAAACCTTCTTGAAGGTCTTGTCAAATGCCTTGCGGAGATACTCAAGCTTTGAGTTGTTCACTCTTTCATAGTCGATCTCTTCAAGAGCATTGAGTTCTGCCTGGAGAGCCTTGTACTCCTCATCTTCCTTTACACCTACTGCAGGAAGGTGGAGGAACTGAGGATGGAGAGCGAATGTAGAGTTAGGGTTATATGGATATGAATCCTCCCATGTATGAAGCATTGTTGTGTCGTTGATAGGAAGGAGCTGAAGAACGCTCTGACCTGTAGCGGCAGCCCAGTCAACCATCTTCTTGAGGTCATAGAACTCACCTACGCCGAAGTCGTCCTCAGTACGGAGTGAGAACACCGGAATCGCAGTACCTGCACCCTTCCAGTTTCTGCCCCAGAAACGTGTCTGAGGAACTGCGTCCACGATCACCTCATCCTTCTCCGGTACAGCAGTGAACCAACGGTTCTCGCCGCCTTCCCATGCAATTGGCTCGAGAGTATCTTTGTCAGCCACGAGAAGCTTGTACTCGAAAGCCTCCTTCACATTGAGCGCGATGTTCCATACAGGGAAACCGCATCCGCAGAACGGATGAACCTTCTTCCAGTCACCGAGAGCCTTTCCGCTGCCGGCAAGTGCAAGCACCTCGTTAGGGCGGATTGCAGGAGCAGCAACCTTGATGATGACATTGGCACCCTTAGGAGCCTTACCCTTCACCTTGCATCCCTTGCGACCGAAGATGGCGTTTGTGAAAGCTGAAGAATAGAATGGTGCGTCTGCTGGACGGTCATTCCATCTGTCATACACTGTAAGTACCTTAGGCTCAACCCCTTCCGGAAGTACGAGAGAGTGTTTCTTCCACTCCGAACGTACAGTGTAGCCGTCACGTACAACCTCATAGCAGTACTCGGCAGCCTTTTCAGGATTGAAGCGTGAGATTTCGCCAGTCCACACTCCCTCTGCTGTATATGCGAGAGGATAGCGCTTTCCTCCAAGACAGAGGACGAGTTCCTCGCCCCAGTTTGTCTTGTAATCAATGCTTATGTTTAACTTCATGATGATTTATATAAAATTAGTTATTAGTCTTCATCTTCTTCCAGTTGATGACAGGGAGCAGGAATGAAATCAGTGCAGCCGCAAGCCAGAACCATGACACAGGGCCGAAATCATATACATCCGCTCCATCAACCTGTACTGTATTATATTGGATCAGCAGACCGCTGGTGATATCCTGCAGACCTGCCGCCACATAGCTCGAAATTCCCACAACGCCAAGCGCTGCACCAGTCGCCTTTCTCGGCACGATGTCCACTGCCATCAGACCGGCCACGATGCAATAAAGCACGCCCACGGCAAGGCTGAACAGAGACACATAGAGAATGTTCACCAGATAGCCGCCACCAGCAAAGAGGAAAAGTGCAAGTGCGATGAAGCTTACCACGCCTGAAAGCACAGCCGGCTTGACTCTGTCGCTTCTGAACACCTTGTCTGAAAGCCATCCGGCAAGAACTGTTCCCAGGACTCCGAAAGCTGCAGAGAACGCAATGATCTGTGTAGCATCCTCAAGAGAGAAGCCATGAGCCTTCTGGAGGAAGAGCACTCCCCAACCGCTGATAGCATATTTCGTGATGTAGATGAACGCGCTTGAAATGGCGATGACCCAGATTCCCGGATGCTTGAGCACCATCTTCTGGAGTTCCCTCGTAGGCATCGTATCCTCCTTGGTGACAGTCTCTTTCGAGAGTGCCTGCACTGACGGAAGCCCCTTGCTCTCAGGTGTGTCCGAAACAAAGAAAAGGACGATGACCGATCCGATGACACCTGCTATGGCAGCCACGATGAAGCCATACTGCCAGCCGAGAGCGCCTACTATCACTCCTGTAATGATGAATGACAGGAATTCGCCGAGATACGGAGTTGCGCTGAATATACTATAGTAAGTTCCTCTTTTTGAACGTGGGAACCAACGGGAAAGGCTTATGACTCCCGGAGGCGACCCCATTGACTGCATCCATCCGTTCACTCCCCAGAGCACTGCAAAGGCAGCGAAGATGAAGAATGCCGGAAGCTTGATGAATCCGAGTACTCCGAGAATAAGATTGACCACCGCAGATATGAACAGACCGGTGGCCATGAAACGTCTGATATTGCAGTAGTCGGCAATGAATCCGTTAAGAAATTTTCCTACTGCATATACAAAAAGAAGTGCCGAACCGATAAGACCGAGCTGGCCGGCGCTGAGCACGCCTTCATCAATGAGAGGCTGCTTCACCACGCTGAGACTCATACGGCAGACATAGTAGAGGCTATAAGCTATCGTCACGCCCCAGAAAGTCCTGTTTCGCAAAAGCTTATATGTCTCGGCCTCCTTCTCGGGAGCGACTTTTTCCGCCGATGGTTTGCTTATCCTATAGAATGAGTATAGACCCATATTTAAATTTCAGTTCAAGACAATAGACAAAGATAATAAATTCCGCATCATTCGGGATGAACGGGCTTATCTTTTTTGGACGAACGGTTGAATTACCACGACGTTCCTGTAGAGAATCGACAGATGAACGGTACGTGCAAGGAGATGAGCGAAATACGCTGCCATCAGTACATGCATGGCAAGAATGTCAAAATCACCTGAAGCATCCATGAATTTCAGTATCAGATGTCCAGCACCCCAGACACCGAAGAATGCCACTACTGCCCAGAGCATGGAATTACGTATTGCCTTGGATGCTGTGGCGCCTATATATATGCCGTCCCATGTGAATGCCGCGCATCCGACTACAGGCATCAGGAGAAGCCATGGAAGATATTCCTTCGACTGCTCCACTACTGTCATGTCAGATGTCATGATCTTCACAAGAGGCACTCCGCCAAAATGATATATTCCCATGAATATCACTGCAATACCCATGCTCCAGATAAAGGTCCACTTCACTGTCTGACGCATCATAGGTTTGTCCTTCGCTCCGATATATCTTCCGGTCAGCGCCTCTCCTGCATAAGCGAAACCATCAGTGAAATATGAGAATATCATCAGAATCTTCATCATGATCGAGCTTACAGCCAGAAGCACATCTCCATAGCGGGCTGAAATAACCGTAAAGCCTATATATATCGCTATGAAGCAGAGCGATCGCACGAACAGGTCAGCATTCATCACAAAGAAACGGCGTGTCTCTCCACCTTTGAATATACCCTTGAGATCATCAATTCGCAGCAGGGATATGGTACTTTTCCTATACTTCAGCAGCATCAGAAAAACTGCAGTGAGAAGGCCTGAATACTGGGCGGCAACTGTTCCTGCGGCAATTCCGGAAAATCCCATTCCTTCAAAATGCCAGCCGCCGACATTGAGTCCCAAAGCCAGTACAAAACTCATCAGCACGTTCATTCCGTTTACTACAAGATCAGTGATCATCGGGCTCACACTGTCCTGCATACCTATGAACCAGCCCTTGAACGCCATCAGGCTCAGAGTGGCGGGAGCAGCCCATATCCTTATGAAGAAATATCTGGTTGCAAGTTCCTGCACCTCAGGAGTGCAGTCTACCACAAGGAATGCCGCCTTTACGAATATCCATTGTATTGCTATAAGTGCGAATGCACATGCCAGTGCAATGCCTGCAGCACGTGCAAAGATCTTTGCACATTCTTTCCTGTCTCCCCTTCCGTAGGCCTGAGCTGCCAGACCTCCTGTTCCGACCCTCAGGAAACCGAAGTTCCAGTAAAGAAGGTCAAACAGCATCGTGCCGATGGCGATACCTCCGATCATGGTGGCGGCATTGACATCCAGATGACCGGCCACGGCTATATCCACCATGCCGACTATCGGAACTGTGATGTTTGCAAGAATGCTGGGAATTGCCAGCTTCAGTATGTCCTTGTTGATTTGAATCATTCCTTAAAGATTTCTCGACTTCGCTCGAAATGGCAGTCATCAATGTCATGTCGACCGAGTGAAACGAGTAGAGACATCTCCTACCTGTATTTTCCCTCTTCTTCGAGCATACCGAGGTATGAACTGTAGCGGTCGTATGTGATTTCACCTGCCTCTACTGCTTCTTTTACAGCACATCCCGGTTCGTGAGTATGCGTACAAGGTGCGAAACGACAGTCCTCCGATACACGGAGCATTTCAGGGAAATATAAAGCTATCTCTTCTTTCTTGAGATCGACAAGTCCGAAACCTCTCAGACCAGGAGTATCTACTATGAAGCCGCCTGTCGCGAGAGCATACATTTCATAGAAGGTGGTTGTATGACGACCTTGTTCATGGGCATCAGAAATCTCGCCCACACGTGGTTCCAGTGCAGGATCGAGAGACTTGATCAATGAAGATTTACCTACACCGGACACACCGGAGAACAGTGATACCGCCGGCTTCTCATGATCGTATGATTCGTTCAGAGTCCCGTCCGGAAGGAGTCTTCCTGCGACCACTTCCCTCAAGATGTCCACCCCTTCTCCTGTCTGCGCAGAAACTTCGAGTACCGGATAGCCTGCACCTTCGTAGATTTCATGGAAAGCAGCTCTCATGTCCTCGTGTTCCGGCCCATAGAGATCACATTTGTTCAGAACGATGACTGCCGGAACACTATAGACCTCACAGGTCACCAGAAGTCGGTCAAGGAAAGGAAGCTTCACCTGAGGAAAATCCAGAGTGACTACAAGGAAGGCGCGGTCAAGGTTGGAAGCGATGATGTGCGACTGGCGTGAAAGGTTGGTTGATTTGCGGATGATATAGTTCTTGCGGGGCTCAACTGCAGTGATGGCAGCAGGATTCTCCAATGTCAGATAGCCGATATCGGCACGTGAACCGTCTTCGAATACGATCTGTCCGTTCTCATGACATTCCGGAACATCGACTTCAAATGTCACGATATCACCCACGGCTACAGGATTTGTCGCCGACGAACCCTTCAGACGGATCTTGCCTCTGAGAACCGCCGGAAACAGATTCCAGTCCGGGAGCTGAGCCAGCATATAATGGCTTCCCGTATGCTTTACAACCGTTGCTTTTCCTTTCATAATCATGTTGCAAATATAGCGAAATAATCCTTACCTTTGCGAGATACGTTAAGCAATTAGAGCCATGAGCAAAGAAGCAAACATCGAGAAAGTCCTTAAGGAGTTATTTGCAGATCTTAAATTCACTGATGAGCCGGCAGGTCTTTATGATCCGCTGAGATATATGATGGAGATCGGAGGAAAGAGGATCCGTCCTCGTCTCTGCCTGCTTGCATATTCGCTTTTCAAGGATGAGTATAACGAGCAGATTCTTTCTCCGGCAGCGGCAATCGAGGTCTTTCACAGCTTCACTCTCATTCATGACGACATCATGGACAAGGCTGACGTCCGCAGAGGCGTGCCTACAGTCTACAGGAAATGGGATGAGAATACAGCCATCCTTTCAGGTGACGTTATGTCGATCGACAGCTACAAGAGAATTGCAAAGGCCCCGGCAGCAGTGCTTCCTCAGGTGCTTGACCTTTTCTCTACCACAGCAGCAGAGGTATGCGAGGGCCAGCAGTATGACATGGAGTTCGAGAACATGCCTCAGGTTCCTATGGCAGACTACCTGAAGATGATCGGTCTCAAGACAGCAGTCCTGATCGCATGCTCGGCAAAGATGGGTGCCCTTATCGGTGGCGCATCAGCTGTAGAGGCTGACCTTCTCTATAAGTTCGGTTACGACATAGGTCTTGCCTTCCAGATTGCAGACGACTGGCTTGACACATTCGGAGACCCTGAGGTATTCGGCAAGGCAATCGGAGGTGACATCCTCAACAACAAGAAGACATGGCTCATGATCAAGGCTCAGGCAAACGCTTCGGAAGAGGAGCTGAAGGCACTTTCTGCAGCTATGGATATGCCAGTATCTACCGATGAGGAAAAGGAGGCAAAGATTGCGGCTGTCAAGAACCTTTACGCACAGCTCGGCGTAGAACAGCAGGCAAAGGAAGAAATCCTGAAGCTTCACTCACAGGCAATGGAATATGTGGGCGGACTCAATCTTTCTGCTGAAAACCACGGACTTCTTCAAGGATATGCAGAGACCCTGCTCGGCCGCAGCAAATAAGAAAAACTAATATGGTCCTGATGGCCATCAAAAAGATATAACCAGAGATAATGGAGAATAACAATAATATGACACCTCAGCGCCTCGAGATCATGGCACCTGCAGGAAATTTCGAATGCCTGCACGCAGCCATCCAGGGTGGAGCTGACTCAGTATACTTCGGAGTCGAGAAGCTCAACATGCGCTCTCATTCGGCCAACAACTTCAAGATGACCGATCTTGCAGAGATCGTACGCATCTGCTCGGAATACGGAGTGAAGACATACCTCACCCTCAACATCGCTCTCTTCGGAGAAGACCTTGAGGACATGAAGCGTACCCTTGATGCAGCCAAGGAAGCAGGAATCACAGCAGTGATCGCTTCCGACATGGCAGCCATCATCTATGCACGCCAGATCGGTGTAGAAGTGCATATCTCCACCCAGCTCAGCATCTCGAATGCAGAAGCACTCCGCTTCTATGCTCAGTTCGCTGACGTCATCGTACTTGCCCGCGAGCTTAACCTCGGACAGGTGAAGGAGATCAAGGCTATCATCGACCGCGACCAGATCTGCGGTCCTTCGGGCAAGCTCGTAGAAATCGAGATGTTCGCCCATGGAGCACTCTGCATGGCAATTTCAGGCAAATGTTATCTCAGCCTCCACGAGTACGGAGCATCTGCAAACCGCGGTTCATGCTACCAGCTCTGCCGCCGTGCATACAAGGTGGAAGACCGCGAGACCGGCATGCAGCTCGAGATAGACAACAAGTACATAATGTCTCCAAAGGATCTTTGCACCATCGAGTTCATGGACAAGATCATCGACGCGGGAGTGACAGTGTTCAAGATCGAAGGTCGTGCCCGCTCTGCAGAATATGTAAAGCGCGTGGCATCTTGCTACCGCCGTGCCGCAGATGCAGTGTGCAACGGAACATATACAGCCGAGCTCGGAGCATCATTCAAGAAGGAACTCGAGGAAGTATTCAACAGAGGATTCTGGGACGGCTACTATCAGGGAGCACGCCTTGGAGAGTGGTGCGATGTCTATGGCAGTACCTCAACCCGCAAGAAAGTGTACAGCGGAAAGATTACCAACTGGTTCGGCAAGCTTGGTGTTGCCGAAATCCTTGTGGAGTCATACTCATTGAAGGTGGGTGACAAGATCCTCATCATCGGTCCTACATCAGGATGCGTAGAATACACAGTCCCTGAAATCCGCGTGGATCTAAAGCCTGTCGAGGAAGCAGTCAAGGGAACATATTGTTCAATCCCTCTCGACTGGTCGAAAGTCGTTCCGGGCGCACGTGAAGAAGCCCTCAGCCTTTGTGGCGACGGCTGCAACGAAGAGGCATGCAAGGCCATCGAAGAGCATCGTCTCCGCCGCAGCGACAAGGTCTACATCTGGGCAGAAGCCTAGTGCCTTTTGCACTCAACATTATACAAGATATATATGCTTGAAGCGACGATACATAAAAACACATATTTGTGTATCGTCGGTCTGAAAAAGCCATTAATAATCAATAAAAGTGATAGCGACGATACATGAATCATGGTATTCTATGTATCGTCGCTATCATTCTACATCAGATCGGATATATTCAATTCAGAAAAATCCTGTATGACCATATCACATAAAGATGTGATACGCTCTGCCGGGAAGGTTGTGGACAGACCGACAACTTTTCCTCCCGATGCACGTGCTGCGGTGAGACCATGGATGGAATCCTCAAAGATCACAGTCTCTTCAGGAGTTCCACCAAGGAGTTCCATTCCCTTGAGGAAGCACTCTGGATCCGGCTTGGACCTGGTGAAATGCTCGCTTGTCAGAATCATGTCCACCATCGACTTGAGCTGAGGGAGGGCACGATAGACATTGGCCATCTTCTTGTCATTGGAACTGGTGACGATTGCTGTCGGTATGCCGGCCTCCTTCAAGGCAGTCAGAAACTCTGGGACTCCTGGAATGAACTCATAGACCATCTGTCTTTCATATTCGTCCAGACGTTCGGTCACTGCCTCCTGCAACTGAGGATCAGGCACATATGCCGCATAGATCTGCTTGAGAGTCTGGCCTTTGATCTTCCAGCCGAACCCCTCCTCACCCAGCAGATCAACACCTATGGCATCCCACATATGGGTATATTGCTTCTCGGTATCTACAAGGACACCGTCAAAATCAAAGAGCACTATCATACGGCAAGCGGTTTTGTCAATGCATCCTTGAGCTGCTGGTCGTAACGGAGACGGACCTCGATTCCAGCCTCCTGGAACCAGTATCGTACTGCAAGTTCCTCCTCGATGAATGGTATGATCTCATCCTTCTTGAGGCGGATAAACTTCTCCTTATCCATCTCCAGGGCTTTCTCCAGAGCAGCAAGCTCATCAGCCATAGACTCTGCGAGACCGTCAGCCTCAAGCTCCTTCTTCATCTGGTCATACAAAGTCTTCGCACTGCTTCTGTAATCGAAATCCTGAGTCTTTGCATACTTGATGAAATCCTCGAAATCCTCATCAGTGAAATGGAAATCAGCCACAGCAGGAATCTCTGCATGTCTGCGTGCATAATCGATCACATACTGGTCGATCACTCCTCCAAGCACGAGTGAATATACAATACGGCTATACTGAGGAACATCCACTTCCACATCAGGAGTGATGCCGCCACCGTCGCGTACTATACGGCCTGAAACTGTCTTGAACTCACGTGTAAGCGAATCCGGAATGTGTCCCACACTGCCGTCCTCATTGCGGTTGGAATAATCGATAGCCTGGACACATCTGCCGCTAGGGGTATAATATTTCGCAGTTGTGACCTTCATCTGTCCGTTATATGCAATAGGAACGAGGGACTGCACCAGACCCTTTCCATAACTTCTCTTACCCATGATCGTAGCCCTGTCGAGATCCTGAAGCGCACCTGAAACGATTTCTGAAGAAGATGCCGAACCGGAATCGATCAGAACAATGATAGGAATCTCCGTATCGACAGGATCAAGAGTAGTCTTGTATTCACGTACCGAATTTGGAGTGTTGCCTTTGGAAGTAACCACAAGCGAGCCCTTAGGAACGAAAAGAGATACGATATTCACCGCCTCGTTCATAAGTCCTCCACCGTTTCCGCGGAGGTCAAGCACAAAGCGTTTCATTCCCTGCTTCTTGAGTTCCAGGAACTTAGACCTCAACTCAGTCGACACATTCTCTGTAAAACCTGTCTGAAGGATATATCCGGTTGTGTCATCCAACATTCCTGCATATTCAACATCAGGAAGATGAATCCTTTCACGTACGATAGGGATATCGACAATTTCACCTGTACGCACCTTCTTCACCTTGAAGACCACTGTGGTACCCGGCTTTCCCTTCATCCTGTCGCTGCTCTCCTTGCTCTCGAGACCCTTGGTTGGGACACCGTCGATCTCGATGATCTCATCACCGCAGACCAGACCATACTTATGGGCTGGAGAGTCCTTATATGGCTCATTGATGATGACATTGTCCTCCTTCTTCTTGTGGATGATTGCACCGATTCCGCCGTATGTATTCTTGAGCATCATGTCCAGATCCTCATTCTCTTCCTCTGGAATATAGATTGTATACGGATCAAGCTCCTCGAGGATGGCGTTCACACCAGCACGCATGATTCGGTCCACAGGGAGGGAGTCCACATAGGAACGGTTGAGTTCCATAAGGATGGAATTATGGATTTCAGTCCACTGACCGAGCTTGAAGTTCTTTGACTGGGCGCCTGCATCGAAAGCGAAAACGGCTGCCAGAATTATCAGATATATGTATCGTTTCATAGTCATGCATAAATTTTGCAACGTCCG
>JAFZGK010000109.1 GCA_017555445.1 Bacteroidales bacterium
AGCGCAGACGTAATTGCCCATTGTCCCCTTGTCTTAAAATTTTGCACATTCGAAGGTGAGTCCAACGACAGCTACGTATGTATGTAGTAGTATATTTTGCCTTATAGTATGACAAAGATAGACAAAATTTATAATTCCGTCCCTCAAGTGCCGGAAAATCGGTAACAATGGTATCAATCGCATCTCGTGTTTTCATTAGCTAATTTTTTTCAGTGACACTATATGTCACTAAGCGTGCCGAACTTTGCCGCGAAAAGTATGAAATGATATGAGATGAAACACAAGTTCCTGAGAGCATAGAGGCTCGTTGACATCCCCGTATTCGCAGATCTCTCAGCCGTCTGGGGCTGTTCTGCTGTGATTAATTTCATCATCGCTTCTCGGGTGAGATGATGAAATCCGCAGAGGGCTTACATCACAGTGGAAACCGATCTCCGCGACGCATCGGGGTCCCTGTCTTTTGAGCCCACAGGTCTCAGGAACACAATATTCACTAACTAAATACACTTACTCATGAATGATTCAATGAATCCAAACCGTGACAACGTGTCACGCCTTACCATGTGCGAGGATCAGCGTCTTCATCTGATCAGAGTCGGAGCGCTTGACTCCACCGCATCAGCACTCAAGAACATCATCAAGCAACAGGAACTGACGGAAGAGATAGGGGAGGACGGCCTCCGGGATATCGAGGCTGCCGTAAGCAGCGCAGAGGATGCGCTCTTCTATCTGGCCAGCGCTTCGACTGTTGATGATATCGACAAGACCAGAGAACTGCTGAAGGAGTATGGTAGAGGGGATTTGCTGCCATAGTTGATACTCTTTGGGTGGCCCTCAGTGTTCCGCAAAATTCCATCGCCTCAGTGAACCGCAAGCGACCGTGGGATCAACTGTGTGAATGCTACCTATGCCGTAAACAAAAGCGCACGAAACAGCGTTTTCTTTCGCATTCGCTTGCTTTTTCACTGACATGGCGATATGAATGAAAGCTGCACCTGAAGGCCACCCAAATCAGTATTAACGATAGTAATGATATTGTGTATTACTATTGTTAAAGTTAATACAAAATAAAGATATTGTTAAATATATCTGAATGTGTATATTTGCACTCAAAAGATGGATTCTCTGGTCGAGTTCTTGACCTAACCATCAATTACTAACAACAAAAACTGTCAATCATGAGAACTGTTTTCAACCTCACTTTCGGTGTGATAAAGTTCACATTCAAGGCCATCTTCTGGTTCATCGGCATCATCTTCATGCTCGTGCTGGGTAGCTGCCCGGATTAATATTAACTCTAAAAACACATATCGTGAAAAGAATCATTTTCGCACTTACATGTATGCTGATTTCGTCATCGGCAGTCCTCGCTACGGATAAGTCCAAAGGTTCAGAATACTTCCGTCGGGGTGTCTATGTCTCCATAGATTTCGCGCCGGGAACTGCGCTGAACGGCAAACGAGGAAACAATGAGGCCAATTCCTGCTATGGAACCGACGTGGCCATAGGATATCGCTTTTCCCCTCATCTTGCTGTCGCGATCGGAACAGGAGCGCACTCTTTCTCGAACAAGACCCTGACATGTGGTGATACCGTCAGAAGAAAGGTGGAGAACACCTCTGTGCCGGTCTACCTACGTCTGAGAAGTGATTTCAAGGACAGGGATGTGACTCCATACCTGCAGATGGACCTTGGTTACTCGTTCATGGAGATGTATACCCGTGAGGATATGGGAAGGGTAAGATACTCTGAAGAGGTCTTCAGCAATGGCCGTCATGAGTACATCGAGTTCGACGACAGTTACATCCAGTACGGAATGGCAGGCGCGTTCGCAGCATTGGATTTCGGTCTGAGTCTGCATGTGGTCGGCCGCTGCAGGATGAATATAGGCCTGTCTGCAGGAGTGCATCAGGCCTTTCTTGGAACCTCTTTTCAGACTGCTGAAGGAGAGATTCTTAACTTCGGAAGAATAGACTACCTCGATGATGGTTCCGGTGAGCCCCAAGCGATGGTAAGAACAGCAGGGACTGCTGATCTTCGGGATTCACTGGAACCGTCACTCAAGGTGAAGATAGGATTCACATTCTAGGCTCTAGTCCCAGATGGTTCCGTATTTGTTGCGATGGACGATACGAAGGTTATTCTTTTCTATCAGTTCCATCGCTTCTTCTTTATTCAGTCTTCTCAGAGTACGCACTCCGTCCTTTTCATTTCTGTCCCGGACGCACTGCTCGTAAACAATCTGTCTCTGGTCCGGAAAGACCTTCATCCACTCATAGTACTTGATGATCATCATTGTAATATGGATTTATTGGTTATCAATCAGCAACGGCTGCCGAATCTCAAGACAGGGCAGCCGTTGATCGTTTCTTAAGGTGTCCAGTTCACGTTATGCGAGATCGATGTTCCCGTTGTGAAGCGTCTGGTATTTCCGCTTGAATCCTTGAATGTTGCTGTCGTAGTGACTGTGACAGCTAGTGTATATGTGCTTCCTCCTCCTGTGTACACAAGCGGACCCTCGCCGCTCTGGCTGGCGGATATGTTCGGACTCTGGGCGTATGTCACGCTCCAGGTGTACGGCACATCCTTTATCTTGGTGCCGTCGCTGAAGGTAAGCGTCAGCATCAGCTTGTATGTGTTTCCTGTCATCCATTCTGATGATACCGACATATTTGAAACGTAGGTGTTGGCCGGTGGTGTCTCTCCTCCTGTGACGGTGATCACGCAGCTGGCGCTGATGCCGTTGTAGGTCGCGGTAAGGATTGCCGTTCCTGCTCCCTGGGCTGTGATTGAGCCTCCGGCTACCGTTGCCACTGCAGCATTGCTGGTCGTCCAAGTGGCTGTGATTGTTACATCTTTTGCACTCGTGCCGTCGTTAGGATTGTAGATCGCGGCGTTGCTGAGCACCTTGCCCTTGGTGACTGTCTGGCTGGTCCATCCGAGGGTCAGTGTCGCAG
>JAFZGK010000110.1 GCA_017555445.1 Bacteroidales bacterium
CAGGGCGGATATGTTATGCCTTGTTTCTGCGATAGTCATACGCATATCGTTTATGCGGGATGCAGGGATGGTGAGTTCAGGGACAAGATTGCGGGGTTGAGCTATGAGGAGATCGCTGCGCGTGGCGGAGGCATCCTTAATTCAGCAGATCTGCTTCATGAGACATCTGAGGATGAACTTTATGCTCAGGCGATGGAGCGTGTGCATGAAATCATGGCAATGGGCACAGGAGCAGTGGAGATCAAGAGCGGCTATGGCCTTACTGTGGAGGACGAGCTCAAGATGCTGAGGGTCATCCGCCGCATCAAGGAGACTGCCCCGATAACTGTGAAGGCCAATTTCCTTGGCGCTCATGCTGTGGGCCGTGCCTACAGGGGACGTCAGAGCGAATATGTGGATCTCGTATGTAACGAGATGCTCCCTCGCGTTGCTGAGGAAGGTCTTGCTGACTTTGTAGATGTATTCTGCGATGCAGGTTTCTTTACCGTGGAAGAGACAGACAGGATTCTTTCCGAGGCTGCAAAATATGGAATCACTCCTAAGATTCATGCGAACGAGCTCGAGGTTTCAGGCGGAGTCCAGGTGGGTGTGAAGCATGGAGCATTGTCTGTCGATCATCTTGAAAAGACGACTGATGCTGAGATCGAGGCATTGAGGGGCAGCTGCACCATGCCGACTATGCTTCCTGGATGTTCATTCTTCCTCGGTATTCCATTCGGCAATGCCAAGGGCTACATAGAGGCCGGACTGCCTGTGGCACTTGCTTCCGATTATAATCCGGGATCGAGTCCGAGCGGAAACATGCGCTTCGTCATGGCACTCGGATGTATCAGGATGAGACTGACTCCCGAACAGTCGTTCAATGCATGTACAATCAACTCCGCATACGCAATGGGAGTGAGCGACACCCTGGGTTCGATCACTATCGGCAAGAAGGCTAATCTGATCATTACCAAGCAGGTACCTTCTCTCGCATTCATCCCATACAGCCATCAGACTCCTGTCATCGAGAAGGTCATCCTGAACGGCAAAACCATTTAGTCAGCAAAGCCCAATAAACCCCTAAGTGTTGAGGGATAACAAGAAGCGACGATACATGAATCGGGTAGATTTTGTATCGTCGCTCTTGAATATGTTGAAATTTGGCATTTTTCCAGAGCGACGCTTCAAGAAATCGGCAATTCTTGTAGCGTCGCTCATTCACTTATTCTGCTCTCTGGCCCAGCTGATTGTCAAGGATCAAGATGCCTGATTGGCCAGCAATCTTGATCCTGTCTACGATGTCTGCAGCTGTTGCCTCTTCTTCTACCTGCTCATCAACAAACGAGCGGAAGAAATTGTCTGTAGCATAATCTCTCTCTTCGATCGCGATAGTAACGATATTATCGACCATCTTTGACACCATGCATTCATGCTTGTAGGTATGTTCAAAAACATCAAGCACTGTACCCCAGCCCTCCGGTACAACATCAATCATCTGAAACTTCACAATTCCGCCTCTATCTGTCAGATAATCAGCCATGCGTGTAGCGTGCTCGCGCTCTTCCAGCGACTGAAGCTTCATCCAATGTGCGAATCCACCCCATCCCTGTTTCTTAAGAAAATATGCCATCTGAAGATAAAGCTGTGATGACCACAATTCAGCTGTAATCTGGTCATTGATGACCTTCTGTAATCTTTCCTTAATCATAAAGCAGTCTCTCTTATATGTTTTTACTTCATTCTAATATTTAACAATTCAAAACTACAAACAATATTCCGAAACTGCAAGGATTTTCCAAAACAATTTACAATTATTCTAAATTAACTATTCAAAAATATTCTCCCAATCATATCTTCTATGATCAGCCAAACGATTCTTCGAGTACTTTTCTATAAGGGAACGATATACCTGTTTTACATCATGACTTACGATCAGCTTCTGTTTTTTGGGGTGAGCAACGGATAATAAAAGTTGATTGCATTTTCTGCACACCGGCACAAAGCAGGCAGAGCAGCCCTTGGGCTGAGCTGCGGCGCCTGCTTTGAGGAGCTTGCTTGCGTATTCGCAAGCTCCGGTGCATTGTATGAAAATATTACTGATGCGGTCACCGTAGTCGGAGTATACGGTCTCCGACTGCTACAGATCAATCGCTGCGGGCGGCTCGACAAATGCCGTCCTCACGCTTGACTGTTGCCCACTTCTCCTATATGGATTGCGGGTTTTGTTTAGGGCGATGTAGGTTTCGAGCAGATTATGAAAGCTACGACACATGAAATACCATGATTCATGTGTCGTAGCTGTCTTTTTATGGTTTATGACACTGTTTTAGATAGCGACGACACAAAAACAAGCGTATTTTTGTGTCGTCGCTATGTGAAGGAACGAAGAGGAACTCTATCTACAACTCTACACCACCACCGCCTTCTTAATTATTTATGATATTTTTAGTGTAAACTGGTATATCGTTACCTTCTATAATTTATTCATGACAAGGCACCTTCTGATCTGGGCCTCTGAAGATCTGTATTCGCGAAAAAGCATATTAGCTATCTGTACTTTCTCACTCTCAGTCAAATGGTATACCGACACTTTCCCGAATGATGGCAATACATCATGGTCTATGACTTTGCATAACTCAATATCTGATATCTTTCTATAATCCGCCCTACCGCTTTCAAAGGTCAGCATCCTGTCATATGATTGCATGTTGATACCATTCTCGATATCTTCAAGTCTGATAGGTGAACTGTTCTCTTTGTCCTTTGACTGCTCTCTCAGCCATTCCTCACACGTCTTTCGTCCCATGTAATAATTGAATGAACGCGGTGTTGCATACATATTCTCTACTTGAACTATATCAAGTACCGATTCCCTTAGGAATACGCCGCTTTCACTCATCCTGTATGTTGCAGGACATTCAGTCCTCCTGCCGATATGCTTATAGAAAGATTTATGAGGAAGCAGTCTTTCTGTTGACACTTTTCCCATTTCCTTCTGAAAGATGACATTGGCGGAAGAGTGTGGATATGCATAAGGGATAGGAGCAACTCCATGGTGCAATGCGTTTCTAAGAGTATAACTCATAGCTGCAAGATGATGATGCAGACCGGAAACCTCCAACTGGAAATGATGCTTTTCACCAACGATTCCGCTTCTATCATATTTGGTATTGAAATGCCTGGAGTATCTCTTCCGCATAGCATACATGAATTCCTTCGGATTCTCGCTCTGGATCATGAGATGAAAATGATTAGACATGAATGATTCCACAAGACCTGTGGACCCTGTCATATGTAGCGCAATAGCAAAATAGTTGAATCCTTTATTGTAATCTTCGAGATCCCGGAACATGATCTCGTTTCCTGCCGAAAGGCACAGATGGTAAGTCTTTTTCATAGCATTCTATCCTTAACACAAATCTTCTCTACTAATCTCCCTCACCTCGCTCACGAAATGAATGAAACATGGACAAATTTAAATAAATATTCGGAACGACAAACGCTCTGAGAAGCGACGACACAAGAAATCAGCAATTCTTGTAGCGTCGCTCAAAAAATGCCGCATATTAATAGATAAAAATGAGCGACGATACATGAATCGGGTAGATTTTGTATCGTCGCTCTATCTGTTAAGGGTTTCTGCGCACCCGGCAGTACCTTTTGGTACGCCTTATTCTGCAACTTCCTCGACAACCACTGTCTCGGTAACTGTTTCCACTACTTCTTCAAGCACCGGTTCATCCTTGTCGAACCATGGGAGAGGTGATGGAAGTTTCGCCCATGCAAAGAGGTTCACAAGCCAGAGAACAGCAAGGACTACAACAAGGGATGAAATTGAGATCACCCAACGCTTCCATACAGGCATGCCTTTCTTTGCATATGGATCCTTAAGCTTGATGGCAGGGAACTTAGCAATCTCTGTAAGAGTCTCTCCGAATGGTATGCTTATCTTCGATGCCGCATTGACAGCCCATCCGTTTGCATTGAGAAGCGGAGCGATATTGCGGCGGCGGAGCTTGAGCCATGCCATTACCATTGCCGGACCTGAAATCACAAGCATCACTCCCACAAATGCAAGTAGAACCTTCCACCATGGCAGAGCGAAAATACCTTCAAATATGTTTGTGAGCGCTGTACCGATCATGCCGACAGCCATACCTAAGGCAGCAAAGATACCAGCGAACTTACCGATATCGAACGGTGTCGCGGCTGCTGGTTTAGTTCCGTCAGCTGCAGCCGCAGGAAGGGTTGCAGGAGCAGCATTGATCTTCTCCGTAGCCTCCTTCATGAACTTAGCGTCCTTATCTGCAGCATTTTTGTTGATAAGATTCTCTATCGCTACCGCAATTCTGCGATAAGGTGACCAGAAAGCCTGGGAAATGCTGATCGGATTATCAATGATCTTAGTTATCACTGCATCCCACTCCAGACCGGCATTATCATACCATACGGCATTCTTTCCGACAAAAAGATCTCCGACTTCACCTACTGTCATTGCTGCAACTATAGACATCTTTGTTGGCTTTGTCTTGGTGGTACAGTCGCAGTAGATAAGATACATTCCGCTTGATGCGGCCATAGTATTTTGCTTTGCCATATCGGCTACCTGCATACAGAAATGACATTCTCTCTGATCGATCACGAGTCTTCCGCACTGGAAGATAGCCTTCACATCAGAATCCTTCGAATAGAAGTCGTGGAAAGTCACGAAGTTCTTGAGAAGTCTGTAGAAGTCGCGATATACATAGAGGAATTTCTCCACAAGAGAAATGTTGTTGAAATCTTCAGCATATGATGCATCCTGGGCTGCGATTGCAAGAAGTGCTTCCTTCCTGTTCTGATCAAGAAGTTCCTTGACCTTTTCCAGGCCGAGAGCCTCGACGGCCACACCTGCCTTTCCGCCCTTCCATGCAGAATACGCAGAAATCTTTGAACCTATGCCAGTCCAATCATCCTCAGTAAGGACCTTTGCAGAAGGATCGACAGCAAGAGCCTTGAGAGCATTGAAGCTTGAAGCCCACGCAGGGTTGACAGGAGAAGTAAGATCAATCTCGGACTTTCCTGTTACTCGAGCTATAGGATATGCTGCAATCTCATTTCCCTTTGAAGTAAGGTTGTCTGTGCTGATAGCCTGGATACTTGAAGTCTGTACGTCAAGAACAGAGGTGCTGTCAGGAGAGAAAGCCGCAAGCTTTGAGCGCATGAAGAAATCCTTGACCTTCGAATCCAGTGAATTATAAAGCTCGATGACCTTGTCTGTGTCTGCACCATAAGGAGCTTCGACAGCTGCATCACACCAGGCTACATAGTCTGCAAGTGTCTTGTAGAATGTCTCGATCATCGCCGCATCGACACCTTGGGCTCCGCTTCTGTCTGCAAGTCCTCCAAGTGAAGCTACAGCAGCAGCAATGGCTGCTTTGTCCTGATCGTCATCCGTCGATGTCTCGGTAATGACACCGTCACCATTGAAACGTGTTCCAGCAAAGATTGCAGAAACGTTTGTGACATCTGCCAAAGAAACAACATCATCAGCCTTGCCAAGAGCAGTAAGAACTCCTTTGGCAGCCTTATAAAGCTTCTGACCGTCAGGATTCTCCTGGTCGAAATTCTCTACTGAAATATGGTCTTCACCCTTAAGAAGCATATCCGGATTCTTGAGAGCTCCTGTAAGCCACTGTGACATGCACACAACATCTCCCACTCTAAGTTTTCCATCACCATCACAGTCCATGAATGCAAGACTCTTCTCGTCAATCTCCAGTCCCTTTACAGGACATGACAAGACAGTCCACATCTTAGGATCAAGTTCATTGAGGTGGGCGATATCCTCACCTGTGGTGATACTTACGCGTGATGAGCCTCCGATATTCTCGAATTCCCATTTATACTTTTCGGAATTATTGAATAGTGCCATGGAATGGTAGTTTAGTTTCAAAATCTCTCAAAATTAAGAATTATTTCCGAGAGAAGGAACATCTACCTATATTTCTTCCACTCGAAGAATACCATTACGGGTCATAGCGATGCGGAAATGACGATAAGAAGATTCCTTATCCTCCTGCAGCTGGAACACTATATTCACATAATAGACCTTCTGCACCTTCACTGACACGATGTTACCATCTTCGCCGATAGTGTCGACCGGATTCTCAGGGTTGTCCATCTTCTGAGTGAATCTGTTCAGGTGAAGACGCATGATTTCATTGATTCCTGTCATAGGATAGTCATCATTCTCAGCAAGGGCCTTTCCATCAATTGTGACACGCTTGCGGTAGAGTATGATCTTTTCCTCGAAGATACGTGTCGCATCGTCGATTGTAGCAGATTCGTTTCTGAGATCCAGCACCTTTGCAGGGGTCTTGGATGCCGATATGAAATCAACCCCTTCACGGATGTCTCCGATGGTCTTCTTGCCGATCTCGACTGTGGCCTTCTTGTCGAAATATTTGTTTCCGAGCTTATGAGCGAAATAATAACGCAGCAGGTCCTTGATCCTGTCCTTCATCATATAGCTGACCACAAGGACAATGAAGAGAGGCCATGTGATGTTTCCGAAACGCACCTGTGTCTGCCATGCGACTGCTGTCGCAAAGATCATTGCCAGACCTGCAGCAAGACTGTAATATATCTGCTCTACTGCGACGCCATCACGTTTCTTGTCCAGACGGATGTAAAGCTCGCTCTCGACAAACTTCTTGAGCATTCCATGATGATAGACCACATGACGGTTCTGCTGTGAATTCTCATGAATGACTGAATATCCACGCATCTTCATATAGTCTCTCTCCTGCAGGATGAAGGTCATAAGCTCAGCACGTCTTTCCGCAAAGATATCAGACTGCTTCAAGGCATCTATCCTCTTGATGATCCTGATGGTTCTCATCTCCACTATATAGCTCATGAACTCATCGCAGAGGAAGAAATGGCCGCGCAGATTCTCAGGGACCTTCGGGATATCGATTATTCTGTATAACTTTCTGTATTCCGACAGGATGGCTCTGACATCCGACACATAGTCCTTAAGTAGATAATCGGCGTTCTCTAGGGCCTTTGCTGTGCGCACATATCTTTCGAAGTCTCTCAATGAGCTCTTGAATATGGCCGAGAACATCTTCAACTGGTATTCATATGCGTCTATCGTATTCTGATTGACATATGAGGCCAGTGCCTCGAAGGCCTTCTTCAAAGAATTCAGAGGCAGAGCCTGCTCGTCGGCTATCTCTTTGAGAGAAAAAACAGGAGTTATCAGACGGACATTCGATTTTATGTCGCGGTAGAACTGCTTCTTTCCGTAGTTTTCAGGATTGATTCCGATACTGTTGGGCACGAACAGCCATGAGTTCACTGCAAAGACTCCCTTTTCGGCTTTTCCGTCCCCGTCAAAACCGAACTTGAATTCTACCGAGAATTCATCATGTTTCTTTGCCTGTATCGTGATCATTTAGAACAGACCTGGAGTATAACCTAACCAATGAAGTACTGTTTCACCCCAAACCAATATCATAACCCATGCTATGAACATCATGGTGATACCGAACTTGAATGTATCGCTCCAGCTGTACTGGTTGGTCGTATATAGAAGTGCAGCCGGCTTACTGTTGAACGGCAGCACGTAAACATGTTCAATCAAAAGGGACACCGGGAATGAAAGGCTGAGAGGAGGGAATCCGAACTGCTGCTCCACACCGATTGCAATCGGTACGAACACGAGGGTTCTCATGTTCTTCGACTGGAAAAGCAGGGCGCTCAGAAGCATGAGGCCAGTAAGAAGTATGTACAGAACGATGAACGGAGTCTGAGCTGTAATACCTAACGCATCCATTCCTGCTCCTACCATCATTGCAGGAAGGTCTGTAGCATTGAGACCTGAACCAATGACATATGCACCTGCAGAGAAGAGCATAAGATGCCATGGAATATCCACATCATTCCACTTCACCACACCGATGCCCGGCATGAGGGCGATGATGGCACCTATAAGGACTACAACCTCTGCTGAAACTCCATGCCAGCTCTCGGTCACCCACATGATGAGTACACCTGCGAAGATGGCGATGGACTTGTATTCTTCCATTCTCATGGCTCCCATAGACTCGAGCTCGTGGCGCAGACGCTCCATTCCACCCTGGATCTGAGGCTGCTTTTCTTCCGGCTTGAGAGGGAATATCACCTTTACACCGATGAACCAGCCGATGAGGAGAAGAATCATTGCAAGTGGGAAAGCCGCTACCAGCCAGTCTGAATAGATCATTGTAACTGAACTATATGCACCGGTAAGGAGCGACACGGCAAGGAGGTTTGCACCTGAGCCGGTCATAAAGGCACTTGCACCTATATTGATCTGGAAAAGGTTCTGGAGGACAAGGTTACGTCCGAAATTGTTACGCTCACCCTGACTTGCTCCGAAGATTGCCGCCACGACCATGAAGATAGGAAGGAGGATCGTCGCCTTTACTGTCGTAGCGGAGATGAAGAGTGAAAGGACAACATTGATTACAAGAAAACTGAAGAAGATACCTGCTGCACTCTTACCGAACTTGAGCACGAACCAGAGAGCGAATCTCTTGGCCACTCTTGTCTTCACAAGCATGCTGGCAAGGACGAAAGAGAGGATGTTAAGCCACATTACAGGGTGTCCGAGCTGGGCAAAGGCATCCTTCTGAGTCGTAACTCCACATAAGATGACACCAAGAATCACCATAAGCGAGGTCAGGTAGCTCTGCACCGCCTCAGTGATCCAAAGCACGATGGATGCACAGAAGATTGCAAGCATGGCGTAGCAGGCTCTTATGAATGCAGCTTCACCGATCACGTTCAATCTTGCCTGGGCCTTGTCTGAAAGTCCTGAAAAATCAAGATTGTCGAATAACGGGATGTCCACCACCCAATAAAGAAGAATGAAGACAATGGCAGCTATAGGTCCGCCGAGACGGGCCATCCACTTCTCGAATCCGGATTTTTCCATCTTCGGAAGTTTCTCCACCTTATAGTTATTCATATCCAGCGGGTCGAATGCCTGCTCCTGGTCAAGTTCAGTGTTCTTGTCAGTCATAGTTTCAAATTTAAAAAGCAGTGGCCTGCGGCTGCAGGCCACTGCAGGTAATTATTTCTCCCAATTCTTGTATGGGTTCTTCATAAGCATAGAGTTGTAGTACTTCACATCTCCGGTAACCTCTTCACCGAGCCACTCAGGCTTTACAAAAGCCTCGTCCTCAGCAGCGAGTTCAACTTCAGCTACAACAAGGCCTTCGTTGTCACCGTAGAATTCGTCTACCTCATAAGTATGGTCACCAGCCTCAACAAGGTAACGTGTCTTGTCGATCACGCCTGGCTCGCAGATCTGAAGAAGGTCCTGAACCTCAGCTACAGGAATTTCCTTCTCCCACTCGAAACGGCTTGCACCGCTTGCTGAGCCGATGCCCTTGATAGTGATGAATCCCTTCTCACCTTTTACGCGGACACGTACTGTGCGCTCTGGAACTGAGCTGAGATAACCCTGTGTGATACGGGTAGCCTTCTTTGCAAACGGCTTGAAGTCGCCTGCAACCAAGAATTTTCTTTCGATTTCCTGTGCCATGATACTACTCGTTTGCAAGTGGTTTGTCAGACATACCGATCACGCGCTTGATAGCCTGGAGGTAGTTGATGTTCTCAACACCCTCGAGACCGCAGTCAGCGATGGTCTTCTTGATATCCTCGATCTCAGTAGACTCAGAGTTGATGGTCACAACCTTAGCGCCGTTGATAAGAACGTTACCTACCTCGCAGATAGTGTTGTTCACCATGTAGCCGAAACGCTGCTTGTGTACGCGTACAGCTGCAAGATCAGGATTAGCCTTCACCATTGCGATGAACTCATCGTAAGTGTACTCATCCTTGTCAAGTGCAGGCATCTCAACCATGAATGCAGGGAACACCTCGTTCTCAAGCACAGTGCGTGAGATAGGGAATTCACCCTTCATGAGAGGATTCCACTGCTCGAGACCGTCAACAGTCTGAACATAAGTCTTGATGTCCATCTTGCCGTTACGGATCTTGGTATTGTTGATGTCATTCTTGTTAGAGATGATATAGATCTCGTCGCTTTCGCGCTCCCATACCTTTTCAGGAACCGGTACTGAAAGACGAGCCATTCTCTTGTGTGCCTCGCAGAAGCACTGTCCGAATGAGCGGAACTCAAAGCGTGGCTTTGAGATTTCACCGATTTTCAATTCTGCCATAGTAAATCCTATGATTGAAAATTACATGTTAGGCTCCTGTTCGATGTCGCCAGTCTTAGCACCGTTAGCCTTACCCTTGGTTGGAGCTGCATATGCCCATGCACCTGTTCCGTCCGGTACGCGTGAGAAAGTGTTCTTCTTGTTGTTCTCGAAGCCAGAAACCTGGTTCCAGCCTGCACCTTCCTCACCACGTGTAAATACATCAAGAACAGCACCCTCAGCATCCTGGAGCTCGATCTTTACGTTCTTCTTACCTGAAAGACCACCCTTGAACACATGGTTAGCGCTCTCATATGCATATGCTGGATCACCATCCTCTGCAGGATCAGAAAGGTCAGAGCTCTCAAGAACTACATAACCCTTAGCAGCGATCTTCATACCTGCCTTACCAGTCCAAGTTGTGCTCTTGCCACCATCCTTAGATGAGTCATACTTTACAAGGCAGATACCCTCAAGAGAAATCTCCTTGTCAGTTGTGTTGTAGAGCTCGATGTACTTGTCAGCACCTGAAAGTTCGTTAAGTGCAAGACCTTCAACCTTTGCCTGGTCTTCTTCACCTGCACCGCTGCCGTCTACTACAGGATTATTCTTATCACATGCAACAAGTGCGAATGCAGCCGCAGCTGCGAGAACGAGAATTTTTTTCATAACTTTTTTAATTTAATGGTTTATAATTGATTAGATATAGTCTAGAATGCAACCTGGAAACGTGCAGCGATCATATGGTAGTCAATACCATTTCCGCTACCTCCGTTAAGGATGTCGCCTGGATATGCACATACGTTGCCGCTAGCATCGTAACCTGTGCTGTATGGCTTCTTGGCAGTCTTGTCAGTTCCGTCCTGAGCACCCTTACCGTTAGCGAAGACATCCTGATCGTTGTACTGATAATTGATCACGAACTTGACGTTACGTGTCACATGGAAGTTAAGACCGAGTGAATAAGCATATGCAGATCCACCCATCACATACTTGGAGATGTTGAAGTCAGCATACTCAACGCGAGCGCAGAGCTCGATGTCACCCCAGTTCTTACCATTGTTTGTACGGGTGTACTTAGCTCCACCGGCGTCATAGTTCTGGCTTCCGCCGAAGAGGAGGTAACCAGCCTGAACATACCAACCCCATGCCTGCTGCATATTAGGAGATTCACCTACCTTGTCTGCCCACTTAGCCTCATCTACGAAAGGCTTACGTGCAATATATGCAGCCTCATAACGGAGTCCCTTATGGTGACCAGCAACCTCGAATGTATAAGCAAGCTCATGATTGAGATACTGGATTGCGTCTGTGTCCATATACTTCTTACGGTTTACACCTGTAGTGTTACGAGTGCTGTAGCGTACTGCATTATAACCGTCTGTAGAAGAAGTCTTAGGATTTCTGTAAGAAACTGCTGCTCCGATATGGAGAGAAGATGTTGTAGATTTGTGAAGCGGGCGATAAACCAACTTACCTGTGTAAGAAAGACCTGCATTCAAGCCGTAGTCCTTGTTACCGTCCTGGAAAGCTGTCATAGTCTCTGCATCCTCAAGAGCTGGTCCGAACACACCTGCAGATGCCCAGAGAGCAGGGATAGAATACTTCACATTGACACCCATGTGGCGTGAAGGTGCAAGATAAGTCACCATCGGACGCTCCATGAACTGAAGATAACGTGAAGTTGTGTTTCTCTGGATAGAGAAGTTCTCCTTGAAGTTACCCAACTTGATTTCAAGGTTCTCAACGCCTGTGAAGCCGAGGTAAGCATCCTTGATCTCAGGAGTACCGCTTGTCCAGTCAGTATCAAGCTCACCATACCAGTTCTTGTCGAGCTGAGCCTTTACCGCGAAACGTGTACGACGCATAAGCATACCGTTACCGATCTGAGTAAGATTCTTGTCATAGCCGAAGAATACAGCTGCATCTCCCTGAACGCGGATATCGAACCAGAACTTATAGTTGGCGTCCTTGTTCTGGAAAACGAGGATACCATCCTGAACTGCTGCGTTTACAGGAGTTGAGCTTACCTTCTGACCATACTGGTTCACATCAGTCTGCTGAGCGAACGCAATCATCGACGCCAGAAGCGCGAAAGAAAGTAGAAATACTTTTTTCATTGTTTTAAGGTTTAATAGTTAATTGTTGTTATATGGATTTAATAAAATTCACAAGATTGTCTCCTTTGGCGAGTCCCAGCTTCTGACGAAGTCTATATCTGCTGATCTCGACACTCTTTGTAGTTATATTCATCAGAGATGCTATATACTTGGAGGAGAAACCCAATCTCAGCAGAGTGGCAAGCCGCTTTTCCTGCTGTGTAAGATTCGGGAAGTTCTCAGAAAGCTTCGCACTGAAATCCTCATGAAGAGACTCCGCCTGAGCATAGAAATACTGAGAATCCACATCACTTTCATAAGAGAGACGCTGCTGTATAGCCGACCCTAGTTCTGCAACCAGATTCTCCTTCTCCATGACATCTTCTGTCTTCGTCATCCTCTTGACTGTATCATTGAGGGATTCAAGAAATTCCCTCTGCTCTACTATACTCAGGGCCACATTCATGACTTCCTGCTTCTTCATCTCTATCGCATTATGCAAGGCCTGATTCTCAGAAAGGACAACTTTCAGCTCCATGTCTATCAAAGCACGGCTATGCTCATAAATCTGCTGGCGCTGGGCGTAAAGTATACGGTCGGTAGCCTCCCTGTTGACCTGCTCTCCTTTGACATATTTTGCAAATCCAAGAAATATCAGAATCAGAATGGATGCCGCAACCACCACAAATCCTACCATTGCATCTCCTGCTCCCTGCCCCATGATAAGCAGAAGCAGATAGGAGAGAAAGAACGACAAGACAGGAACTGCTGTTACTGCAACCATCTCATGGGCATATATCTTATTGTCTACAAGTCGGGATTTCTGAGCTAATTCCGTTCCGGCCACTGATGCTGCTACAAGAGTTGAAACAGACAATGGTACAGGACAGAGGTCAAGAAGAGATGTCGTCTTGTCAAATGACATGAAAAGCATGGTAGCTGCTACTGAAAAGCCGACTGAAACTACAGCATAAATTGAAAAGTCAGCAAAGACTCCTGAATCCTCTCTTTCAGAATTCATCATTATGAGCATGACTGCTCCGACTATTATGGCCACATATGCCATCACCTCATTTCCGGAGATCATCATATCATTGATTCCCGATATGAAACCTCCCCAGTTCAGACCTATTGCTGCAGCCGTAAAGACGATGCAGAATATGATGACATGTCTCATGTAGAAAGACAATGTGATCATATGGATCTTGATTCTCGACAGTAAGAAACGCAGAATGAATCGTACTGCAAATGCGGATACGAATGCTATTGCCGGGGCTGCTATGAATGACAGAATATACTTTAAATCAGCTGCTGAGAAGGTACCGTGCATGCAGCAGAAGGCGCAAAGTGATCCAAGGATGGCATAAACTGCAGAACCCCTTACAGAGAAGAGGCTCAATGTCAGAAGAGATATGAAGGATGCCATGAGGACTACAAGCATCGAACTGCTGTCGGCCATATAGATGCAGATGTGTTCTGAAACTGCGGTTCTTACGGAGCCGTTCTTTGAACACCACAGGAATAAGAGAAGAATGATGAAGACTATTACATTGAAATCCTTTGTCCTCAAGGCACATGTCGGTGCATATACACCGACAATGCTTCTGTACTCATTGGTGAAGAACCATAATGATACAGCTGCAACAAATAATATGAGGCAAAGCATTCCCATTCTACAAGGTTCTCCTGATTGCCATCACGGCAAGCTGATCAGCAACAGATTCTGCACCCTTTGACAGATTTTCGATATGGAGGGCAAAATATCTGAGATGAAACTTTTCACTGAGCTTGAGGGACGGCATATTATGAAAGACTGTCCTCTTGATTGTCTGAGAATACTTTACAGCCTCCTTTGCATAGAAATATGCTCGGCTGATCTTATCCGGAACCGACTCAGGAGACCTGAAATAAGCCTTCGCAGCAGGAATTACAGCTTCAACCGCCAAAGTGGAGAACTCTGTAAGTTTCATGAATTCCGGATTGAGTTCAGAAGGGATATAAGGAGTCTCGATCTCAAACTGGAAAAGACTGTCATTGAGCATTGCGGTAATATCTCTGGTCTTTTCAAAAAGACGCATGATATCTCCTCTGGAACGCACAAGAGTAGTCTGGGTATAAAGAGCGTTCTCGATCTCACGTCTGAGCACACCGGACTCGCTGTCCAAAGCAGACATTCTCATCAGTTTCTCATTGAAGTCATTGACGTTGGAATACAGATAATCCTTGACGCCTTCCTTGAACACAAGTACGGACTGGTCCATCAAATCGAAGTATCTGTCGATGTCTTCAATAAGCTTATTTGCTTTCTTTCTTCCGAACATTTGACGCTATTTCTCTATCAATAATAGACAAAGATAGTTTTTTTTACTTTGTAGAGGAATAAACTTAGATAATATCAAAAGATAAAGTCCCCTATAAATCAATGCTTAGATATTGATTATAAGGGATTTATAAATAAATTATCATCTACCTGAAAATTCTGCATGAGAGGAATTGTAGAGGTTTTTGACAGCAATTAAGTATAGATCACATCCTATTTTTTAGGGGTACGCGACCTCTTTGATGCACCTTTAGAAGCCTTCGCAGCCTTACGTTTGGACTCCTTGATCGCCTTGCGGACCTTCTCCTTGCGGGCGGCCTTGTTGATGCCCACAGTGACATTGTCGAACGATCCGTCCACTCCCTTCATGAATGAAGTTCCGCGTCCGCTTTCATATTCTATCCTGTCATACTCCCTCTCCTCAAGTCCTGTCTCAATAAGTTCATAGTCGAGAAGCTTCTGCTCAAGATTGGTCTTCTTGACGCGGATGCGTACAGGATCACCAAGGTTATAGACGATTCCGGAACGACGTCCCACCAGTCTGTAGTGGTCAGCATCGAATTCATAGAAGTCACTTCGTATATCTCTGAGCGGTACCATACCTTCGATCTTGGTAGGTTCCACCTCAACATACATTCCCCACTCTGTGAGTCCTGAAATGTTTCCTCCAAACACATATCCCACCTTGTCCTGCATGAACTCTACAAGCTTGTACTTGATGCTTGCACGCTCTGCCTCTGCTGCTACGATCTCACGCTCTGATGCGTACTTGCAGAGCTTGTCGAATGTTTCCTGCCTTGCTGACGGTCCTCCGGCAAGATAGTCTGCCAGAAGCCTGTGCACCATCATGTCAGGATAACGTCTGATCGGAGAGGTGAAGTGTGTGTAGTATTTGAATGCGAGACCATAGTGGCCAAGGTTTTCCGTATCATAACGGGCTTTGGCCATGGTCCTGAGCGAAAGGAGCTCGATGGCATTATATTCAGGTGTATCCTTTGCCGCAGCGAAAAGGCTGTTCAACTCACGCGAGATATCCTTGCCGCTGTTTGTAGGTCCCATGCGGTATCCGAAATTGCCTATGAAGCTGCGGAGGCTCTCGATCTTTTCCTGATTAGGTTCGTCGTGCACTCGATATACAAAGGTCTTTGCCTGCTTGCGGGCACCTTTCGGAGTTTCCTCTCCTACACCCTTACAACCTGTAGCGACAAACTCCGCCACGCTTCTGTTTGCAAGAAGCATGAATTCCTCGATAAGCCAGTTGGCCTCCTTTGTTACCTTCTGATATACATCAACCGGATGACCCTTCTCATCCACAATAACCTTCATCTCAGGACGCTCAAAGCTGATTGCTCCGCTTGCAAATCTTTTCTTACGGAGCTTCGAAGCAAGGCTATGCAGCACAAGTACGGCATCTCTCACTTCATTCGGAACATCTTCATGCTCTGCTTTCGGACCGGATTCTATCACCTTCTGGGCTTCTTCATACGCGAATCTGTGGTCTGATTCTATGACAGTCCTGCCGAACCA
>JAFZGK010000015.1 GCA_017555445.1 Bacteroidales bacterium
CAGCTTGCATTCACCGGAAAGTTCACTATTGATGAACTCAAGGAGTTCCGTCAGTGGGGTTCACCTACTCCTGGTCACCCGGAAGTGAATTTCGAGCGTGGCATCGA
Organism: Bacteroidales bacterium; assembly: GCA_017555445.1. The sequence goes on from JAFZGK010000015.1 coordinate 108, forward strand.
GAATACTTCGGGACCTCTCGGTCAGGGTCATGTCTATGCAGTCGGCGCTGCAATGGCAGCCAAGTTCCTCGCTGCACGTACAGGCAACCCTACATTCACAAAGGAGACTATCTATGCATACATATCTGATGGTGGTATCCAGGAAGAGATTTCACAGGGTGCAGGACGCGTAGCGGGTACTCTTGGACTTGACAACCTCATCATGTTCTATGATTCTAATGATATTCAGCTTTCGACTGAGACATCAGAGGTTATCAATGAGGATACTGCAGCAAAGTACCGCTCATGGGGCTGGTATGTTGTAGAAATCGATGGAAATGATGTAGATCAGATCCGTGAGGCTCTCGACAAGGCTAAGGCTGAGAAGGAACGTCCTACCCTTATCATCGGAAAGTGTGTGATGGGCAAGGGTGCAAGACAGGCCGACAACTCATCATACGAAAGAAACTGCAAGACACACGGAGCCCCGCTTGGCGGCGACGCTTACAGAAATACAATCATCAACCTCGGTGGAAATCCTGATGATCCGTTCGTGATCTATGACGAGGTAAAGGCTATCTATGCAAAGCGCAATGAGGAGCTTAAGGCCATTGCTGCAGAACGTCATGCTGAAGAGGCTGCTTGGGCAGCTGCAAATCCAGAGGTTGCTGCAAAGCAGGCAGAGTGGTTCAGCGGAAACGCTCCTAAGCTTGACTGGAGCGGCATCCAGCAGAAGGCAGGTTCTCCAACAAGAAACGCTTCTGCAACAGTTCTCGGAATGCTTGCAGAGCAGGTTCCTAACATGGTATGTTCATCTGCTGACCTTTCAAATTCAGACAAGACTGACGGCTTCCTCAACAAGACACATGCATTCGTGAAGGGCGACTTCAGCGGTGCGTTCTTCCAGGCTGGTGTTGCTGAGCTCACTATGGCGTGTGTATGTATCGGTATGATGCTTCACGGCGGTGTGATTTCTTCTTGCGGAACATTCTTCGTATTCTCTGATTATATGAAGCCTGCGATCCGTATGGCAGCACTCATGAGAATCCCTATGAAGTTCATCTGGTCTCATGATGCGTTCCGTGTAGGTGAGGATGGCCCTACCCATGAGCCTGTAGAGCAGGAAGCACAGATCCGTCTCATGGAGAAGATGAAGAATCATATGGGCAAGAACTCTGTTCTCGTTTTCAGACCAGCAGATGTTGAGGAAACAACAGTATGCTGGAAGATGGCGATGGAAAACATGGATACTCCTACTGCACTTATCTGCTCACGTCAGAATGTTGACAACCTTCCACAGGGTACAGATTATTCGCAGGCAGTGAAGGGTGCATACATCGTTGCAGAGTCAGATGAGAATCCTGATGTTATCCTTGTGGCTTCAGGTTCAGAGGTTTCTACTCTCGTTGCAGGTGCAGAACTTCTCAGAAAGGACGGTCTCAAGGTGCGTGTAGTAAGCTGCCCTTCAGAGGGACTCTTCCGCAATCAGCCTAAGGAGTACCAGGAGAGCATTCTTCCAAATGGAGCAAAGATATTCGGTCTTACAGCAGGTCTTCCGGTTAACCTTGAGGGTCTTGTAGGCTGCAACGGTAAGGTGTTCGGTCTTGAAAGCTTCGGTTTCTCGGCTCCTTACAAGGTGCTTGATGAAAAGCTCGGCTTCAATGCAGAGAATGTATATAATCAGGTGAAAGCTATGTTTTAGCATAGATATTGATTTTTCATGGCACTGATTAATTTTTAGTGCTATGAAACGTCATTTTGAAAATTTAGTAGATAGAGCCACCCGTGCAATCAGGCATTGGTGGCTCTTGCTGCTTGTCGGCCTTCTATCGATTGCGCTCGGTATAGCAGTATTCGTCTTTCCGTTGGAAAGCTATGTCACCCTCAGCATCCTGTTCGGAGTGCTCATGCTTCTGATCGGAGCTGCACAGCTGATCATCTCTGCAACCAGCGGCAACTATCTCATGATGAGGGGCTATCTGATTGTTGGAGGCATCATTGACCTTTTAATCGGTATATTCCTGTGCTTCAATCCGGGAATAACACTTCTTGCCTTGCCGCTGATCATGGGAATATCATTGCTATACAACAGTTTCCTCGTGATTTCATTCGGCGGTGACCTTGATACGTTCAAGCTGTCAGGAGGTGCATGGATGACAGTAGGAGGCATATTTATGCTGCTTCTTTCGATCCTTATCCTTCTTAACCCGCTCAGCGTTGGAATCGGTATGGTTATCGTCATTGCAGGTGTAGGACTTATCGTCTTCGGCGTCATGCTGTTCTCGATAGCCCTCAGGCTCAAGGATATCCATACCTATGTAGAAAAGGAGTACCCGAGATAAAAAAACGAAGGCATGGTCATCATAAAGACCATGCCTTCATTTATCATATGACAATTGTTTTATCCGAAGATCGTGTTCAGAATGTGTGCAAGGCGGTATCCGCCGAGGAGCAGACTCTCGTCAAGCATAGGTGAAAAGTCATATACGAACTGGTACGACAGATTAGGATTGTCCTGATTGAGACCTTCTACATAATCATAGATGGCTGCGGCATTGTCGACGGTCTGGTTGAACCACTCCTCATAATTGCCCTTCATGGCTTCCTTCTTGAACTTTCTGCTCTTTCTGTCAAGCTGTTCTGTCCATTCTGTGTAATGCCACTTTCTTGCAGATTCGACAATCTTGCTGTCCCATACTGAATGGAGACTTGTGTTCTGGCCGAACCATTTAACCTTCACACCATTGCCACCTCTGTCTGAAAGTCTTCCCGCATGCATAGGACAGTGGAGGTCACCTACAAGGTGAACGACCATCTTGACATAGTCGGCTCTCATGCTGTCAGTCAGAGCAGCATAGTTATCAGTGAGTTCCTTTGTGAGATACTCAAGTGCTGAAACCACGTCTCCGTCAGCATTCTTCTCCATTGTCTGGTATGTGTGGCCCTTGTCTACATTGGCGTAATGCCATGTCTTGGTCTTGTTATATCCGTTTTCCCAATAAGGTGAGTTCTGGATATTGTCCATCCATGAAGAGTAATATACGATTGACTTTCCGTCAAGAATCTTGCTGATCTTGCGTTTTGCCTTAGGAGTAAGATTCTGCTCTGCTATAGATGCTACTACGTCATGTCCGATAGGGCCCCATGCAAACGCAGAAGTGAAATCGAAGAGCATTGCGATGCTCAATACGGTGATCAGGATTTTTTTCATGATTGTTCTTGTGTTTACTGTTGCAAAGTTAATATTTTTATCGAACAGTTATCCGGATTAAATTCTTAACTTTACGTGTTCCCTCGTGATCGAGGAAGATTTTCTGATTTAAAGATTACCCTATATGAAAAGACTTGGCCTTATTCTGTTTTTGTTGGCGATATGTACGTTGATTTCATGTGAACCATTGTCATATACGAAGGATAACGATGGTGTTATAGTTATGGTAAAGAATCCAGCTGAGAATGGTCCGGCAATGGTCAGACTCAGGGTTCTGGGAGATAAGATAATTCATGTATCAGCTACTCCGGAGAAACGTTTCCCTGACCCATCAAGTCTTGTCGTTCTGCATCAGAATCCGAATGTTGAATTTCTTCTTCACGAAGAAACGGACAGACTGACAGTTGAGACGGAGGCATTGAGGGCTCATGTACTTGTCAGGACAGGTGAGGTGATTTTTGAAGACATAGAGGGTAATGTCCTTCTCAGAGAGCAGGTCGGTGGAGGAAAGTCCTTTGAGCCGATCGAAGTTGATGGAACGAGAGGTTACTCCTTCAGTCAGATATTCGAATCTCCGGATGATGAAGCATTTTACGGACTTGGCCAGCATCAATCGGATGAGTTCAATTACAAGGGTAAGAATGAGGAGCTGTTTCAATATAACACTAAGGTCTCTGTTCCTTTTGTCGTTTCCAACAAGGGTTATGGTGTCCTTATGGACAGTTATTCTCTGATGCGTTTCGGCAATCCTGAAGAGTATAAGCAGATCGGTGATGTGTTTACACTTTATGATAAGGAGGGAAAGCCAGGTTCGCTTACCGGAACATATTCACCTATGAGAGGTGAACCTCTGGTCCGCAGTGAGAAACAGCTCTATTTTGAGCATCTTGTAGCACCGGAATTGGCCAAGGTGGTAAATCTTCCGGAAGATTTTCAATTCTACGGTTCAGAAGTAGCATACGAAGGCTCAATTGAGGCTCCTAGTACAGGAGATTATCAGTTCATACTCTATTATGCGGGTTACACATCTGTAACGATAGGAGGTGAAACGGTAGTACCTGAGCGCTGGAGAACAGCATGGAATCCGAATGCATATAAGTTTACTGTACATCTTGAAAAGGGGGAA
>JAFZGK010000111.1 GCA_017555445.1 Bacteroidales bacterium
AGCGTACCCATCGTCATCATTGATGCCAGCAATGTGGCCAAAGGGAGTGACAGAGGAAGCATGGTAACGCTTCCCCAACCTAAGAATTCGAGTACAATCTTGAAACTCAGACCCTTACCGACAAGCTCGTCGATATAGAGCCAGAGAAACTGCATTATGAGGATGAAAACGACGACCAGAAGGATCGCTATGAACGGTCCTACAAATGATTTCAATATGAATCGGTCAAGTCGCTTCATTCTGTCGCTCAGCTATTGTCTGGAATCAGGCCGGTCGAATTAACGTGTAGCTGATTCGATCAGCTTGTCGAGTGCTGTGGTGAGACCTGCAAGATCCTTTCCACCAGCTGTTGCAAGACCCGGCTGTCCGCCACCGCCGCCGAGGATGGCCTTTGCAGCCTCGCGGACGTCTGCACCGGCGTTCTTGCCTGCCTTCACGAGATCCTCTGAATACATCATGAGGAGCTGTGGCTTGCCTGCAGCCTCGAATGCAGCAGCGATCACGAGATTCTGAGCCTCCTTCTGAAGCATGAATGCAGCATTCTTGAGCATCACAGGATCCATAGGAGTGTCGATCTTCACGACGTTCACGCCGTTCATCTCGACAGCCATACCCTTGAGTGTACCCTTGAGCGCAATAGTCTTTTCCTTTGCGATCTCTTCCATCTGCTTTTTGTATGCCTCGTTCTCCTCAACCATCTTTCTGATTGCGCCTGCAAGGTCAGGTACGTTGTTGAAGAATGCCTTTGCAGTGCGGATTGTCTCTGCCATCTCATCAACCATAGCCTCAGCGTGAACGCCGGTAACTGCCTCGACACGGCGTACTCCCGCAGCGATAGCTGACTCTGAAACGAGCTTGAAGTAACCTATACGGCCGGTTGAAGATGCGTGTGTACCACCGCAGAGCTCGCATGACTCGCCGAACTTAACGACGCGTACCTTGTCGCCATACTTCTCTCCGAAGAGGGCCATTGCTCCCATCTCCTGTGCCTCTTCCATTGTTGCATTCCTGTTCTCGTCGAGGTGGTGGTCAGCTCTGATGAGAGCGTTGACACGGCTCTCTACAAGCTTGATCTGCTCGTCGCTGAGCTTCTCGAAGTGTGAGAAGTCGAAGCGGAATGACTTGTCGCTCACATATGAGCCCTTCTGCTCGACATGTGTTCCGAGGATCTCACGGAGCGCCTTGTGGAGAAGGTGGGTTGCTGTATGGTTGTTCTCGATCTGGATTCTTCTTTCTGTATCGACATGGAGGCTGAAGCTCTCTGTGCAGTCTGCAGGAATGCGCTCAGCCACATGGATAGTGAGGTTGTTCTCCTTGATTGTGTTCACGATCTGGATCTTCTCACCGCTCTCTGAGAGGATGTATCCGGTGTCACCCACCTGGCCACCCATTTCTGCATAGAACGGGGTGCGCTCGAACACGAGCTGATACATTGTCTTGTTCTTAGCCTTCACTGTGCGATGACGGGTAAGCTGTACTCCCTCGAGTTCAGTACAGTCATAGCCAAGGAACTCGATGTTGTCGCAATGTGCGAACTCCACCCAGTCTCCGGACTCGATGGCAGTAGCGTTACGTGCTCTGTCCTTCTGCTTCTGGAGTTCGACCTGGAAGCCCTCGATATCGATCTTATATCCCTTCTCTGAAGCGATGAGCTCAGAAAGGTCGATAGGGAATCCGAATGTGTCATAAAGTGTGAATGCATCCTCGCCTGAGATGAGCTTGGTCTCGGAAGACTTTGCCATGATGTTGTCCATGAGGCGGATACCTCTGTCGAGGGTGCGTAGGAAAGCCATCTCCTCTTCTCTGATCACACGCTCGATGAGTGTCTGCTGCTTCACGATCTCAGGGTAGAACTCTCCCATATCGTCAACAAGCTGCTGCACGAGACGGCAGATGAAAGGCTCGTTGAATCCGAGGAATGTGTAGCCGTAACGTACTGCACGGCGGAGGATTCGGCGGATCACATAACCGGCCTTCACGTTTGAAGGAAGCTGGCCGTCAGCGATCGAGAAGCTGATTGCACGGATGTGGTCAGCGATGACACGCATAGCTACATCTTCCTCTGTGGTTACGCCGTACTTGTGTCCAGAAAGCTCCTCGATCTTAGCGATCATGCCTGTGAACACATCTGTGTCATAATTTGACTTCTTGCCCTGGAGCGCCATGCAGAGACGCTCGAATCCCATACCGGTATCCACGTTCTTGTTAGGGAGGAGCTCGAGTTCGCCGTTTGCCTTGCGGTTATACTGCATGAACACATTGTTCCAGATTTCGATCACGAGGTGGTGGTCCTTGTTCACGAGTTCTGCACCCGGAACAGCTGCTCTCTCCTCATCCGAACGGAGGTCGATGTGAATCTCTGAACATGGACCGCAAGGACCTGTGTCGCCCATTTCCCAGAAGTTGTCCTTCTTGTTTCCGAGAAGGATCCTGTCCTCAGGAAGATGCTTCTTCCATGCCTCCATTGCCTCTGTGTCGAGAGTTGTGCCGTCAGCCTCAGAGCCCTCGAATACGGTAGCATAGAGTCTCTCCTTGTCGATCTTGTAAACGTCAGTGAGAAGCTCCCACGCCATGTCGATAGCCTCTGTCTTGAAATAATCTCCGAAGCTCCAGTTACCGAGCATCTCGAACATTGTATGGTGATATGTGTCGCGTCCTACCTCTTCAAGGTCATTGTGCTTGCCGCTGACGCGAAGGCATTTCTGGCTGTCTGCAACCCTCTTCCACTTTGCAGGGCTGTTGCCGAGGAACCAGTCCTTGAACTGGTTCATACCTGCATTGGTAAACATGAGGGTAGGGTCGTTCTTTACGACCATTGGTGCCGAAGGCACGATCTGATGTCCTTTTGACTCGAAATAGTCAAGGAATGCTTTTCTGATTTCTTTAGAAGTCATATGTCGTATGTTTTATTTCAATCTGTAAGGGCCGATTTTTGCCAGCCGCAAAATAACTCGCAAAATTACACAATTAATCCGTAAAAATCCAGTGTGGAGCGTATGAAAGTGGACCCTAATTTAAAAAATAATATTTTTTATAGAAGAATGAGAGTTTTTCTATATCTTTGCGCCCGTATGGCCAAGAACAAAATATACAGATTTAATCCGCAGACTCTCTCATACGAAGTGGTCAAGCGTTCGAGGAGGTCCCGTTTCTTTCAGACGGCGGCCCTTTTCGTCGTGAGCATATGTATGGCAGGTCTTTATTTCTGGATCTATTCTTCAGTCCTTGGTCTTGAAAGTCCGAAGACAGCCCTTCTGAAGAAGGAGAACGCTGCATGGACATCAAAGATTGAAGTGCTTGACAGACAGTTGGATGAATACGATGATGCCTTGGTCACTCTTCAGATGAGGGATGACGATATCTATCGCTCCATCTTCGGTATGCACGAGATTCCTGCAGAAGTCAGGGAAGCCGGTTTCGGTGGTGTCAACAGATATTCTCACTATGATGTACTGGCGCCTGACAGCCCTCTCAAGAATATTGCAGTCAGAATGGATGTACTGACAAAGAAGACCTTTGTCCAGAGCCGTTCATTCGACGAAGTTGCGGAGCTTTCAAGGAGAGCCGGCGACATGGCTTCCTGCATTCCTGCCATCCCGCCGCTCAATCCTGACAAGAAGATATATCG
>JAFZGK010000112.1 GCA_017555445.1 Bacteroidales bacterium
AGCTTGAGTTCGATTGCCTGCGAGCATACTCCTTCAGGTTGGGCAACTACGGTCCTGACACCACAGTTGAATGTATCGCTTATAATCTTCATCTTAATATTAATAGGTTTAGTCAAGAAAGTCAGCCTATTGGCTGACCTTATCTATGATTCTAAAAGTTGCTCTATCTGATTCTTCAGCAATGGGAGATTCTTACTGATAACACCCCAGATGATTACATCATCAATCTTATCATATCCATGAATCACGTAATTCCTCAAGTCGACTATCCTACGAGCATCTTGAATCGAGCTTGCCAGTTCAGGCTCAATGAGCAATGCCTTGTTCACAGCTTCACCGATAATCTCAAGTTCTCTTTCGACTGCACGGCGAAGTTGTTTGTTTTCCTGATACTTAAAGAAATCACGGTTATCCCCCAGATACTCATTGATGGAATCTATCGCCTGTTTAATGTCGTATAGATATTTTTTCACATTACGATTCTCCATAAAGCAGTCTCTTTGTATTATCAACACTTTCAATGAAGTATGGGTTCGACAGAGAGCGTTTTGTAACAAGATCTATTCTGCGATTAAAGAGCAACTCCAATTCCTTTCTCAACATAAAGTAGAAATCGGTATACTCTTCAATCGAGATTCCGGGTAGAAAATCTATAAGAAAATCTATATCGCTCTCATCATTGAATGAAGCAGAATTGATTGAGCCGAACACATACAAGCTGCTGACCTTGCATCTCTTGCAAAGTTCACGAAGCTTATCCAAATTGTCAGTCAATATCTTATTCATAGCTATATCGATGATTTCACAAAGATAATAATTTCAAATATTATTCCGCGTTCGCAAGCAAATTTCTTTGCTTTTACACTATTTCAGTCTACCAACTCAAACTTATGAACATATATCTGATCGTCATCATTCTCATCCTTGTCATTGTGTTCCTCCACTAGAATCAAGGCTTCATCGATGTCAGCGAAGTCAACCCCGAATTCATCAGATAGTTCACTTAAGATTTCTGCTTCCGACAGGTAATATGTATCTCCTGCGGAATAGTCAAGGATGTACTCCTCGTCGAAGTAGACATCACTATTCTTCTCATATATGCACATGCCGGGTTCTTCACAGATGAAGAATATCTCAATCGAGGGATACTTCTCTCTGATCAGGTCTTCCACCTCCGTGCATCTGTACCAGGCAGTCTCTGTACTGAAGCGAAGCACAGAGTTCTCTAAAGTCGGGTCATCCCAGGAGCCTCTGCACTGAACGGTATTGAAGTCAACGCCGAGATCTTCTACGAGATTTCCGAGCCATGTCGTTCCGAATCCATTAGGTTTTAGAGGCTCCTTCATCTCCTGAAGCCTCTTCATTCTATCATATAAATCCTGGAGTTCATTTTCATCTCCAATACAGGCATATCGTGTTGCGCACCAGTTAGGCATAAGTATCTATATTTTAATAAGTCAAGTATTTATCCATCTTGCAAGACTTCGCCTTGCGTGTCATAGGAACCGTAGCCATGATACCCGTCATCGGTATCCTCTGGCCGTCCTTGCTCTCAAGCACCCAGCAGCCTTCGACCGAGGCCACCGTACAATCCGTATAGGTTCGCAGGACCGCATTGAGCACCTTGGCGCTCTTGCGGGACACCTGAATCATTCCGTTGACTCTCACATCACCGCTGTCAAACCTTACCACCATGGCAGGCACTCCATGGAGGGAAACCTTCACTCGGTCACCCTCTACTGTCACGTCCCTGCCGTTCATCTGCATCGCCACTCGTAATCGAATAGCTGACAGCATCATCTCATCACTTCTTGTCATATCGTTAATCTTTTAGAGTGTATAGTCTTTGTCTATCATCACGAACCTGTCCACCTTGAAGCAGCGCCACTCCCCCTTCTCTATGTCGAAGTACGGGAATGTTCCGTTGAACGCCCTCTGTGGCTTCTGGTTCGTAGATCCGGAGTCGTACTTCCTGATGACGTCAATGGCTCTGGTTCCGTAGGCATCCCTGCGGGTTCCGTCGGTCTTCTCGAAAACGAAATGGACAATCTCATCGGTAAGCATCTTCTTCAGCTCGGCGATATCATGCATTATCGTTATCGCCTGGATGGACCCCTGTCCGAACCTTGCGTCGAGGTAAAGGTCAATCTTCATCAGCTCGTTGTCTCCGCTGAAGAGCGTCTGCTGAACATTTGTCTGTGTATTTGTATTCATATGATTACTGGATTTTACGGTTAGTGTTGTCTGCAATGGCCTTCTTCACCATCTTGCCAAGTTCCACTGCCAGTCTTGACATGTCAGTCATGTTGACGTTCCTGTGATACATCAGCGATGGGTCGTATTGCGGCTCGATGCTCACAGCCACGATGGCAAAGCCCTGCTTCTCGACATCAATCACTGCCTGTCGTACCGTCTCTACCGACTCGTTCGGAGCACCGTCAGATATCATGAAGAACAGGCAGTTCTCCTTGGTATGCTTGCGCACTCTCGCTGCAGCCTCACGGATTGCCGTTCCGTCGTTGTTGCCCCATCTGGAGTCAGTACTTCCAAGAGCGTATTTCGGCATGAAGGACTTCTCTCTGTAGACGTAGAGAGCTGTTCCTCCGTCTGTGCTGTGCCCGTAGATGTACAGGTCGACATTCTGAAGAGTGCCTATTGCCTCATTCAGTAGGACCGCAGTATCTCTTGCAGCTGTCTCACCCTCTCCGTACATCGAACCGGATTCGTCGATGAGTATGCATACCGAGATCCTGTCGGACTTGACCTGTCCCTCTCTCATGTAGACCGTAGGAACTCCCTGGAAGGCTTCAGCTATCTTGCCTGTGTCGAGCATTCCGCTACGCATACCTCTATGGATGAGCTTATACTCCATTGACGAGCATTTGAGAGACTTCGAGATTGCAGGAATGTACTTGCGTACTCGTGAGAGGGAGTCCATGTACCTGTCCTTGTAAGGTTTCTCCTTGATGACGACACATCCCTTCTGCGTGCCACGCTCGGCTCTGCCCTCGCAGATCTTACCTACCAGGTTCCTGTCAGCCTTGACTGTCTCCGACTGTGACTCAGATGAGATAGTCGACTTCTCGGCTTCGCTGGTCAGGTCCTTGAGTGCTTCTGCAATCTTGTCGAACACATCAGCGATATCCTGATCGACCTTCTTTGCAATCTGCTTTGCAGTCATCTTCTTGCCATTAGCCTTACCAGCAGAGCCACTGCCA
>JAFZGK010000113.1 GCA_017555445.1 Bacteroidales bacterium
GTATGGGCGGAGTACACGTACGCTGCGTGCACGATGCATATTAAGATATATAAGACAAGCCCCTACACAAATAAGAAGTAAGATTATGAAGAATAGAATGAGATATATGTTTCTGGCCTTTGCGGCAGCGATGACTATGGTGCTTTCGTGCCAGAGCGAGGACTTGCTTGTACCGGATGCTTCTGTCAATGACAGTGAGTATGTAAAGGTGCAGTTCAGCACGCGAGTACCAGCAATGGAAGTAGTGAAGACAAAGGCAGTCGATCCGGACGGTGAAGCTATCACAAAGCTTGTGATGTTCTGCTTCAACGAAAGAGGACTCTTTGTTTCTATCGTCGAGGCTGAAACAACCCCTCAGACAGATCTTTCGGGAACATATGAAGTGGATCTTCCTGTTGTTACTGATCGAGTGCATATCGTAGCGAATTTCCATAAGTCTCTTGACGAATCTGACATGTTAGGCAAGTCGGAGTCAGAAGTACTTTCCACAATGGTAGGATCTTCAGGTATGATGTCATACTGGGCAAGAGTGACCAAGGGTACCCGTTCTTCTATCAAGGAAGCGTTTGATACAGACTATCAGACAGTCGAGCTTATTCGTGACCACGCACGTGTAACCGTTGTAGACAACTCTTCAATCTATTCCGATCTTGCTTTTACGGCAGTCAATACCAATGCTTTCGGAACAGTTGTTCCTTTCAATGACGGAAGCTGGGAAGCACCGTCTCTGGACAATATGTTCGTGACACTTCCGGAAAGTGATATCAAGATTTCCGGTGATGGTGACGTGATCGCACTGGCACAGCGTCAGTATCAGTATGTATTCGAGACTGAAAACACTTCAGACGATCCTGTATGTATAATTCTCAGAGGTACTGCAAGCGGTCAGACCAAGTATTACCGTGTGATGCTTATTGACGGAGAAGGAAATTTCATTCCTGTGATGAGAAACTTTACATATCAGGTGAATATTGAGGGAAGACTGGACTACGGTCAGGATACATTCGACGCTGCTCTTACAGCGCCTGCGTCGAACAATGTATGGGTTTCAGTCTCTGATGATGTAAAGGAAGTGAGCAGCACAGAACATTCGCTTTCTGTAAAGGAAACAGCTATCGTTTTGGGCGAGGATGCGGACGTGTTCAATACAACACATCATAAATATACAGTGTATTATACATTGAAGGCCCTTCAGGGAACATTGTCGGAGTCAGACAAGCCAGTCATTTCATGGCTTGACGGAAATAACGTGGCTCAGCATACATTTGCATCTTCGACATTCACTGTCAGTGCGGATGGTAAGACCGGTGAGGGTGCTGTGGAGGTGATTCTTTTCAAACCGGATGCGAGTCTGAGCACCAGAGAGGGAACAATCCTTATCAAGAAGGGTCTCCTTGAAAGAAAGGTGAACATCCTTACAATATCAAAGCAGAGCTTTGCTCCCGCATGGATCACAACAAATATCTATGGAGGAGAGGCCGGCTCTGATGTGACTATGATGTTCCATGTTTCTGATAACTGTCCTGAAGAACTTTTCCCGATTGATGTACTTGTATCTGTGAATGATATGGATGTGCGTAATGCCTCTGGAATGGTACTTCCTATCATTACAGCTAACGACAGCAGATATGGAAAAGATAATGGAATCGGTTATAAGTATGTGCTTACAGTAAATGAGCCGGGAGACCAGCGTCTCTATCTTGAGACCATCCTCAAGCACTCTCAAGGTGATATGGTTGAGGTTACAATCGAGGCAGAGCATTTTAATCCTCTCACCAAGATTGCTACATTCCAGTCTAGTACAGACTCGAGAATCCTTATCAATAATCTCAGGTCATACGTGGCATCTACACCTGCAGACGAGTACATCTATTACTACTTCGTACCGCAGAAGATTCATGCAGAAGTTGAGTTTGATGCTCATCTTGGGAAAGTTGTCAATACACCTCAGTCCGCATCTGAAGGCATAACAATTACAGATCCTACCGGAAAATCGACACATTTCCAGTATATAGATCCTAATGTAGATTACTCTACTCCAAACGTAGATGAGTTCCTCCTCTATTCGCAGAATCTTGAGCATAATCACGATAAGCCTGCAGGAACAGAATACTATTTTGACTTCTATGAGATTGATGAATCAAAATGGTCATCTACAGCAGGAAGAGTTATGGGATTATTGAGAAATACAAATGCTCCGGGTAACAAGGGTGCAGCCTTACACCTTCGTACAAAGACTCCAAAGGCTGACGAGGTCGTACGTATCGCTTCAAACCCTTACGGACAGGTGTCTGTAACAACAGGAACCAAGGGTTCGTTGGCAAAGGAAAATTACAGCACTCCTACCAGCACAGGAACTGGAACATATAAGTCGTGTGTATTTGAACTTACAACCTTCCATCCGTTCCACTTCTCCGCTCAGGTGAAGAAGGGTAGCTCAGTGTTGGCAGGTGGTGTGGAAATAGGATCTGTAAAACCGCAGGATGAATCGTTTGAACTCAGTTATGCACCTGGTCAGAGCGTGAATGTGGAGTTTGATGTCACAAGCTTCATGTCAAATATGACAGGTGTAACAGCAGACGAACAGTTGAGTGTGGATCCATTCGGTACATCATTTGACATCTATATCGACGCTCCTACACTTGAACTCGATGAGGCTGCAGTGGCTGCTGCCGGACTTTCATCTAAGATTAGAAAAGACTCATCAGTGCCAGGAAGAGTAATCTACACAGTCGACGCTTCACGCAGGAACGAGAGAACATATTTCAACGGTTCAGCCCTTGCAGCGGACAATGCTAAACTCGACCTCTTCAGAAAGCCAATTACCGACGATTATGGAGCATCAGTTGCTTCTGTTGTCCAGACGGGTGAGCGCAAGGTGATTCCTTTCAAGACAAAGCAGATTGTAAGTGCAGGTAGCATTACTCTCAGTTCAGATGAGTCGAAGGTTGTTTATTACAGCAAAACCTTCAATATCAATAATACTCCTATGACAGGAGTTCTTACATACGGAACTTCAGAAACCCCGATACCGGAAGGAACGTTTATCCCATTTTCAACTGAAGATGGAACACGAATTGCAGTTGTTACTGTGAGAAAAAATGGTATATTTGAACTTCGTCTCCGTGCTGAGTACGATTTCACATGGAACGATTCTCCAGTAAAATTTGAGGCAAAGATCGCTGACGTAGAGTATAAGGCAGAATTCGCTTCGCTCTCAGAGTTGGCTATGGCCCTCACAAGTGCAATCAACTTAAATTAACCGCAATTTGAAGAAAATTGAAAAAACAGCCACATTCCTTTTTACGTTCAGCATGACCACCCCGGGCTGGGTCCTTTCAGGACTGGGGTGGTTATTTTATTTGTCAGTTTCGAGGATAAATCCTAAATTTGAGAGATTATCTGAATAAACGGAACGGCAAAATGACAACAACTAAAGAACTCTGGGGTAAATCCCCTTCCGGCGAGGATGTCTTCCTATATACTCTTAAAAATTCAACAGGTGCTTATGTCCAGCTCACGAATATAGGAGCTGGTATCGTTTCTTTGGTAGTACCTGATAAGGAAGGAAAGTTTGCAGATGTGGTGATAGGATATCCCGATGCTGCAAGTTATTTCGGTGACGGACCTTGTTCCGGAAAGATTCCCGGAAGATATGCCAACCGCATCGCCAACGGAAAGTTCACGCTTGACGGAGTAGAATACACCCTTCCTGTAAACAATGGTCCGAACCATCTCCATGGCGGTCCTGACGGATTCCAGAACAAGGTGTGGGAGAGCAGAGAACATGAAGGAGGAGTGGAGTTCATGTGTTATTCGGAAGACGGAGAAATGGGATATCCGGGTGCACTCAAGGTGATGGCGCGCTATGACTGGAGCGAAGATTCCGAACTCAGACTCACTATGATGGCGGAATGTGACAAGCCTACCGTGCTGAATCTCACCAATCATGCATACTTCAACCTCAATGGAGAAGGAAACGGACTCATTCTTGACCATACACTTCAGCTCAACGCTTCGGAATGGCTCCCTACCGATGAAAATCTTGTACCTCTCGGTGAAAGCGAGCCTGTTGCCGGAACTCCGATGGATTTCGTGAATGCAAAGCCTCTTGGAAAAGACATCAAAGCAGATTTTCCTGCCTTGAAATATGGTAAAGGCTATGATAACTGCTGGGTGATTGACGGATACGAGCCGGGACAGATCCAGGAATGTGCTGAGCTTTATTCTCCGGAAAGCGGAAGAGTTCTTCAGGTCTTTACGACCCAGCCTGGAGTCCAGGTATACACAGGAAACTGGCTTCTGGACAGTCCTGCCGGCAAGAACGGACATAAGTACGAAGATTATTGTGCAGTAGCCATCGAGTGTCAGAACTTCCCGGATGCACCTAACAAGACGGACTATCCTTCAGCAGTCCTTCGCCCGGGCGAAGTCTATGAACAGGCTGTCATCTTCGCATTCAGCACCAGATAAAGTAAAACGAACTAACTCACTATACAATGAAACAGTATTTGGATCTTCTCCGACATATACGTGCAAACGGCGTGATGAAGAGCGACCGTACCGGCACAGGCACACAGAGCGTATTCGGTTATCAGATGAGATTCGATCTCAGCGAAGGATTTCCTCTTCTGACCACAAAGAAATGCCACCTCAAGTCAATCATACATGAACTCCTTTGGTTCATCGCAGGTGACACCAACATCAAGTATCTCAAGGACAACGGTGTTTCAATATGGGACGAGTGGGCTGACGAAAACGGAGACCTCGGTCCAGTCTACGGTCACCAGTGGCGCAGCTGGCCTACACCGGACGGCGGCACCATCGACCAGCTTTCAAATGTGATCAATCAGATAAAGAACAGCCCGGATTCACGTCGTATGATCGTGTCTGCATGGAATGTTGCCGAAGTGGAGAAAATGGCTCTTCCTCCATGTCATTCCCTCTTCCAGTTCTACGTAGCAGACGGCAAACTTTCTTGCCAGCTCTATCAGCGCAGTGCTGACGTCTTCCTCGGCGTGCCGTTCAATATCGCATCCTATGCTCTCCTGACCATGATGATCGCTCAGGTATGCGGTCTTCAGCCTGGAGAGTTCGTACATACGACCGGTGACACTCACATCTATACCAACCACTTCGAGCAGGTGGAGCTTCAGCTCTCACGCGAACCTCGTGCCCTTCCGAAGATGAAGATCAATCCTGATGTGAAGAGTGTCTTCGACTTCAAGTATGAGGATTTCGAGCTTGTGGACTACGATCCGTATCCACGTATCCCTGCACCTGTTGCTGTCTGACGGCACCGCTGCTGCGACTTTCTTTGAATGTCTTGCTGACGCGGATGTCGCGGCGCTGTCAGGAAAGGATTTCTATAGACCGATGATACAGGAATTGATGTATTTCGTGTAGCACCGGTAAGGAAAAACGTCAATAATCAATAAAAAGCAGAAGCGATGCTACATGAATTTGAGATTTTTTGTAGCACCGGTATCACAAAGAAAGGAAAATGGAAAAGTGTCTGATTGTGGCGATTGCAGATAATGGTGCAATCGGAAAGAACAACGAACTGCTGTGGCATATATCCGAGGACCTGAAGTTCTTCAGGAGGACTACTCTCGGATGTCCTGTGATCATGGGCCGCAAGACTTTCGAGTCGATCGGACGCCCTCTGCCTAAGAGGCAGAATATCGTTGTGTCCCGTCGTGGGTTTGAGGCTCCGGAGGGGGTGAACGTAGTGGGATCGCTGGAGGAGGCGTACAAGGCTGTCGAGCATGGATTATCAGAGAATCAGGCAACTGCAACTCCCGATCCAGCATCCGTTACTTCCGATCAGATCGGGATTCACCGTCTGTTCATCATGGGAGGAGGTCAGATCTATGCACAGGCACTACCTGATATGGACCGTCTCATCATAACCCATGTCCACACCGTCATCGAGGATGCAGACACCTTCTTCCCGGCCATCGATCCGGCAGTATGGCAGGTCGCGGAGAGGTCGGAACTCATGACTGACCCGGAAACAGGTTACACTTTTGAATTTGTGACTTATTGCCGTGCCTGATAAGTAGTTGATATATAATGAAATAATCATTTATGGGTACCCGAAATAAAGGAAGGGTAAACCTGTAAGATGTTGAAAAACAGCGCATAACGCGCCACGCAAAATAAACCTTTTATGGCAAGAGAAAGTTTCGGCAGCCGTTTCGGCGCCTTGGTAGCGATGGCAGGCTCGGCAGTGGGCCTCGGAAATCTCTGGAGATTCCCATACCTCGTAGGAGAGAATGGAGGTGCTGCCTTCATCATAATCTATATCGCCATTTCATTCCTGATATGTCTTCCGATCTTCATCTCGGAATTTGTAATAGGACGTCGCAGCCAGAAGAATGCTTTTGCA
>JAFZGK010000114.1 GCA_017555445.1 Bacteroidales bacterium
ACTGCAGACATCAGCAGCAGGAGATTAACACTCAGAGTACTATGTACGATGGCCTTGACTGTTACCGCAATTGCAAGAGTCAGAGCTACAGCCCATATATAGAATGGGAGATCCTGATATCTCATGAGCCATCTATGAACCTTCGGAAAAAGATATCTCACAAGCCATGCGGCAAGGCATGGGGTAATGAGCAGAGGAAAGACCTTTGCGAGAATCAGGCTGAATGCATCCCAGAATGACATGTCTCCCATCGGTTGGATCATCGGAACGATCAACGGCACAAGCACGGCTGCCAGGAAATTGATCAGCACCACATATGTCGTGATGCCTGCCACATCTCCGCCGAGCTTGCGGGTCACCACTGCAGCTGCTGTCGCTGTCGGACATATCACGCAGAGCATGGCACTCTCGATAAGAATAACCTTGGCTTGATGATCTCCCGGAAACCACCTTACAAGTCCCATGATTACAAAGGCAAGGGCTACAAACGAACCGCCTTGAATGAGCAACAGCCACCAATGCCACCTGTGGGGCTTGAGGTCGCGGGGCTCTATCCTGCAGAATGTCAGGAAGAGCATTGCAAAGATCAGCAGGGGCTGCAGTACACCTAAAAATCCGTTAAGGAACGGGCCCATGGCATGTACAGGCTCCGGCATGATGTGATATATAAGATAAATGGATGCTCCCGTCAGCATTGCGATGGGAAGCATCCATTCCTTTATTGTTTTCTTTATATTCACTCCTTGTAGAGCTTGGTAGGATATTTATGATTGAAGCATGCAAGACAGAGGTCTGAACGCTTACCCGCAGCAAGCATTCCCTCATGAGAAAGGAAAGCGAGCGAATCAGCTTCAATAAGCTTGCATACCTCCTCTACGCTGTTGCTGTTGCTGATAAGTTCCTGAGGAGTATGTACGTCTACACCGTAGTAGCATGTATACTTCAAAGGCGCACTTGCAATACGTACGTGTACTTCAGCAGCTCCTGCTTCACGAAGCAACTTGACGATCTTGAGAGATGTAGTACCACGAACGATCGAGTCATCCACAAGCACGATTCTCTTGCCCTTCACAATAGTCTTTACCGGCGAGAGCTTCATCTTCACACCCTTCTCGCGAAGAGCCTGAGTAGGAAGGATGAAGGTTCTTCCGACATATTTGCTCTTGATAAGACCCATCTCATAAGGAAGTCCGCTGGCCTCAGCATAACCCTGAGCGGCACTGAGGCTCGAATCAGGAACACCGATCACGATGTCAGCTTCAACCGGAGACTCCTTGAAGAGGATACGTCCGGACTCCTTGCGGTAGTTATGCACATTGCATCCTTCTATGTCGCTGTCAGGACGGGCGAAATACACATATTCCATTGCACACATAGCATGACGCTCTGTCTCGGCATAGAACTGGCTGCGGATGCCGTGATGGTCGAGAGTAACGATTTCACCCGGCTCCACATCGCGGATATACTCAGCTCCGAGCACATCGAAAGCGCAAGTCTCACTTGCCACCACATATCCTTCACCAAGCTTACCGATAGCGAGAGGATGGAATCCGTACTTGTCTCTGCAAGCATAGATACGGTGTCCTGTCATAACCACGAATGCAAAGGCACCGTCAATCTGATTCAACGCCTCCTTGAGAGCATTGATACGAGGCAGTTCACGATCAAGGCCCTGCTTCTTGATAAGATGCGCCAGCACCTCTGCATCTGATGAGGACTGGAAAAGGCTTCCCCTGTCTTCAAGCTCGTCACGAAGCTGATGGTAGTTTACAATCTGACCGTTGTTGGCAAGAGCGAAATCACCGGAATTATGATGGAAGAGGAATGGCTGGATATTCTCTGTTCCTTTACAGCCGGCATTGCTGTAACGCACATGACCGATGGCCATCTTGCCGGGAAGCATATTCATCTTCTGCTCGTTGAATACCTCTGTCACTAGACCATCACCCTTGACCCTGTGGAATTCTCCTTCTGCATCAACAGTCACAATTCCGCAACCCTGCTGTCCTCTATGCTGAAGCGCATGCAGGCCATAATATGCAAGGCCTGCTGCATCTTCAACTCCATATATTCCAAGTACACCACACTCATGGTGCAATTTATCGTCTTTATGAATATTACAATTGCACATATTACTCACCTCTGAAATAACTTACAGCATTGATGAAGAGAGGCTGCTCGAGACCCTCATCCATGATGTTCTTGAAGAGGTTGTCCTCAAAGCGCTCAGTATGGCCCATCTTTCCAAGAATCTGACCATTGCGGCTGATGATACCCTCAATACCATAGTATGAACCGTTAGGGTTATAAGGTGACTCCATCGTAACCTCCTCCTCAAGCGGATCCACATACTGGAATGCCACCTGACCGTTTGCAAAGAGTTCTCTTGCGAAATCCTCATTCACAACGAACTTACCCTCACCGTGGCTGACAGCGATTGTATGGAGATCGCCTGTCGCAAAGCCTGCAAGCCATGGAGAATTTGTTGTAGAAACTCTTGTTGTCACCATCTGCGAGATATGACGGTTGATGTCATTGCGGAAGAGTGTAGGACTTTCCTTTGTCACCTGACCAAGACGTCCGTATGGAAGAAGTCCGGACTTCACAAGAGCCTGGAATCCGTTACAGATACCGAGGATAAGACCGCCACGGTCGATGAGTGCATGGATAGCATCTGCAATCTCTTTGTTGTTCAATACGTTTGCAATGAACTTACCGCTGCCGTCCGGCTCATCTCCAGCAGAGAATCCACCGCTGAGCATGAGGATATGACACTCGTCAATGTGGGTCTTCATCTCTGCAATAGAGCGGAAGATATCGTCCTCAGTAAGGTTGCAGAATACACTCATGCGTACCTCAGCACCTGCATTGCGCCATGCCTTTGCAGAATCGTAGTCGCAGTTTGTACCCGGGAAGACAGGGAGATAAGCGATAGGCTTCTCCACAGGCTCTCCCTTATACTTGAGGTCTGCCTTCTTTGCCTTGAACGGCTTCACACCCTCGAGACCTGCAGGAACTACTGCCTTGTTATATGCCTCAGCTGTGTCAGGATAAACCTGAGCGAATCTTGCCGAGTTGGCTGCCATGAGGTCGAAGATATCAAATTTCTGTCCGTTGATTGTGAGCTCGCTCTCCTCTCCGTCAGTCACCTCACCGATGAGGACCGCATTCGGATAGTCGAGTTCCTGCTCTGCTTCAACGAGTATAGAACCATAACCATAGTTGAAGAGCTCAGCCTCGTCATACTTGATCTTTGCATCGAGTCCGTTACCGAATGACATCTTACAGATTGCCTCAGCAAGTCCACCGAATCCGAGAGCATATCCTGAAACGATGTTCTCAGCCTGTACCTGTTCGTGGATGAAGTTCCAGTTAGCCTTGAGCTGCTCCACATCCGGCATATAGTTGTCAAGCGGCGTATGCTTGATGAGATAAAGCTTGTTGCCTTCGTACTTGAGTTCAGGAGAGATCACCTGACCGGCATCAACAGTAGTGATACCGAATGCCATGAGCATAGGCGGTACGTTGATGTTCTCGAATGTACCGCTCATCGAGTCCTTACCACCGATTGAAGGGAGTCCGAACTCAACCTGCATCTTGAGAGCACCCATGAGAGCCGAAAGCGGCTTGCCCCATGACTTGCGGTCAGTCATTCTTTCGAAATACTCCTGGTATGAGAAACGCATCTTCTCATAGCTTGCACCGGCAGCTACCACCTTAGAGCAAGCCTCGACTACGGAATATGCAGCACCGTGATATGGACTCCAGCTTGCGATGAACGGGTTGTAACCGAATGCCATGATTGAAGCAGTATCGGTGTAACCGTCTGTAGGGAGCTTCTGTACCGAAACCTGAGTCTCTGTTGCCTGGAGCATACCTCCGAACGGCATGAGGACTGTCGAACGGCCGATAGTCGAGTCGAACATCTCGATGAGACCCTTCTGTGAAGTCACGTTAGGATCCTGAAGGTTGTTATATACCTTTTCCTTGAGGTCTTCACCTTCTACCACGCGCTCGAAAGGATTCTTCTGCTCGACTGCTCCGATTGTAGCCTTTGCATAATGCTTCGCTCCTGCACTGTCGATGAACTCGCGTGAAAGGTCAACGACGAGCTTGTCACCGTTGAACATACGCATGCGGCCCTTGTCTGTCACATCAGCAACGTGAGTGACCTCAACGTTCTCGCTTGCACAGTAAGCCATCATGGTCTCCTTGTCCTTAGCCTCGATGACTACGGACATACGCTCCTGAGACTCGCTGATTGCAAGTTCAGTAGAGTTGAGACCGTTATACTTTACAGGGACTCTGTCGAGATATATGTCAAGACCGTCGGTAAGCTCGCCGATAGCGACGCTGACACCACCGGCACCGAAGTCATTTGATTTCTTGATGAGCTTGGTCACCTCAGGACGACGAAAAAGTCTCTGAAGCTTTCTTTCCTCAGGAGCATTACCCTTCTGTACCTCGCTGCCGCAAGTCTCGAGTGACTCCTCTGTGTGCTCCTTTGACGAACCTGTCGCACCACCTACTCCGTCACGGCCTGTACGTCCACCCATGAGGAGTACGACATCACCAGGAGCCGGGCTCTCGCGACGTACGCTGTCAGCCTTCACCGCACCTACTACAGCACCGACTTCAAGACGTTTTGCCACATAACCCTCGTGGTAAACCTCACGTACATGAGTAGTTGCAAGACCTATCTGGTTACCATAACTTGAATATCCGTGAGCAGCCTTACGTGAAATGATGCTCTGAGGAAGCTTTCCTGGCATTGTGTCCGCAACAGGGAGGTAGATGTCACCGGCACCTGTCACACGCATTGCCTGATATACATATGCACGACCTGAAAGCGGGTCACGGATCGCACCGCCGAGACATGTGGCTGCACCACCGAACGGTTCGATTTCAGTAGGGTGGTTGTGAGTCTCGTTCTTGAACTGGAGAAGCCACTTCTCAGTAGTCATCTCACCCTCGTCATCGACGATATCCACGTCCACGTAAATGCTGCATGCATTATTCTCTTCACTCACCTCCATGTCGTCAAGGTAGCCGTTAGCCTTGAGGTAACGCGCACCTACAGTCGCCATATCCATGAGGTTCAGACCCTTATGCTCGCGGCCGAGTTCCTTGCGGATCTTCATATAGAGGTTGAGCGTACCGTCAATCTCCTCCTTGAGGAATGAATCCTCCACCTCGATATCCTCAAGTTCTGTTGTGAAGGTAGTATGACGGCAGTGGTCACTCCAATATGTATCAAGGATACGGAGCTCGGTCTCGAAAGGATCACGGCCCTCAGCCTTGAAATAGTTGACAACCTCACGGAGGTCATCTGCGTTCATTGCAAGACCCATCTTCTTGCAGTAAGGAGCGAGTTCCTCTTCTGTAAGGGCTGTAAGTCCCTCGAGCACAGGCACAGGTGCAACCTCAGGCTGCTCAAGCGCTGTAAGTTTCTGAAGGTCCTTCTCACGAGACTCTACTGCATTGATGTAATACTTCTTGATCTTTGCAACTGTCTCATCAGATGTGTCTGCAGGGAGGATGATGAGCTTCGAACTCTTGATGCTCACCTTTGCTGAAGGATCGATAAGACGGACACAGTCCACGGCCGATGCCGCACGCTGGTCGAACTGGCCTGGAAGGTACTCCACGGCGATGTATTTAGTGCCCGAAAGGTCACATTCATCTGTAACGCTGTCGGTTACGATCTCTCCGAACACGCTGTAACGGCTCTTCTCGAGGAGCTCCTGCGAGAAACCGAAGAGGTCATAGACATTGAGGAAACGCAGCGTTTCGAGATCGAGCTGAAGATTCTCATTCAGCTCGTTCAAAAGGCTGCGCGCTTCCACCTGAAACTCAGGGTACTTTTCTACGTAGATACGATAGTTGTTCATTATTTGGAAACTGATTGTTTGCTTAGATTGTTGCATCAAGGACTTTCTGAGTCTGCTCCTTTCTGAAAGCATCAAGCTTTGCTGAGAGGGTCTCATCTGTCAGAGCCAGAATCTGGATTGCATAAAGAGCTGCATTCTTTGCTCCGTTGATAGCCATTGTAGCTACTGGTACTCCCGGAGGCATCTGAACGATAGAGAGGAGTGAATCCATTCCGCCAAGAGCTTTTGTCTGAATTGGAATTCCGATTACAGGCACTGTCGTCATACCGGCAACCACACCTGCAACATGAGCGGCTCCGCCTGCTCCTGCTATGATAGCACCGATTCCGTTTGCCTTTGCTGATTTTGCGAACTCACACATGAGGTCTGGAGTTCTGTGGGCGCTGATCACCCTTTTTACCACTTCTACCCCGAAGTCTTCGAGGAGGTTGATCGCCTGCGACATGATCTCAAGGTCGCTGGTCGAGCCCATGATTACTGCAACTTTCATATTTTAGGTTGTTAAATTCCTTTTATAAATCGCGCGCAAAGATAATAATAAATTTGCCCTGGTCAACTTTTACTGAGCATTATCACTTATAGAATCCGACAGGAGCAAAGTCTCATCTGACTCGACGAAAAGTGCGGTTTCAAGAGCGCTCAGGCTCTTCTTTTTCTTAT
>JAFZGK010000115.1 GCA_017555445.1 Bacteroidales bacterium
GCGCTGGGACGTCAGATATTCGTAGTATATCCGTTGATCAATGAGACTGAAAAGCTTGATTATCAGAGTCTTGAAGCAGGAGCAGAAGATATAATAAAGCATTTCCCATTCCCTGATTACAAGACTGCTGTCGTGCATGGAAAGCAGTTGAATGACGTGAAGAAGTTCAATATGGATGCATTTGCTGCAGGCAGGGCGGACATCCTTGTAGCGACCTCTGTAATCGAGGTGGGAGTGGATGTTCCGAACGCGTCGGTCATGGTCATCGAGAGTGCCGAGAGGTTCGGTCTGAGTCAGCTGCATCAGCTTCGTGGACGTGTGGGACGAGGCAGCGAGAAGTCGTACTGCGTGCTGATGACCGGACATAAGCTGAGCAAGGAGTCAAAACACAGGATAGAGCTGATGTGCGCGACGGAGAACGGCTTCGAGCTGGCAGAAGAGGATATGAAGATGAGGGGGCCGGGCGATCTTGAGGGCACTCAGCAGAGCGGCCTTCCGATAAGCCTCAACATAGCTTCGCTTGCTAAGGACGGACTCATTCTCAACGCGGCAAGGGATTGCGCGGATGCAGTCCTCAGGGAGGATCCGACATTGCATGCTGACCACAACCAGCTGCTGCGAAACGAGTTAAGAAAGGATAAATATATTATAAAAGACTACAGTAAAATCAGTTAGAATATGGTAACTGAACTATTGAAGAAATATATCTGGCTGGTGCAGACGTTCATCAGGGCAGGAGAAAAGGGACTTAGTCTGGAGGAGATTTCCGACAGATGGGAGAGCCGCTTCGACAGTGCTTATTCACGCCGCACATTCAACAATCATCGCGAGGCAGTGGAGGAAGTGTTCGGCATCCGCATCGATTGCAACCGCAGCACAAACAGATATTTTGTGGAGTATTCGGAGGATGTGGCTGACGAGAATGCTGAATCTGCATGGCTCATCAACACGTTCACAGTCAACAATATGCTGAACCTCGGAAGGGAGAGGCTTTCTGGCCGCGTCTCTGTGGAGGATATCCCTTCGGGTCACAGACATCTGACCACCGTGCTGGAGGCCATGACTGAAGGCGTAGAGATAAGCATATCATATAAGAAGTATACCAGTTCCGAGGAGAGCACATACACCTTGAGACCATATGCGGTGAAGGAGTTCGCGAAGCGATGGTATGTGATCGGGCATTGTCTGGAAAGGGATGCAGTGAGGGTCTACGGTCTTGACCGAGTGATGAGCATCGAACTGACTGCCAATACTTTCCGTATGCCGTCAGGCTTTGATGTGGACGAACTTTTTGCTACGAGCTTCGGCATATATCTCCCGGAGGGAGCTGGCAAGACGATAGTTTTCCGCACTTCGCAGACGGAGGCGAGATTCCTTCGCGACCTTCCTATCCATTCGAGTCAGGAAGAGCTCAAGGGGAAGCAGCTCGAAAGCCTGCTTGGAGAGGAAAGAGCAAGCAGATCGAAAGATGAAGACGACGTGTATTTCAGCATCTTCGTATGTCCGAACGAGAATCTGGTCATGGAGTTCTGCAAATATGCAGGCAGGGTGGAAGTGCTGTCGCCGGCCTCGGTGAGGGAGGCTGTAGCTGAGCAGCTGCGCAAAGCGATAGAACAATATTCGAAATAGCAAAAAACAATATAATATGAAGACAAGTGGTAAAATCGTCAGTTTTGCAGTACTGGCAGTAATCGCAATCGGAGTTTTGATTTTTATGAAAAAGGACAGGAATGAATTCAGCAGTGATGGCTATGTAGGAAGAAGCACCATCGTTGTAGAGGATGGAAAAATGAGTCCGGAAGTGCTTCTCGCATTCGGAAGGCTTTCTGATCCTCAGGTGTCACCTGACGGAAAACATATATTATATGGTGTCAGCTACACTTCTATAGAGGATAACAAGAGTGTGCGCAACCTTTGGATAAGCAATCTTGACGGCACTGAGATTCAGCAGATCACTACTTCGGGCAAGAGCATCAATAATGCAAGATGGAGTGAGGATGGAAAGAAGATCGCCTTCTTGATGGGTGGTCAGATCTGGACCGCACGCATCGGCCAGAAGAACGGACAGTGGAAGGTCAACGGGCTGAAGCAGGTCAGCGACGTACCTTCAGGTGTCGGCGAGTTCAAGCTTTCACCGGACCAGAAGAAGGTGATGTATATCAGCTATGTAAAGAGCCACGTGAAGGCTCCGTCTGATCTTTATCCTGAGCTCGTAAAGGCGACTGCATACACTACAGACGACCTTCTCTACAGACATTGGGACCACACTGTGATGGAGATTCCTCATACTTATGTAGCGGATTTCAGCTGGAGCGGCGGCAAGCAGATCACTCCTGAGAATTCAACAGACATCCTCGGTGAGGAGGGCGCTCTCTACGAGCTTCCTACCGAGCCGTTCGGCGGTCTCGAGCAGCTGGCATGGAGCCCTGACGGAAAGTTCATCGCATATTCATGTCGCAAGCTTGTGGGCAAGAAGTACGCTTTCTCGACCAACACTGAGATTTATATATATAATGTAAAGACAGGCGAAACTTCAGTTGTGGACATGAAGGGCGGATATGACACCGATCCTGCATGGAGTCCTGACGGCTCGAAGCTGGCTTGGATAAGCATGGCACGCGACGGATATGAGGCTGACAAGCAGAGACTTATGGTTGCTTCAGTTGACTGGTCATCCGTAGCGAAGAACGGCAAGGGCACGCCTTCGGTCAGCGGCATCACAGACGTGACAGAGGCGTTCAGATACAACGCGGCAGGTCTCGTATGGTCGGCAGATTCAAAGGAGATCTATTTCAATTCTCTCACAGAGGGTCTTCAGGCGATGTATACTGCAAAGAGTCCTGAATCCGATGTTCCGGAGGGTGCAAAGGGCAAGCCGGCTCCTTGGAAGATCGAGAGAATCACAGGCGAGGACCAGTGGTATGACTTCGGTAGTCCGTTCCATGTGGTCGAGAGCGAGAACGGCAAGACATTCTACACTACATGGTGCAGCATGGACTTCCCTACCGAGCTCGTGGCTGTGACAAAGGCAGTGAACAGACAGATTACCGACGAGAACGGTCACATCCTTTCACAACTGACTCCTCATAAGACAGAGGCGCGCATGGTGAAGACCGTGGACGGCAAGGATATGCTCACATGGGTTCTCTACCCTCCTCAGTTCGATGCTTCGAAGGAATATCCTTCTATCCTCATTTGTCTCGGAGGTCCTCAGGGCACACTCAGCCAGGGTTGGTCATACAGATGGAACTATCGCCTGATGGCAAGTCAGGGTTACGTGGTCGTTCTTCCGAACAGACGCGGAACAACAGCCTTCGGTCAGGACTGGACAGAGCAGATCTCGGGAGATTATCCGGGCCTCAACATGCAGGACTACCTTGCAGCGGCTCGTGAGATCAAGGCTGAGCCTTACGTAGGAAAGATGGCTGCTTGCGGTGCAAGCTACGGCGGATATTCGGTTTACAACCTCTGCGGAGAGCACAACGGTCTTTTTGATGCATTCATCGCACATGCAGGCATCTTCAACCAGGAGCATATGTATATGACTACAGAAGAGAGCTGGTTCCCTAATTTCGACAACGGCGGTCTCCACGAGACATGGTTCGATTCACGCCTGGGCACAGCAGACGCACCTGTAGGTCCTGCCGGTGACGGCCAGACTTTCGGCGGAATCCGTCAGGGAGGTTCACCTTGGAGCAACGCTCCTCGCGCGGTACGTCATTACGCCGAGTCTCCGCACAAGAAAGTGACAAGATGGAACACACCTCTCATGGTGATACACGGAGCAATGGACTACAGAGTGCCTGTAGACCAGGGAATGGCTGCTTATAATGCTGCGCAGATGATGGGAGTACCATCGCGCCTTCTGATCTTCCCGGACGAGAATCATTGGATCCTCAAGCCACAAAATGCTATGATGTGGCACAGGGAGTATTTCAGATGGCTGTCTGAATGGCTGTAAGCGGGAGATTTATTGATGGTCTGGATGACGGGTTCATTCAGACCATTAATGTTCTCGTTCTTCTGTGGATATGAAAGCTGCAAGATAGCTCAGTACGGCGAGGAAGTAATATCGCCACGGCCCGAAGAGCGCAATGAAAAGGAAGATTGTTCCGAGAGCGAAACAAATCATGGAGGCAGCCTTTTCGAGAGTGATCACTGCGAAGTACTCTCTGAGATACTTTGCAGATGACTCTACGATTCTGTGAAGATTGAGCCCGATTCCCATATAAAAATGGAATTAAAATTTTAAAACAGAATACACTGCAAATGTAGCACCAATTCTGATATTTGCAACACCTAGAATCAGAAATTATCGAATTATTTTCGCAATTAATCCCTGAAGGACTTTTCCGGGTCCTGTTTCGATGAAATTTCCGGCTCCGTCGGCGTGCATATTCCTCACTGTCTGAGTCCATTTCACAGGAGATGTGAGCTGGGCAAGAAGGTTGATTCTAATCTGCTCGGGATCGCTGACAGGAAATGCAGTAACATTTTGATATACAGGGCATACAGGCTGCTTAAACTCAGTCTTTCCTATGCCTTCTGCAAGCTCTGCGCGTGCGGATTCCATAAGCGGAGAATGGAAGGCTCCTCCCACCGGTAGAGGGAGTGCGCGTCGGGCTCCTGCTTCCTTCATTTTTGCACATGCTTTTTCTACAGTTTCCTTGTCTCCTGAGATGACGATCTGACCGTCGCAGTTGTAGTTGGCAGCCACTACTACCCCACCCTCTTTCGAGCACTCCTCACAAATTGATTCCACTGTCTCTTCAGGCAGCATCAGCACTGCCGCCATGGATCCCGGATTCTGCTCGCACGCCTTCTGCATCGCATTGGCGCGGACAGCGACAAGTCTGAGACCGTCTTCGAAGCTCAGTGCACCGGCAGCCACGAGGGCTGAGAACTCACCGAGCGAATGACCGGCCACCATATCCGGACGGAAGTCCGGGTCAGTCTTTGCCATCACAACGGAATGAAGGAAAATGGCCGGCTGAGTGACGTCTGTACGCTTCAGGTCTTCTTCCGTCCCTTCGAACATTATATCCGTGATGCGGAAGCCTAGGATTTCATTGGCTCTTTCGAGCATCTCACGTGCTTCCATGCTGTTTTCGTAGAGGTCCTTTGCCATTCCGGGATACTGTGAACCCTGACCTGGAAAAATGTAGGCGGTCTTCATAATTTTTGCCATTTATTAAAAGCAAATTTACAAAATATTTATTAATTTTGCATGATTGTCGCTATATAGGCGACCACCATGGCGAACTGGAACCAGCCCCTATAGTTTAATGGATAGAATTTCAGATTCCGGTTCTGACGGTTGCGGTTCGATTCCGCATGGGGGTACCAAGTGAAAAATTAACACAAACATTATACTAAATTATGGCAAACGAGAAAAAATTCGTCACTTGTGACGGTAACTGGGCTGCGGCGCATATCGCTTACCTTTTCAGTGAGCATGCGGCGATCTACCCTATCACACCTTCATCAACTATGGCTGAGTATGTTGATGAGTGGGCTGCTCAGGGAAAGAAGAACCTCTTCGGTGAGGTGGTAAAGGTTACAGAGATGCAGAGTGAGGGCGGTGCAGCTGGTGCTGTTCACGGTTCACTCCAGGCAGGTGCCCTTACCACAACATTCACCGCTTCACAGGGTCTCCTCCTTATGATCCCTAACATGTACAAGATTGCTGGTGAGATGCTTCCTACAGTGTTCCACGTTTCTGCACGTGCACTCGCATCACACGCACTTTCAATCTTCGGCGACCATCAGGACGTCATGGCATGCCGCCAGACAGGTTTCGCGATGCTCGCATCTGCTTCTGTTCAGGAGGCTCTTGACATGGCAGCGGTAGCACATCTTTCAACAATCAAGTCAAGCATCCCGTTCCTTCACTTCTTTGACGGATTCCGTACTTCACACGAGATCCAGAAGATCGAGCTCATCGACACAGAGGCTCTCAAGGGTATGGTAAGCACCAAGTCTCTTGCAAAGTTCCGCGCAAAGGCACTTTCACCAGACGCTCCTGTGACACGCGGTACAGCTCAGAACGCTGACGTATATTTCCAGGCACGTGAGGCTTGCAACCAGTACTATGACGCTATTCCAGACGTAGTTGCACGTTATATGGGTGAGATCAGCGAGCTTACAGGC
The DNA here is from genome assembly GCA_017555445.1 of Bacteroidales bacterium. Next base: position 6,151 of record JAFZGK010000115.1, read on the forward strand.
CGTGACTACCGTCCGTTCGACTACTACGGAGATCCTGAGGCTGAGAACGTTATCGTAGCTATGGGTTCTGTTACTGAGACTATCAAGGAGACTATCGACTTCCTTGCTGCTCAGGGTAAGAAGGTCGGTGTGATGATCGTTCGCCTCTACAGACCATTCTCTGCAAAGTACTTCATGAAGGCCCTTCCTAAGAACGTAAAGAGAATCGCAGTTCTTGACAGAACCAAGGAGCCAGGATCGCTCGGCGAGCCTCTCTTCCTTGACATCAAGGCTCTCTTCCAGGGTCAGGAGAACGCACCGCTCGTAATCGGCGGCCGTTATGGTCTTTCTTCAAAGGATACAACTCCTGCACAGATCGTTTCTGTATATGAGAACCTCGAGATGGCAGAGCCTAAGGACGGCTTCACTCTCGGTATCGTGGATGACGTGACATTCAAGTCACTTCCACAGAAGGAGGAGTTCTCTATCGTGAAGCCAGGTACAACAGAGTGCAAGTTCTTCGGTCTCGGCTCTGACGGTACTGTAGGTGCAAACAAGAACACCATCAAGATCATCGGTGACAACACTCCTAAGTACTGCCAGGCATATTTCGACTACGACTCTAAGAAGTCAGGCGGTTATACTTGTTCACACCTCCGTTTCGGTGACCTCCCTATCAAGGCTCCTTACCTTGTAGGTACTCCGGACTTCGTTGCATGCCACGTTCCTTCATACCTTTCAAAGTATGACGTTCTCAAGGGCATCAAGCAGAACGGTACGCTCCTTCTCAACAGCCTCTGGGACGAGGAAGAGACTCTCAAGAGAATTCCTGACCACGTGAAGGCTGTCATCGGCAAGAAGAACATCACCCTCTATATCATCAACGCTACCAAGATCGCTGCTGAAATCGGTCTCGGCGGTAGAACAAACACTATCCTTCAGTCTGCATTCTTCAAGATTACAGGCATCATTCCTTACGAGGAGGCTGTCGGTTACATGAAGAAGGCTATCGTGAAGAGCTACGGCAAGAAGGGTGAACACATCGTGAACATGAACTATGCTGCTGTTGACCGCGGTGGTGAGTACACCAAGGTTGAGATTCCAGCTGACTGGAAGGATATCACAGCTAAGTTCGAGAACCCTAACAAGGACCGTCTTGCTCCTGCATTCGTGAAGGAGATCGCTGACGTTGTAAACGCACAGGCCGGTGACACTCTCCCGGTAAGTGTATTCAACGACTATGTTGACGGTACTATCCCTGCCGGTACTTCAGCTTACGAGAAGCGTGGTATCGCTGTGAACGTTCCTGAGTGGCAGGCTGACAAGTGTATCCAGTGTAACAGCTGTGCATTCGTTTGTCCTCACGCTGCTATCCGTCCGTTCCTCCTTACTGACGAAGAGGCTGCCAACGCACCTGCAGGTCTTAAAGTAGAGCAGGGTAAGGCTACATTCAAGGAGTACAAGTTCGCTCTCAGCGTATCAGTTCTCGACTGTACAGGTTGCGGCAACTGTGCTGACGTCTGCCCATCTAAGGAGAAGGCTCTCGTGATGAAGCCGCTTCAGAGCCAGGAGGCAGAGCAGGCTAACTACGATTGGCTCCACAGCCACATCGGCTACAAGGATAACGTTCAGCCTAAGGCTCAGAACCTCAAGAACGCTCAGTTCGCTCAGCCGCTCTTCGAGTTCTCAGGAGCTTGTGCAGGTTGCGGTGAGACTCCATACATCAAGACTATCACTCAGCTCTTCGGTGACCACATGATGGTTGCTAACGCTACAGGTTGTTCATCAATCTACGGTGCGTCATTCCCTGCAGCTCCTTATTGCAAGGATGCTAACGGTCACGGTCCGGCTTGGGCTAACTCACTCTTCGAGGACTTCTGCGAGTTCGGTCTCGGTATGAAGGTAGGTTCTGACAGAGCACGCGCTACAGTTGCACGCCTCATGGAGGAAGGTCTTTCATGCTCATGCTGCACTGACGAAATGAAGGCTCTCTTCACTAAGTGGCTCGAGAATAAGAATGACGCTAAGGCTACACGCGAGGTTGCTGACGCTCTCATACCTCTTTGCGAGGGTTGCGGTTGCGACGTATGCAAGGGTCTCGTAGAGTACAAGACATTCATCCCTGCACGCAGCCAGTGGATCATCGGCGGTGACGGTGCTTCTTACGACATCGGATACGGCGGTCTCGACCACGTACTCGCTTCAGGTGAGAATGTGAACATCCTCGTTCTCGATACAGAGGTTTACTCTAACACAGGTGGACAGTCATCTAAGGCTACTCCAGCAGGTGCAATCGCTAAGTTCGCTGCTTCTGGTAAGAGAGTCCGTAAGAAGGATCTCGGCATGATGGCAATGAGCTACGGTTACGTATATGTTGCTCAGGTGGCTATGGGTGCATCTCCAGCACAGTACTTCAACGCTATCAAGGAGGCTGAGGCTTATGATGGTCCATCACTCGTTATCTGCTACGCTCCATGTATCAACCACGGTCTTAAGGCTGGTATGGGTCTTAGCCAGAAGGAGGAGAAGCTTGCAGTCGAGTGCGGTTACTGGCATCTCTACAGATACAACCCTGCACTCGAGGGAACAGACAAGAATCCATTCTCTCTCGACAGCAAGGAGCCGGACTGGAGCAAGTTCCAGGACTTCCTCAAGGGCGAGGTACGTTTCGCGTCACTCTACAAGATGTATCCTGACTGCGCAGACGAGCTTCTCCAGAAGACTGAGGAGTTTGCTAAGACAAGACTTGAGACTTACAAGAGACTTGCAAAATAAGCTTTGAGAACACGGCAGGCCTTCGTGAAAGCGAAGGTCGCCGATGGTTTGAATAATACATCGAAATAAGATGTCTTTTCATGGGTGGCTGCAAAGTCACCCATTTTCTTTGGTGCCATGGAAAGTGACGTGCGGATCTTTGCTATGCTGTCCGGATAGATGTCGAACGGATTGTCCGGCGACGGTGCCATGGTGATGACGAGGTCTGCATCTTCGAAGAGGACTCTTTCGAAGGTGATTTCAGGATGGACTCTCGAAAATTTTTCAAGGACAGGTGTCAGGAAATATCTGTAGATTTCCTCTGATGCTGAAATCTTTACGTTCGTAGCCGGAAGCGCTGCGAACATGATATTTGCATCTTCATAGCATTTAAGGATCTTTTCGGCATAGTCTATGAATACCTTGCCCTGGTCGGTCAGGACGACTTCCCCTTTGAGTCTTTCGAAAAGGCGTACACCTGTGGTCTTTTCAAGTTCGGATATGTTCTGGCTTACGGCAGGCTGGCTGATGCCAAGTGCTGATGCCGCTTTTGTAAAACTGCCTTCCTTTGCTACATTGACGAATATTTTGAGACGGAAGTCTTCCATAATGAGAGTATTTTGGACAAATATAGTTATATTTGTCGGTTCTATTGACGTTCTGCGTCAAATGGTTAGAAAAAATTAAACCTATATAATTAAGGAAACATGAAAAGATTCATCTTCAGTATTGCAGCTCTCTTTGCTGCAGTAGTGGCGTTCGGTCAGACTCCGCTTCCAAACGATCCTGCTGTAAAGACAGGAAAGCTTGAGAACGGAATGACTTATTACATCCGCCACAATGACAAGCCTGCTCAGAGAGCTGAGTTCTACCTTGCAACTAATGTCGGCGCATATCAGGAGGCTGACGACCAGGACGGTCTCGCTCACTTCCTCGAGCACATGTGTTTCAACGGCACAAAGAATTTCCCTGGAAAGGCACTCCTTGACTACCTCCAGAGCATCGGTGCCGAGTTCGGCCGCAACATCAATGCAGCTACAGGTTTCGAGCAGACATATTACATGCTCAACAATATTCCTGTAATCAGAGAGACTATCATCGACTCTTGTCTTCTCGTGATGCATGACTATTCTCACTTCGTGACCTGCGATCCTGCAGAGATCGATGCGGAGAGAGGTGTGATCCTTGAGGAGAAGAGACAGAGAAGCGACGCTCAGTGGAGAATGTTCGAGAAGTCTCTTCCTTACCTTTATGGTGACACTCACTATGCAAGAAGAACCCTCATCGGTGGTGAGGAGCAGCTCAAGACTTTCAAGTATGAGAGCCTCACAAACTTCTATGAGAAGTGGTATCAGCCTGACATGCAGGCAATTATCGTAGTGGGTGATGTAGACGTCGATGCAGTGGAGGCTAAGATCAAGTCTATCTTCAGCGACATCCCTGCTCCTGCAGTTCCTACAGTGAAGGAGGAGCCTAAGGTTCCTGGCAATGCTGAGCCTATCGTAGGTATCATCACTGACCCTGAGGCAAGAAACTCAAGAATCGACATCTATTGGAAGGGCGAGCCTATTCCGTTCGAGTTCAAGAACACTGACGTTGCTCTTACCAATGATATCATCATGACATATATCTCACTCATCATGAGCGAGCGTATCAGCGACATCGCTGCGAAGCCGGATGCTCCTTTCTTTGATGCTGCTTTCATGGAGTATGCTCTCAACAATGTCTGCAACACTATGAACGGTATCGTTGTGTTCAAGGACGGCGATGCTCTCAACGCTATGAACGCTTTCATGCTTGAGGTTGAGAAGATGAAGAGATTCGGATTCACAGAGGGCGAGGTCGAGCGTGCAAAGACAAACATCATCAGCTCTTATGAGAAGGCTGCTGAGGCTGCTGACACCCGTCAGAACTCACAGCTCGTTCAGCCGCTCATCGACAATTTCTTTGATAATGAGCCATATATGGAGCCTCAGATGGAGCTTCAGCTCATCCAGATGCTCTGCAGCCAGATCAACGCTGACATCCTCAACCAGGTTGTAGCTCAGCTCTGCCCTGATCAGGACATCGTTGTCCTTTATCAGGCTCCTGAGAAGGAGGGCGTTTCTCATCCTACTGAGGAGCAGCTTACTGCCATCCTCAAGAATGTGAAGAATGCTGAGATCGAGGCTAACGTGGAGGAGGCTGTGAATGAGCCGCTTATCTCTGCTAAGCTCAAGGGCAGCAAGGTAAAGAAGGAAGCTGAAGGTCTTTATGGCGCAACTGAGTGGACTCTCAAGAACGGTCTCAAGGTTGTGGTTCTCCCTACTCAGTATAAGCAGGATCAGGTGATCATGAAGCTTGATATGGAGGGTGGTCAGACTCTCATCGCTACTGAGGACATGCCTTCATTCGAGGAGAACGTATGGGGTCTCTTCCAGATGAATACCGGTGTTTCCAAGTTCTCTGCTTCAGCTCTCCGCAAGATGCTTGCTGGTAAGCAGGTAAGCGTAGCTCCTTATATCGACGCATTCAACCACGGTATCCAGACTGTGACTACTCCTAAGGATATGGAGACTGCTCTCCAGCTCACATACCTCTATTTTGCAGATCCTCGTTTCGATGAGGCTGAGTATGAGACTGGCATCCAGCAGATCAAGGCGCTTCTCCCTAACCTTATGACAAACCCTGATTTCCTTTTCCAGAATGAGCTCAACAAGACTATCTATGACAACAATCCTCGTCAGGTGGTTCTTGATGCAGAGACTCTCGAGAAGGCCAGCCTCGCTACAATCGAGCGCGTATACCGTCAGCTCTTCAAGGATGTTGCAGGTGCTACTCTCACTGTGACAGGTAATGTGGATCTCGCTACATTCAAGCCACTCGTCGAGAAGTATATGGGTTCACTCGCAAAGGGTAAGAAGGCTTCTGAGATCAATGAGGCAAATATGATCAACAGAGCTGAGGGTAAGGTTGAGAACATCGTAAAGCTCGAGCTTGCTACTCCTAAGTCTACTGTATATCAGGTATACACTGCATATATGCCGGTTGACACCAAGACTGAGGTTGTTCTCAGCGCTGCTTCATACGTTCTTGATATGATCTACACCAAGACTCTCCGTGAGGAAGAGGGCGGTACATATGGTGCAAGCTCAGCTATGAACGCTCGCAGAATCCCTAACGAGAGAGCTTCTATCATGGTTGCATTCGACACTAACGTAGAGAAGTCTCCTAAGCTCCGTGAGCTCGCAATCAAGGGTCTCAAGGATCTTGCAGAGAATGGTCCTACTCAGGAGCAGCTCACGATGGCTCTCGAGAACTTCAAGAAGAATCTCCCTGAGCAGAGAATCAACAACTCATACTGGCTCAGCGCTCTTGAGGCTAACAACGAGTACGGCATCGACTACAATGCAGAGTATGAGGCTGCTCTCAGCAACATCACTGTAGAGGATGTAAAGTCTGTTCTCCAGCAGGTTCTTGCTGCAGGCAACTTCATGGAGATCGTCCTCATGCCAAAAAACTAATCGCCACACTGGCGTAGGATGCAGGAAGCCGACCCTTTTGGGCCGGCTTCTTGTATTCTATACGGTGACAGTGTAGTTGTCGTCAATGACCAGGGAAAGATTTTTGCGACGATACACAAATATGAAGATTCTTGTCGCGTCGCTGCTCAATACAGGGTAATATGATGCAATTTAGATAGCGACGCTACATATTTTCACTGATTTTTGTCGCGTCGGTATGAAATGAAGTACTACATGAAGAACATTGCGGTGAAGCCGGCGAGGAGGGCGACAAGGCAGTTGATCAGCTTTGCCCAAAGGAAGCTCTTCTTGCTTTCGGCCAGAAGCGGGATCGATGAATGACCGTCCTGTGAGATGCAGCTGGCAAGGAGGACAGGCATCGGTACGACTCCGGCGGCGTAAAGGGTCACGAATATCATGTGCGGGCCGGACTCGGGGATGATGCCGACTGCTGTCGCAAGAAGGATCATGAGTACGGTGTTGTCACTGATCCAATGTTCGATGTCGATGTACTGCAGTGCGATTCCGAGTACCAGAAGGACGCCGAATGTCCATGCGAAGATTACCGGGAGGTGTTTCCTGATGATGTGGTTCCAGAGGTGCTCGTCCACGAAATGGTCGGATGCGAACAGCAGGACAAAGAGCATTATGATGCTCAGACCTGCAAAGAGGACGTTCATCCAGTCCTCGCTCAGAAGGTCGATATGGAACGCGGCCTCAGCAATTTCCTCAGACTCGTACGACTCTGCATGAATGCCATGCAGGTCTTCGTGATCGCAGCCCATATCTGCCTGCAAATCACCATGATGGTGATGAGCATGTGCTTCTTCATGCTGATGGGTA
>JAFZGK010000116.1 GCA_017555445.1 Bacteroidales bacterium
ATCTACGCCGAATCTGTATATCAAGGCATTCGCGAAAGCTTCACACTCATGGTCCGCGAATAGCATTTTTCCCAAAAAATTTCCTATCTTTGCCCGATATTGTCTTTTAAGGAATATGGCAAAGGAAACAGAAAATATTGCAGCCAATTATGGCGACGACAACATCAGGACGCTCGAGGGCGTGGAGCACATCCGTCTGAGACCGGGAATGTACATCGGTACTCTTGGTAACGGTGACGATGCGGCGGACGGTATCTATGTGCTTCTGAAGGAGGTCGTCGACAACTCCATCGATGAGTTCTCTGCTGGATTCGGAAAGCAGATCCAGATCAATGTAAGCGAAAAAGAGGTGACAGTGAGGGACTTCGGACGAGGTATCCCTCTCAATTCTGTCGTGAAGGCAGTAAGCATCCTCAACACCGGTGGCAAGTATGACTCCAAGGGCTACAAGAAGTCCGTTGGTCTGAACGGTGTGGGTCTCAAGGCTGTGAATGCGCTTTCGTCGTATTTCCGCGTGGAGGCTTACCGTGACGGAATGTGTTCTTGGGCTACCTTCAGCGCCGGCAAGCTGACTGACTCCGGAATGAATGAGACCAAAGAGAAGAACGGTACATTCGTGCAGTTCACTCCGGACGACCTTCTTTTCGTAGGTTACTCATACCGTATGGAGTATGTCGAGCACATGATCAAGAACTATTCGTACTTGAAGAAGGGCTTGACTCTCAACCTCAACGGCACTCCATACAAATCTGAGAACGGTCTCCTTGACCTTATCAACGAGAACCTTTCGGAAACTCCTTTCTACCAGCCTATCCATATTTCAGGCGAAGACATCGAGATCGTGATCACTCACGGAAGCAACTATGGTGAGAACATCACTTCGTTCGTGAACGGTCAGAACACCCGCGACGGAGGTACCCACCTTGCAGCTGTACGTGAGGCTGTATCAAAGACTCTCAAGGAGTTCTTCAAGACATATTCGAAGAAGGATTTCGCTCCAGAGGACATCCGTCAGGGCATCATCGGAGCGATCAGCATCCAGATTCAGGAGCCTATCTTCGCCAACCAGGCAAAGACAAAGCTCGGTTCCACCTATATGTGGACTACAGAAACCGAGAATCCGGACGGCACACGCAGCAGCGAGCAGGGTCCGACCATCAGAAGCTTCGTCAATGATTTCGTAAAGACTACTCTTGACAATTATCTCCACATGCACAAGGAGATCGTGCCAGTGCTTCAGGAGAAGATCATGTCTTCGGAGAAGGAGCGTCAGGAGATCTCGTCAATCCAGAAGAAGACAAAGGAGCGCAACAAGCGTACAAGCGTGTACAACAAGAAGTTGCGTGACTGCAAATATCATTATAAGGACAAGCTTCCTGCAGCCAAGGAGGACCTCCGCGACCAGACAAGCATCTTCATCACCGAGGGAGACTCTGCGAGCGGAACCATCACCAAGGCCCGCAATGCAGAGACCCAGGCTGTGTTCTCGCTCCGCGGTAAGCCGATGAACTGCTACAAGGAGGGTCCTAAGAAGTTCGCCGAGAATGAGGAGCTCAACCTTCTCATTAATGCACTCGGACTTGAGGAGGACATCGACGATCTCCGCTACAGAAGAATCATCGTAGCAACCGATGCCGATGACGATGGTATGCATATCCGCATGCTCGTTCTCACATTCTTCCTTAAATATTATCCTGACCTCGTAAGAAGAGGACACGTGTACATTCTTCAGACTCCGCTCTTCAGAGTGAAGACAAAGAATGAGGTGCGCTACTGCTACAACCAGGAAGAGAAGGAGAAGGCAATCGCTTCAATGAAGGGCAAGGTGGAGATCACACGATTCAAAGGTCTCGGAGAGATCTCGTGGGAGGAGTTCACCGGCTTCATCGGCAAGGACATGAGACTCGACAAGGTGCGTCTCAGCGACGAGGAGTCGATCAAGGAGATCATGGAGTTCTTCATGGGAGAGAACACTTACGAGAGACAGACTTTCATTTATGACAATCTCAAGAGCGCTCAGGAGCTCGAAGATGTAAACATTTAATATTATGTGGAGAAAATTTTGCGGATGGCTGCTTAAGGCCCTCGGATGGACAGCGGATACTCCTGTCGTACCAGAAGACAAATGTATTATCCTCGGTGTGCCGCACACATCAATCTGGGATTTCGTGATTTCATACCTTTATTATGTATCAGTGGGCGGTAAGCCTTACTGCATGGTGAAGGGTGATCTCTTCGTAGGACCTCTCGGCTGGCTTCTCCGCAAGATGGGTGGTATCCCCGTGGACAGAAAGAGAGGAAGCGGCGTGGCTCTTAGCGTCATCAAGGAGATGAAGTCAAAGAAGGTCGTGCACCTCGCTCTCGCGCCTGAGGGAACACGTCAGCCGGTAAAGCGTTGGAAGACAGGTTTCCACACAATAGCCCGCGAGGTGGGATGCCCGGTATACATGGGGTATTTCGACTGGGGCACAAAACATGTCAGCCGTGGTGAGAAGGTTGAACTTACCGATGACGCGAAGGCTGATATGGCACGAATTCAGGAGCTTTACGAGCAGATGCATCTCGTGGGCAAACATCCGGAGCTTTATCGTACTAAATAAACCTATACCTAAATTTATATTTTATGATTCAAGTGTACAAAAGAGTACAGAAGGTGAGGGAGAAATATATGGATACCCTTGCAAAACTGTACGACTATGGTACCGCTGCATACAGCAAGAAGCAGTATACACAGTGGTACGACACTACTGAAGGAGGCTATACCTTCAGTTCATTCAAAGAGAAGTGTGACAATCTTTCAAAGAAGCTTACTCAATACGGCATCGGAGCAGGTGATAAGGTTGCGATTCTTTCGCAGAGCATGCCGAACTGGTCAGTGGCTTTCTTCAGCCTTGTTCCATTCGGACGCATCGCAATTCCTATTCTTCCTGACAGCTCGGAAAACGAGGTTACAAACATCCTAAACCACTCTGAAAGCAAGGTAATCTTCGTATCACAGAAGCTTGCAGGCAAGCTCAGCAAGGAGTGCCGTGACAAGATGACTCTCGTCATTGACCTTGACACTTTTGAAGTACTTCAGGCTGATGATGAGCAGTTTACATGCGACGGAAAGACATCCGTCCCTACTCCAGACGATATCGCAACCATCATCTACACTTCAGGTACTACAGGCAGCGCAAAGGGTGTGGTTCTCAGCCATAGAAACCTTGCATCCAATGTGATCACATGCTACCATGCCTGCAAGAGGACAAAGAAGGACAGATGGCTTTCAGTACTTCCGATGGCACATACGCTTGAGATGACTCTCGGTATGCTTTATCCGTTGTACTGCGGTGCAACTGTATATTATCTTCCGAAGCCGCCAGTGGCATCATTGCTCATGAAGGCTCTCAAGATCGTGAAGCCGACCACCATGCTCACAGTTCCGCTCATCATCGAGAAGGTATACAAGGGCAGCGTGCTTCCTACGATCCAGAAGAGCCGTACTCTCACATGGATGAACGAGCACATGCACGGCCTCATGTGCCGCATCATCGGCATGAAGCTCAAGGCTACTTTCGGAGGTCATGTGACATTCTATGGTATCGGTGGAGCAAAGCTCGACCCTGAGGTAGAGAAGTTCCTTCTTGATGCGAAGTTCCCATATGCCATCGGTTACGGTCTCACAGAGACTTCCCCACTCCTCGGTTATGCGATGAACGGCTGGAGAACAGTAGGTTCATTCGGTTATCCGGTATATAACGTAAGACTCAAGCTTCATAACATCAATCCGGAAACCGGTGAGGGTGAAGTAGTTGCAAAGGGTCCGAACGTGATGCTCGGCTATTACAAGGATCCTGTCCGCACAAAGAGCGTATTCACAGAGGACGGATGGTTCCGCACAAGCGACATCGCCATCCAGGATGAAAAGGGTCGTTTCTTCATCAAGGGACGTAACAGCAATATGATTCTCGGACCTTCAGGTGAGAACATCTATCCTGAGGAGATCGAGAATGTGATCAACAATGTTGAGGGCGTAAGCGAGTCCATCGTCGTAGAACGTGACGGCAAGCTCGTGGCTCTCGTCCAGCCGGCAGAGAACTTCATCCAGTGGGACAAGGAGAGCGAGGACAAGCTCTATGAAAAGCTTGACAGCTGGAAGGCGAAGGTGCTCAAAGCCACCAACAAGAGCGTGAGCAAGGCTTCACAGGTAAGTTCTGTCGAGGTGATGAAGGAGCCTTTCGAGAAGACTGCAACTCAGAAGATCCGCCGATTCAAGTACAAGCATTCGGCACCTACCGTAGAGGAGGAAAAGGAGAAGAAATAAAAATTTTTCGACCATAAGAGGGTTTTTTCCTCAAATTTGTATAGGCGTTTCATAACAACACATTTAATAGTAGTGGTTATGAAACGTCTTAACTTTTTATTTGGAGCTGCGGCTCTGATTGCTGTCTCATTGACAGCCACCCCTGCGCTCAATGCACAGGAGAACGGAAACAGGGATGAGAACGGAAAAGTTGTCCGTGGCCCTTATGAAACAAACCGATTTGGCGACAATTGGTTTATCGGTGCGGGAGGTGGCATCAACATCCTGCTCAATGAAGGATATGATATAAGAATCTCCCCAAGCATTGATGCCAATCTCGGCAAATGGTTCACTCCAGCTGTCGGTATGAGGATCGGTTATCAGGGATTCCAGACCGGTGCATGGTCAGACCAGGCTACTGCACTTGCTCCTGTATTGGACACTGAACAGGGTCAGTATCTGACAAAACTCGGCTACATGTACTTCCACGGCGATTTTCTCTGGAACATGTCCGACGCACTGGGAGGCTATAAGGAAACCAGATTCTGGAACCTCGTGCCATACGCTCACGCAGGGTTCTTCCGCACTTATGGCCTGGACAACAGCACCTATGCAAACAACGAGATTGCTGCCGGAGCAGGTCTTCTGCATAATCTCCGCCTTGTCGAAAGACTCGATCTTGTCATCGACATGAGAGCTACCCTGGTGAACGGACGAGTGATCCAGTCAGATGGTGTAGCTATTCTTCCTTCTGTGACTGCGGGTCTTGCTGTGGATCTTGGATGGCCAGCTTTCACAAGAACATCCACAATCGTTGCAGCAGTCGAAGCTGCCAACGAGGAAAGAGCGGCAATTCTTGAGACTGCCATGGCAGCAATGGAAGTGGCGAATGCAGCACTTGAGGTGGAGAACGCCGGACTGGCAAAGGAGAATTCAGCTTTGAAGAAACAGGTGAACACATTGAAGAATCAGCCGAAGATGGACTATACTACTTTCTTCGATGAAATGGGACCTGCGACTCTCTATTTCAACATCGGCCAGGCCGTCCTCAACGAGAAGGAGCTTGCACATCTTGACTTCCTCGCAAAGAACCTGATCGAGAAAGTGGACAAGAACACGAAGATATATCTCACAGTGATGGGATCAGCTGACGGCAACACTGGTGGAGCAAAGCGCAATCAGCAGCTCAGTGAGGCTCGAGGAAAGTATGTATTCGACATTCTCACCACAAAGTACGGCATCGCAAAAGAAAGACTGATCGTGAAGTCTGAGGTGGTAAAGAAGGCTGCAAAGCCAGAACTCAGCAGAGCGGTTGTGATTTCTTTCTGATAATAAGTAATATTTTTTGGCAAGGACGGATCTCTACCGGGGATTCGTCTTTGTTTTTTATTATCTTTGTGAAGATATAATACCTGATACTATGACTAAGATAGGAACGACATTTACAAATTCTGGAAAGAAGGCTGTTCTCTGCGGATCGGGAGAACTCGGAAAGGAAGTAGCTATCGAGCTCCAGCGTTATGGAGTGGAAGTGGTGGCACTTGACAAGTATGCAAATGCACCTGCAATGCATATCGCTCATAGGAACCATGTTCTTTCAATGCTAGACGGAGAGGCTCTCAAGGCTGTCATCAAGGAGGAAAAGCCAGATTTCATCATTCCTGAGATCGAGGCAATCGCTACCGACAAGCTCGTAGAGCTCGAGGAGGAAGGTTTCAATGTCATTCCTACAGCAAAGGCCACAAGACTTACAATGAACCGTGAGGGTATCCGTCGTCTCGCAGCAGAGACTCTCGGACTTCCTACATCACCATACCGCTTTGCGGAGACCCGCGAGGAGTTTGATGCTGCGGTAGCGGAAATCGGCATCCCATGCGTCGTGAAGCCGGTAATGAGTTCATCAGGTCACGGTCAGAGCACTATCAAGTGCGAAGAAGACATCGACAAGGCATGGACTATCTCGCAGGAAGGCGGCCGCGCAGGAAGCGGCAAGGTCATCGTGGAAGGTTTCGTGAAATTTGATTATGAGATCACCCTCCTGACTGTACGTCACAGCGGAGGCACTACTTTCCTCAAGCCTATCGGACACCACCAGGTGGACGGAGACTACCGCGAGTCATGGCAGCCGCAGCCGATGGCAGATGGAGCCATCGCAAAGGCTGAGGCTATCGCAAAGGCCATCACCGATGCTCTCGGAGGCTATGGCATCTTCGGAGTAGAACTTTTCATCAAGGGTGACGAGGTGATCTTCAGCGAGGTTTCTCCAAGACCTCACGACACAGGTATGGTAACAATGATTTCTCAGGACATGTCTGAGTTCGGCCTCCATGCGCGCGCCATCCTCGGACTTCCAGTACCGGGGATACAGTTCTACGGCCCTTCTGCTTCAAAGGCTATCGTTGTAGAGGGCAATACAAAGGAATATGAGTTCTGCAACCTTGACGAAGTGCTTTCTGAGCCGGGAGTGCAGATCAGAATCTTCGGAAAGCCTGAAATTGCGGGTCACCGCCGCGTTGGAGTACTTCTCGCCATCGATGAAAGCGTAGAAAAAGCCCTCGCCAAGGTGGAAAGGGCTTATGC